>NZ_WUQY01000030.1 GCF_009829085.1 Sphingobacterium bovisgrunnientis
GGAAGGGCAGGATTTCAGCTATTGAGGAAAATGATACTTGCAAAATCAGCATGATTCACCAAAATTGACGAAGAACCACTTTGCTGTGGAATGGTGGTGTAGTATGGTCCGGAATATTCAATTACTACTGAAACTTTGACTGATCTTCAAATTTCATTGAAATCTAATCCCTTTGAAGATGAACAAACTGAAATGTATTTCTTTAAATATATCAAGCCTAAATTTCATAGCTGGCATATTTATATTATTGAACTTCATTATGTCATAAGTATGATACCAATAAGTACAGATGATATAATAAAAAAGTATTATCAGCATGAGTTGAAAGTTATAAACAGATTTTTTAAACGGTATGCACTTTACTACCAATATTATTTGGCTGACGACAACAGTAGAGATAGGGAATTTTTCTTAAGTAGGAATTTGAAATTCTTACCAGCAGAACTAAAACTCACTGTTATCCCAAATAGTTTTTCAAGTAGTTTAGACTACCTATTTGCCAAATTTAAAGCCTACGAAATGTTACGTGATTGTCTTGTACGAAAAGTAAAACATTTAGACAAAAGGAACGATATAGATAGAATGGAAAAAGAGTTATTATTACAAAGACGCTGGTGGTCTGGAAATAAAATTGAACTTGTAGAATTAGCATATGGATTATATCACTCTAAGAGAATAAATGGGGGAAATGCAGAACTTGGAGAAATTATATCCTGGTTAGAAAGTAGCTTAAATACGGATTTAGGTCAAGCATACCGTATGTTTATTGATATTATTAGACGAAAATTAGTTAGTCACACAAAGTTTTTAGATGAAATGAAGGTGACTTTAATATCTCATATCCATAAAAGCTTTGGTGAAAAAGTAGGGTAAAATACTTTTAAAATTTTGAGATTAAAAAAATGGTTAAATATATCCCCATCCCCAAATTAGAAATTAAAGTTATCTAATATAACATTTAGATATTGTTTTTAGTACATATTAGACAATTACCACCAGGGTTATATTGGGGAATTATAAGTCATTAAATATGAAAATATATGACTTGTTGTTATAATATTTAAAAATATTTATTATTTTCGTGTACGTACACGAAATTATAAACTTAAAGTCTTGACAAAATTACTGCTATATAATGGTCGGTTAATTACCGAAAAGGGAATATTGGAATCTGCTTATTGCTTCATTGAAGGTGGTATAATCAAGGATTATGGCGTTGGAATCATTGAGGTTTGTGAAGGTACAACTAGGATAAATGTAGAAAACAAATATATATCTGCAGGTTTTATAGATATTCATATTCACGGTGGTGGTGGGTATGATTTTATGGATGCAGATATTGAATCTTTTTTGGGAGTGGCAAATACACATATTAAATATGGCACCACAAGTATGTGTCCCACAACATTAACTGCGGATTCAGAACATTTAGAAAAAGTCTTGGCTGTTTATGAACAGGCAAATCTACAGAATGCTAACGGTTCTAAATTTTTAGGTCTTCACCTAGAAGGTCCTTATTTTGCTATCAACCAGCGCGGGGCTCAGGATCCCAAATATATTCGCAATCCGGATTACAAAGAATATTCTCGTATAGTGGAAATGAGTCCTCATATTATAAGATGGAGTGCGGCCCCTGAATTACTAGGCGCATTAGAATTCGGAGATTTTCTTACTGAAAGAGGAATCATCGCAGCCTTTGCCCATACTGAGGCATTGTATGATGATATAAAACTCGCTTTTGACCACGGATATCGTTTAGCAACTCATTTTTATTCAGCGATGCTAGGCGTGACAAGAAAGAATGCTCACCGATATGCTGGTGCTGTGGAAGCCTGTTATCTAATAGAAGAAATGGATGTAGAGGTTATTGCCGATGGAGTACATTTACCTAGACCTTTACTGGAATTGATTTACAAAATAAAAGGTGCAGATAGAATAGTTTTAATTACTGATGCTATGCGCGCTGCTGGAACCCAAGTTAACAAAAGTATTTTGGGAAGTTTGCAGGATGGCATTGATGTAATTGTAGAGGATGGCGTTGCTAAGCTGGTCGATCGCTCTGCATTTGCTGGAAGCATTGCAACAGCAAATTTGCTGGTTCGGACTTTCCTACAAAATACTAAAGCATCTTTGCCTGAGGTAATAAAAATGATAACCGTAAATCCCGCTCGTATTATGAAGCTAGCGCATCGTAAAGGTTTGATAGAAAGTGGATATGATGCGGATGTGGTGGTTTTTGATGAGAATATAGATGTCTATTTGTCAATCGTGGAAGGATATGTTAAGTACAACAAATTAAGTTTTAGTTCGAATGAATCTTAAAAGTTTAGGTGTAAAGGATATAGCTAAATTGGCAAATGTTTCTATCGGTACGGTGGACAGAGTGTTGCATAATAGGGAAGGTGTGTCATTAAAGACAAAGGAAAAGATATTAGCGATAATCAAGCAATATAATTATGAACCTAATATTATTGCGCAATCTCTAACCAAAAAGAACATAAAATATTTCAAAGCTATCATCCCAAGATCATCGAAGGAATCTACCTATTGGCAAGCTCCATTGCAAGGTATACGCAATGCAATTGAAGAAGTTAAAAATTATGGAATAGAAGTTGAAATCCTATTATTTGACCAAAATGATATTACCTCATTTAATGTATTGCAGGAAACTTTAAATTTTAAAGAATTGCACGGATTGCTTATAGCGCCCATGTTTAAAGAACAAACTCTGGCATTGATCTCTAAATGTGAGGAAAATTCAATTCCTTATGTGTTCATAAATTCTGACCTTAATCAAGCTCATGCTATAGGGTATTTTGGTCCAGACCTCCATCAAAGTGGTCTAGTTGCAGCAAATTTGATACAATATTCATCTGCGCCTCAAGATTCTATTTTGATTGTGAATATCTCCAAGGAATTATATCCTGAACATCATCTTTATATCAAACAGGAAGCGTTAAAATCTTATTTTAGAAAGCCTAAAGAACGAGAGATCCATACGCTAGATATCCGATCGACAGAAAGTGAGATTATAAATCGTGAACTGCATTATTTTTTTGAACATCATAAAGTTAAAGTAATATTTGTGACCAATTCGAGGGTGTCAAGTGTTGCATCTTATTTGAGATCTAGAGGACTTTATGAAGGTATTCTCTTAATTGGGTTTGACTATTTAGAGGATAACCTGCAGTATTTAGAGGAAAATGTCATTGATTTTTTGATTTGTCATAAACCCATACAACAGGGGTATCAAGCACTACTCTCACTTTTTAATTACGTAAAGTTTGGAAAGAAAGGGGTACAGAAAACGTTCATGCCAATCGATATTATAAGCCAGTACAATTATAAATACTACGATAATTAATTTGAAAATACTATAAACTTCCTTATTATGAAAAAGCTATTACTTTATTTAATTCTTCTTTTTTATGTGCTCTCTTATAAGGCTTCGGTCGGTCAAGAGAAAAAATTTCCCATTCAAGGCTTTCATTTGGATCTGAGAGTGCAAGTCATGAAGATCGATGCTTTGAAAAAGTTGGCCACACAACTACATCAAGGAGGAATTAATACCCTGGTAATGGAATGGGAAGCAACATATCCTTTTGAAAAACATCCATTGATTCCAAATCAATATGCTTATACACGAGATCAAATTGTAGATTTTATTGCCTATTGTGAGAATTTGGGTATTGACGTAATACCGCTGCAGCAAAGTTTTGGTCACGTAGAGTATATTCTAAGACATTATAAATATAAAGAGCTGAGAGAAGATCAAAAAGATTTTTCTCAGATAAATCCTTTAAAGGAAGAGTTGGCAAAAGAACTTTTTAGAGATTTATATTCCGATTTATTATCGACCCACAAATCAGAATACATACATATTGGAGGTGATGAGACCTACCTATTGGGTCACTCAAAAGAGTCTCAAAAAAAAGTAGCTGAGGTGGGGAAAGGGCGTTTATATGGTGATTATATAAAATTATTGTGTGAATTAGTAGTTTCTCTGGGTAAACGTCCTGTGATTTGGGCTGATATCGCGATGAAATATCCAGATGCTTTGAAAGGCTTGCCAAAGCAAACCATATTCATTGATTGGAATTATGGTTGGGACATTAATATGTTTGGTAAGCATAGTAATTTATTGAATTCTGGATTTGAAATTTGGGGTGCACCATCAATTCGCAGTCATCCAGATAATTATTTTGTCACGCAATGGGAAAAACACTTTAAAAATATTAGAGATTTCATACCTCTAGCCAAGGAGTTTAATTATAAAGGAATCATTATGACTTCATGGTCTACATCTGGTCTTTATTCAAGTGTGTGGGAAAGCCCAAAAGATTTAGTAGAGTTATATCCAATACGTCGAGTATATCCTTTGAATGGTTTTAATATGCTTATGGAAGCCTATTTTGAATCACTTAAGATTCCAGGCGCATTAGATGTAGAAAAGTTTGTACTGCAATATGCTAATCACCGGTATGGATTTAAAGATTCTGAATCTCAACTATTCTGGAAAGCACTTAAAGCCAATCCTTACGAAATAAATCAAGGGGTGGTTAGTGTTGGTGGACCAGCAATTAAAACAATGGCAGATAGTGCATTGTGGGTGGTAAATAATTTGAAAAGTTTGAAGCCTAAGAGCAATAAGGATGAGTATGCACATTATGTTTTAATGTCCGAGATTCGATCTGATTATCTAAAATATATGGTAATTGAAGAAAAGCTTAATTCAAAAGACTTTAATTCAGATGAAATTCCACAGATACTTACACAGTTAAAACACTTAGCCAATTCAAATAAAAATAAAGAGTTTAACAGATTGCATAAAAACTATCTTTTTCCTGCTGAAATCAGACAGGAAAACGAATTGCGCAACAGTAAAATTAAATTGCTGTATGATCGGTTAAGTAAGAATTCAAAGTAAATTATTTATGAAGATATTAGCATATATTGTTGTTTTCTTGTCAGTAATGACCTCTGTAGGATTTTCACAAAGTGGTTCAGATGTTAGCATTAAAGTTTCTTGGCAACCTTTGGAAAATAATTACAATGGAAAAGAAGAGGCGTTATCCCGAATTGTGTTTAAGAATGAAGGCAAAACCGTTCTTGCCAAGAGCGGATGGAAGCTATATTTCAATTTTATTCGAATTTTTGAACCCAACACCCCTAATCCTGTTTTGGATATACAACACATCAACGGAGACTTGTTTGTATTGACGCCCAATGATTCTTTTAAGCCATTAGCTCCTGGCGAAGAATTAGAACTGCAAATAGTATCTAAATCATGGATCGTAAATTTTAATGATTCTCCGCAGGGATTTTATATTGCCTGGGATAATGGAAAAATTACGCAATTAGGCGAGGTGGAAAGGCTAGAGCCAGTAGATAAGAAGAAATTTTATAGGGTTGCGAACGATGTGGAAATGACCCCTGATTTGATTTTTGAGAAGAATAAAAGATATGCGGCTTCTCATAGTGTGCAGCCTGGAAAAATATTTCCTACACCATCCAAGTTCATGTTAGGTGTAGATCATTTTGCCTTAACAGGTTCTACCACTATACTAGGAGGAGGGTTATTCACTAATGAAATAGATTACTTCATGTCTGAATTGGGAGAATTGTTTAGTATTAATTTTTCTATTCACAAAAAATTGAGATCCAAAGATGTAATCAAGTTTAAACTAGATGAAACCCTTCAAGAAGAAGCTTATAAACTTTTGGTCACTAAAGATTCCATTGTAGTGACTTCAAGTTGCGGAAAAGGAGCTTTTTATGCTATACAGTCCATAAAATCCTTAATAAAACCTGAAGATTACAAGTCAGGGAAAAAAGATGTAATACATATTCCTTGCGTTGAAGTGTACGATGAACCAAGATTTGCGAGTAGAGGTTTTATGATTGATGTCGCTAGAAATTTTCAGTCAAAGAAGCAGATTCTTAAACTCATTGACATTCTTTCCTTTTATAAAATAAATACCCTGCATTTTCACCTTAATGATGATGAAGGTTGGAGGTTAGAATTGCCATCTTTTCCAGAACTTACTTCCGTTTCTTCTGTGCGTTCGCATGCATATATTTCTTCTTCGTCACTTCCTCCCTCTTATGGATCAGGACCTACGAATAAAAATAGTGGTACTGGATATTATTCTATACAAGATTTTAAAGAAATCTTATTGTATGCAAATACAAGACATGTTCAGGTCATACCGGAAATAGAAACTCCGGGACATGCAAGAGCTGCAGTGAAGGCTATGCAATATAGATTTGAGAGATTGAAAGATAAAGACCGTAATGAAGCTGAAAAATACTTGCTTTATTCCGCAGGAGATACCTCTAAATATTCAAGCGTACAGAAATGGAATGATAATGTCATGGATGTCTCTTTAAGTTCAGTATATAATTTTTTGGAACAGGTTACCGATGATATCATCGGAATTTATAAATCTATAAATGTGCCGCTGAATACTATTCATTTTGGGGGAGATGAAGTTCCAAATGGTGTTTGGGAAGGTTCTCCTGCCTTCGAAAAATTAAAAAATGAAGACTCGAATATTAAAACTGTCGAAGATTTATGGGTTCGTCATTTTAATAAATTATATGATATATTAAATGCTAGAGGTTTGTATTTGTCGGGCTGGGAGGAAGTGGGTATGAAAAGAGGCGTGACGGAAACAGGAAGAAAAAAGTGGTTTGCTGATAAAGGATTAGCGAATAAGAATATCCATTTAAATGTTTGGAATAATCTAACTGGTAATGAAGATTTAGCTTACAAGCTTGCAAATTTAGGGTATAAAGTTAAATTGTCTTTTGTAAGCAATTTCTATATGGATATGTCCTATCATAAAAGTTTTAATGAGCAAGGCTTTTATTGGGGTGGATTTATTGATTTGGAAAGACCTTTTAGTTTTATCCCCTTTAATTACTTGAAAAATCAGCAAATGGACTGGTTAGGTCGAAAATTACCCATAAATACATTAGAAAATCATGAAAAATTAACTGAACAAGGTAAAAGCAACATTGTGGGGATACAGGCATTATTATGGTCTGAAACAATAAAAAGTGAAGAACAGATGGAAAAAATGATCTTTCCACGCCTTCTGTCCTTTGCGGAAAGAGCTTGGGGACCTGCTCCAGAATGGGAAAATTTGGATGAGGATTCTATTAATAGTTCTTACAATAGAAGTTTAAACGAGTTTTTTGGCATCGTAGGTAATCAGGAGCTTAAAAGACTTCAATATTATAAGCAGGGGTATAAATATCGAGTTCCAACCCCAGGTGTGGCATTAATAGGAGATAGGTTGTATGCCAATGTTGATTTGCCAGGTTTCAGCATATATTTTACTGAAGATGGCAGTATCCCTACTTTAAAAAGTAAAAAATACACTGGACCAATCAAGCCAACTAAAAATATGGTTTTTAAAGTATTTAACGATATTGGCGATGGTAGTTTACCCGCTTATTTCATGTATCCTAATTAAAAGTTATGAAGAAAAACATCCATAATCCAATACGTGTCGATCAATTAACCGCTCAGCAAAAAGTAATCTCAGTGATAATTATTGCTGTGCTATTCTTTGTTTTCGGTTTTGTGACTTGGGTAAATGCCATTTTAATTCCCTATTTCAAAATAGCATTTGACTTGAGTAATTTTGATTCCTATTTAGTAGCTTTTGCCTTTTACATTGCCTATTTGGTCATGGCGATACCTTCGGGATATATTTTGAAATATTTTGGATTTAAGGCTGGAATGATGCTGGGCTTTTTTATGATGGCTATTGGCGCGTTTCTATTTATTCCTGCTGGAGCTTACCGTATATATGGGGTGTTTCTAACAGGTTTATTTACATTGGGAGTGGGCTTGTCTATTTTGCAAACAGCCGCCAATCCCTATGTTACTATTCTTGGAGACAAGGAACGTGCAGCTCAGCGTTTTAGTATAATGGGTATAAGTAATAAAGTTGCTGGAATTATAGCGCCATTATTATTTGCAGCAATCATTCTAAAACCTGAGGACAAAAGCTTTTTTGAAAATCTATCCGTGCTGCCATTGGTGCAAAAAGAGGCTGCTTTGGATGAACTAGTAGGTAGAGTAGTGGTTCCTTATATGGTTATAGGCTTTATACTTATTGCACTAGGACTGCTTGTGAAATATTCTCCTTTACCAGAAATTGATAGTGATAAAGAAATAGATGAACAAAGAGATAATAGCTCAAAAAAGTCAGTATTATCATTTCCTTACCTTGTATTAGGAAGTATAGCTATTTTTTTTCATGTGGGATCACAGGTTATTGCTGTGGACAGTGTAATTACTTATGCTCAACATTATGGCTTAAACTTTATAGAAGCAAAATCGTTTCCTTCCTATACGTTAACAACAACAATACTGGGGTATTTGCTGGGAATAACTTTTATCCCCAAGGTCATAACCCAGTTATTCGCTTTACGACTTTGTACTTGTTTAGGACTGATTTTTTCGTTAGCTGTAATATATGCTTCAGGTAATGTTAGTTTTCTAAGTCATACAACGGATGTGTCTGTATGGTTTTTAGTAGCACTCGGGTTTGCGAATTCTATGATTTGGGCGGGCGTATGGCCATTAGCATTAAATAATTTAGGAAAATTTCTTAAGATAGGCGCATCTTTATTGGTTATGGCTTTGTGTGGCAATGCTATAATGCCTATGATATATGGTTATTTTGCAGATACATATGGATTACAGTTGGCTTACTGGGTACTTATTCCTTGTTATGTATATCTTGTGTTTTATGCATTTTACGGGTATAATATAAAGAGCTGGAAAATATAAGCTATTATAAATGCTCCATTTTGGAGCATTTATTTTTTTAAATTTTTTGTACTATCTCTAATAATAAGATCTGTTTTGACAAGTATCTCTTGGTAGTCAATTTTTTTCTGATATTTATCTTCGATTTGTTGTATTAAAATTTTTGCTGAAATATTTCCCATATCGTATGCATTGTCATCGATAGTTGAAATATTAGGTTCTATAATGGTTGAAATAGGATAATTACTAAATCCTATAATAGAAACTTGTTCTGGTATAGCAATATTTAATTTTTTAAATAACTGCACAGCAGCAGATGCAGTATAATCATTGGCACATACTATTCCGTCAATAGGAATAATCAATTTGGAAAGCTTCTCGGCAGCAACTAACCCTTCATGGTAAGACAAATTATGTGTTTGGTATAATAAATCATCTTCAAATTGCAAGTCGTTATCAAACAAGGCTGATCTATACCCCTCAAATCTTTTTTTGAAGATATTTACATTCAGATTTCCAGATATATGAGCGATTCTTTTACATCCTGTATTTATAAGATGTTTAGTTGCATTGTATGATGCTTGATAATCATTTATACATACAATGTTTGTATCTAGATTGTCGATAGGCCTATCGTATAATACTAGAGGAATGTTTGATTTGATTACTTTTTTTAAATGATCAACTTTTTGTGTCTCTAGGGATGGGCATATAATAATACCTGCAGCCATAGAAGTTTCTAAGAGCTTTAAAATCTCTTTTTCTTTTAAATACGAATCTTTCGATTGAAATATAGTGATTTGATAACCTAATTCGGAAGCATAATCTTCTATTCCGCTAATTACTTTGGAGTGAAAATCTACATCAATTCTTGGAGCTACAACACCGATGGATTTAGTCTTCTTACTTCTAAAACTGGAAGCAATGGGATCTAATGAAAAACCTAACTCTTTGACTTTGTCATTGACTAATTTCTTGGTTGCCTCACTAATACGAGGGTTGTTAGAGAGAACTCTCGAAATAGTCGAAGAAGAAAGGTTTAACTCTTTGGCTAAATCTTTAATTGTTAAACGTCTTGAGTCTGATTTTTTCATTTTAAAGTTTGTCTAAGCTAAGATAAATTAAATATATAGGGAATCAAAAATATTGCATGATTAATAATTGTGCAAACAATTGCATTGTTATATATACTAGATTGTTATTTATAGTTCAATATATAATTTTTATTGTGCAAATGTTTGCACAATAAAAATTTATTTCTATCTTAGAGTTGTAAACTAATTTATTATAAACTTAAAATCAGAATTATGGTTTTAACTACTAACTATCTACCTAGGATATTTAATTCTTGTTTGACAAAAATTATATCGTTAATTATTTTTTCCTTGGTTCTTCTCAATTCTGTAGTTTTTGCGCAGCAAAAAAGTATTCGCGGAAAAATATTAGATGCTTCCAATTCTCAGCCAATAGCCGGGGTGAGCGTCAAAGTGGTTGAATCTGGAAGAACCAGTTCAACAGATCAAAATGGTCAATTCACTTTCAGTGATGTTACTGTGGGTAACACTGTTGTGGTTACTTCGGTAGGATATTTGGAATATTCCTTTAGAATTGGAAACCAAGTTGAATACACAATTAATCTCACCTCTACTATCAATACAATCGAAGAAACAGTGGTAGTAGGTTATGGTACACAAAAAAGAAGAAATGTGACAGGTTCTATTGTATCTGTAGGTTCTGAGGAGATTCAAAAAACTACACTGCAGGATCCTATTTCTATATTGCAAGGTAGAGCAGCAGGTGTGCAAGTAACCTCAAACTCTGGTGCACCTGGAGGTGAGATGACTATACGTGTAAGAGGTAATTCTTCCTTGAATTCAGGTAACAATCCTTTGTTTGTGGTGGATGGTATTCCAATTGAATCAGGTTCTGTTAGTTCTTTAAATGGAACGCAGAATTTCGGGCTTAATCCACTTGCTGATATCAATCCAAACGATATCGCCTCTATTGAGATATTAAAAGATGCAGCTTCGACAGCCATTTATGGTTCAAGAGCGGCTAATGGTGTTGTTTTGATAACGACAAAAAGAGGTGCTGAAGGGAAACCAGAAATTCAGGTTAATGCCACAACTGGAGTTAGCTCAATTACACGTTTCTTAAGTGTCTTAAATGCTCGTCAGTATAGAGATGCAGTTTTAGAATCGTATGCCGCTTTGGCAATTCCAGAAGAACCCTATTACACGCTTATAGATTCATTGAGTCCTATGAATAATGGGGATGTGAATTGGCAAGACGAACTCATGCGTACCGCGAGAGAGAATAAGGTTGATTTTTCTGTACGAGGCGGAAATGAATCAAATAGATTCGCTTGGAGTTCTTCGTACCTTGATCAAGATGGGATAGTTATAAACTCTAATTTTAAAAGATTTACGTCAAGAATCAATACGGATTTCAAACTCTCAGATAGAATTCGTGTGGGGCAAAGTGCTTCCTATACCAATGGGGTGAATAATAGAATCAATGCGGCGGGTACAGGAAACTTAAGTATCATTAGAAGTATGCTGGTTAGACCGCCTAATATGTCCATGTATTTGCCTGATGGTTCTATTAATGGTTATATGATTGGTCAAAGAAATCCTGTAGGGATGGCTTTGTATGCTACAAATCTAGGGAAAAGTAACAGGCTGATAGGAAGTCAGTATGCTGAAATAGATATACTAAAGGATTTAAAGTTCCGTACGAACTTTAACATAGACTACATTGCGATGAAAGAAGATGAGTTTATGCCATCAATTTTAGATTATAGAGAAGGGTATAATACGGGTGCTACTCGTAGCACAACAAACCTAACTTGGGGTAATGAGAGTTATTTCACTTACAATAAATCAGTGAACGATGTGCACAATTTTGGAGCTGTATTGGGGATGAGTTTTCAAAATTGGAGATATGACCGTACTGGCTTAGATGGTATGTATTTTCCAAGTGATGATATCAGAACACTAAATGCTGCATCCGTCATTTCCAATCAAGGCGTGAATGTGGGCTCAGAACACGCGATGTTGTCCTATTTTGGACGTATGACGTATAATTACATGAGCAAGTACATGCTGGAGTTAAACATGCGTTCTGATGGTTCTTCTCGTTTTGGTAGACAAAAACGTTTTGGATACTTCCCTTCAGCTTCAGTGGGATGGAGATTTGTCGATGAGGAGCCTATTCAGTCATTGGGCTGGTTAAGTGATGGTAAGTTGAGATTTAGTGTGGGTAGCACAGGTAATGAGGCTATCGGAGATTATACTTCTCAAGGTGAATTTACTTTAGGTACAAACTACTTGGATTTTTCAGGTGCTGCACCTACTGTAATGCCTAATGCAAGTTTAACTTGGGAGACAACTACCCAATATAACTTAGGATTGGAGTTAGGATTTGTGAATAACAGAATTCTCCTGACTACAGACTATTACCTAAAGAAAACAAGAGACCTTCTGTATAACGTTCCAATACCTAATACAACAGGTTTCGAGTTTATAACACAAAATATTGGTAACATAGAAAATAGAGGTCTAGAGATTGGTCTTCAGACTCGAAACTTAGTGAATGCCTTTAAATGGAATTCTAATTTTAATATCAGTTTTAATCGTAATAAAGTTACTTCTCTTCCAAATGAACTATTAACCAATGGATTTATTCAAAATGGAACTTATCACATTTTGCAGGAAGGCTTACCTATTGGCGTATTCTATGGATGGAGATTTCAAGGGGTGTATGCTCGTGACGAGGACAATGTAAATAACGTTATAAATGGAGCGAACGGGCCTAAATATGTTGGTGGAGATCCTATTTGGAAAGATGTCAATGGTGATAATATCATTAATCAGGATGACCGTGAAATTATTGGTTATGCAGAACCTAAATTTTTCGGAGGTTTTTCGAATGACTTCTCTTACAAAAATTTCTCGTTAAATGTTTTCTTACAGTATTCATATGGAAATGAAATTTATAGTGAATTAAATCATCAACGTAATTCCATTGTAAGTTATAACAATCTTTCGACAGATGCCCTAAACAGATGGCGTGAGCAGGGTGATGTCACGAATTTCCCAAGATTAATACGTAACGATCCTAAGCAGTCTGACAGTAGAGTGCAAAGTAGATGGGTTGAAGATGGCTCATACCTGAAACTCAAAAATGTGAATCTTCGCTATGCGTTTAATTCTCAATGGATAAATAAAATAGGATTGAGAAAGCTGGATATGTTCGTAACGGCAACTAACCTTATTACCTGGACAAAGTATACAGGGTATGATCCAGATGTGAATTCTTATTCAGGACTTCGCGTAGGGGTTGATGAAGGTTCTTATCCACAGAATCGTTCATTCATGTTTGGTTTATCCTTAGGACTTTAAAATTGAGAATTATGAAAATTACTATAAAATCTATATTAGGTGCAGCAATAATTAGTGTTCTTAGCTATGGATGTTCTGACTCTCTGTTGGATAAAGACCCCATTAGTAGCTTCTCGGGACAAGGTTTCTATAAGAAAGCAAGTGATGCACAAGCTGGTGTAAACGGAATATATAACAGTTTACAATCTACCATGCGTTTGAATTTTGCGTATTGGGGAGAGGGTAGGGCAGACAATGTGACCACACGACATTCTGGGGATCCTTTTGCTTTGCAGCAAAATGCGCTAACACCAATCATTAATTCGGCCAAATGGGACAACTTCTATACGTTGATTTCCAGAGCTAATTATGCTATAAAATATACACCTACTGTTTTTCAAACAGAAGATAGTCCCTTGCGAAACCAGCTTTTGGGACAGGCGAGAGGTTTGCGAGGTTTAGCCTACTTTTATTTGACTCGTATTTGGGGCGATGTGCCACTAATTACTGAGCCTTATGAAAGTGTTGAACAGGATATCTTTGTTGCCCGTACACCATCAGCCGATGTATTAAAACAAGTAGAAGAAGACTTACTATTCGCAGCAGAAAATTGCGCTGATAACTATACAGGCGACAGGGATAAAGTCCTTTTTACCAAATCTGCGGCACAGGCATTTCTAACACATTTATATATGTGGCAAAAAAGATATGACAAAGCTATAGAAGTAGCAGATCGAATTATCACAGGCAACAGACATTCATTGGTGTCAATCAGCGATTGGAATAATATTTTTACCATGGGTCGTTCCGCAGAAAGTATTTTTGAGGTGGGGTATAATGAAACACAGACCAATGCGCTGCGCGTACTTTATGCTTTAGGTTCAGATAGTGATTATGTGCCAAGCGCGAAGTTTATTGCTTCCATAGAAGAGGGGGATCTGCGCAAAGAAAAAATTTATGATGTTACTCAGGCTCAGCCCCGTAAGATTTGGAAATTTTTTGGCGAAGGTTTTAATGACGAAAGTGCGGACCCTTCTTCCAATAATATCGTATTAACAAGACTGTCGGATATTATTTTGTTAAAAGCAGAAGCTCATGCCAATTTAAATCAGAATGACGAAGCACTTGCTTTACTGAATCAAATTCGCCGTCGTGCAGGTTTGGAAGTAATGGATGCATCTTCTGCAAATAATCTATATGGATCTTTGGTAGGTGCAATTTTGCATGAACGTTCTATAGAATTAAGCTTCGAAGGACACCGTTGGTTTGATCTTGTTCGAACAGGGCTTGCTATTCCTACAATGAGACCTATTAATGGATTATCGGATGAAAGAAATATAGTGTGGCCAATTTTTGAAACCACTATTCTTAGAAATCCGAATCTAGAGCAAAATGAGTTTTACAAATAATATTTATCAACCCTAATAAAACGAACTATTATGATACAAATCATAAAAACATATCGATTTCTAATGTTATTATCGATAGCAAGTTTAGGATTTTTGGTAAGCTGTGAAATACAAGACAACTTTGAATATACGCCATCGCCAGATAATTCAAAATTAAATCAAACTACATTAGAGTTTATTTCAACGACAGATTCTCTTTCGTTAATGAAAGAAGCTATCGAAATTGCAGGTTTAAGTTCAATATACGACAATGAAGATGGCTTAACGTTTATCGTTCCTAATAATGCAGCTTTCAGAGTTTACCTCAAAGAAAATAATTACGCAAGCCTACGAGATATTCCGCTTCCAATTTTAAGGAATGTCCTGAAATACCATATTGTAGAGGATGTAGTGAATTTTAATAATCCTGATTTATTTGCCAGTAACCGCCCTATAGCGTATCCTACTAAAAATGGTCAACAAATGTTTCTTTCACATACGAGTACATTCGTGGGATTAATAAACGAAAAAACAAAAATTCAGTGGCAGATTCGAACATCAAATTTAGTAGCAAATAATGGCGTAATTCATGTAGTCAATAATATTGTCTACTATTCAGCTCCTACAGGAGACGCCAATGCACCAAATCCAGATCTGGTTCAAGATACGATCTTTGCAAAACACGATACATACGTAAACGGAGGAGCCGAAGCTGGAGTGAACTTTGGAACAAATACATTGATTAAAATTAAGAATGTTACTAATGACGGGGATTATGATAGAAAAGGTTTCTTAATGTTTGATTTCAGTGATTTCAAAAAAGAAGGTGTTGTAACAGATATGCAAATGCAACTTTCTGTATCCTTTTCACATGGTAAAGGGGTGGACTTTGATCTTTACGTAACGCCAAGTACGGATTGGACGGAATCGTCTTTAAAATTTAATAATGCTGTATTTCCTAATACGCCAAGAATAGCAACTTTGAAAAGTAGTAAAGCTACTAAGTTTAATTTCGATATAACGGATTATTACAAATCAGCAAATCCATCTTCTTTAGTTTCTTTTATGTTGGATGGACAGTATATGTCGGATGAAACGGATGAAATTGCGTCCAAAGAACACCCAACTTTAGCTCCTCCAATGATTATAGCAACGCTTGCCTCTGGTAACTCTAAACTAGAATTAGAGCATGTGAAGGACATCAGCATGGCAAAGGGAGACGTCGTAGTATTGGATCAAGCGAATTTACTCGTTTCTGGAGCAACAGCTGCAGATATAATTTATACGATTGAAGAATTACCAAGTTTTGGATGGTTGGTCAAAGGAGCGGAAGTTCTAAAACAAGGAAGTAGATTCTCGCAGCTGGATATTGATTTGAATAATATCGTGTTCATTCATGATGGCAATGCTACAGGAACAAATAATGTTGTACTTACGGCAAGAGATAGAGCGGGAGCTATTCTAGAGAATATAATCTTAAAAACTGTTGCTAACTAAGGGGGGGGCATGAGTTTATTAAACACAACACTTTCTGTATTGGTACTCCTTTTATTCACTAATTGTGATAAGAGGAGTACCCCAGAAGAAAATCAAATTATTACTCCCTCGGAGAGAATAATTAAATTTTCTGGCTACGATTGGATTGTACGGAAAACTAAATCGGCTAAAGAAGGACCAGGACCCAATTTATTTTCAGATTCTGAGGATAATGTTTGGGTGGATAATCAGGGTAAGTTACACCTGAAAATTACACAGAAGGGAGGTCAATGGTATTGTTCTGGAATAACATTGAGAAATTCCCTGAGTTATGGAAAGTATACTTTTTTCATTAACTCAGATGTTTCCAAATTAGATGATAATGTCGTTGCTGGGTTATTTACTTATCTGACCGATACAGAAGAAATAGATATTGAATTTTCTAAATGGTCCGTAAGTGATAATATGAATACGCAGTTTGCTGTGCAGCCTTCGGGTAAAAATGGAAACAAAGTAAGGTTTGATATACCAAGTGATTTAGGACCTACCACGCATAGTTTCAATTGGCAAAAGAACAAAATTTCTTTCGAGAGTTTGTCACAAAATAGCGCAGTGTCAAATGTATTACACAAATGGGACTATATGGGTGGAGATATTCCATCGGATAAGGAAGAGCGATTGAAAATCAACCTGTGGTTATTTAGAGGACAGATGCCTAAAACGTTGCAAGAACAAGAGATCGTAATTGACAGTGTAAAGTTCGAAGGTTAAAATTTATCAATTTATTATTTAGAAAATAGCAAAGCTAAAAAGCTTTGTATAGATGTTTATTATGTTTATTGTAGAAGATAATATTAAGGTATTTCAAACGAGTAAACTTGCTGGGTATGAGGCAGGGAAAGATATAGAAAACAAAATTGTGGAATTGCAAAAAGAAAAGGAATATATCCGGATCATTTTTGCTGCGGCTCCATCTCAGGATTATATGCTGAAGTATTTAAGGAACTCACAAAAAATAGATTGGTCAAGGGTGGTTGCATTTAATATGGATGAATATATTGGGCTCGATTCTCAATCTCCTGCATTATTTTCCTCTTTCTTGAATGAAAGATTATTTACAAAGGTTCCTTTCAAAGAGGTAAATCTCATTGATCCCTCTCGAGGTGTAGAGGAGGAGATAGAAAGGATTTCTTCTTTAATTGATGTTGAACCTATTGATATAGTTTGCTTGGGTATTGGCCAAAATGGTCATTTAGCTTTTAATGATCCTCCTGTTGCTGATTTTAATGATCCTGCTGTTGTAAAAGAAGTAGAGTTAGATTATTCTTGTAAGGAACAGCAAGTCATAGATGGTTGTTTTAGTAGAATTGAAGATGTCCCAAAAACGGCTATTACACTTACCATCCCGACATTACTTTCAGCTAAATATTTGTTTTGTGTTGTATTAGGGACGCATAAGTCTCGAGCGGTAGAACAGACATTAAAAGGTAAATTGTCTACAGAATGGCCTTCAACAATCTTACGAAATCATCATGGTTGTATATTTTATTTTGATCAGGATGCATATTCAAGAGTTAATTAATGTTATATAGCTTTAATTAACATATAGAATATCAATTGATTATATTTATTTTATGACTTCGTTATTTGAAATTTTATATTAATATTATTATGTTAAATAATTAGTTCAAAGAGGTTGCATATGAGCAACCTCTTTATGTAAATTAATGTAATTATACCAACCCTAATAGAATAGCCTTTTCAAGAGGAGAATGTTCTCTATTAGACTCATAAATTGACAATTCTTCCTTTAAGAGCAATGGTGGCTGGGCCATAAATCTAGGACTAGTTCCTATGTGAGGCTGAGCTGAATGCACCAAAAAAGGGTGACAAAGATAAACAGTACCTGCTTTACCAGTTGCAAATACTTCTTTTCTTTTTGGAAGCTCCTCCAACTTAGTGGCTAATTCCATAAAGGAAAGACCTAAATTACCTTCATTAGATAATAATTTTGCAACATCTATATGTGAACGCTCAAATATAATTGTTGGTGCACCATACACACTAACATCGGAATATAAAACCAACATAAGCAATGCTCTTCCTTTAGATTTAATGTTAACGCGCCATTCAAAATAATTGTTAGGGTCATTTCCTGGAAATGCAGCATCAACGTGTTTGCCTGTATCAATAGGATGGGTGCAAGCAGGAAATCTTATAGGAAAAGTTCCTACATTTCGACAAGCAATCCATTTGTCTTTTCCGACAAGCTGATTAAATGCGTGATGTAACTTGGGGGTGTTTACTGATGCAACAAAGGGTTCATTAGTATACATGCCTAAACGAATTACAGGTTCATTCCATGTAAAGGTATTTGAACGATCATATAGAAGGTCATTCCAAAGAATGTTTAATGCTGCATCTGCTATATCTCGTCCAAATACATTATCTATACGTACAAAACCATTATGTATAAAATGATCAATATCTTTAGATTTTAGTAAATCTGACATAATTATATTATATGATAATCAACTCATAAGAAAAGGTATATTCTTTTCAAATTGATTTGTTATTATTAAAGAATAAATAAAATACACGCTTTAGATAAAAAAGCGCATTGCTTAGAAATTAAGCTAGAAAAGAAAACTTATAACATTACTGTCATTCTCATTTGGTAAAATTAAAAATATATTCATAATATGTACAAAATAATAATAGAAAATATATTAGTCTAAAGGGAAAAATACTCTAAACGTCTAAAATATTTATTATACTATATAATTCTAATGATAGATATAGGGAATTAAATTGTTTAGTTGAACTAAAAAGTAGGTGACTTTACTATTATTTAAACCAAAGTTACTTCGCCAGATTTACGCGCCCCTGCGATTCTGGCTTCCACACCCAATAAATCTTTAATAAAAATGGGTATCCGTTCTTATAGAACGGAGCCTCCTCACTGCATTTATTTTTTTTAAAGATTTCTTTTGCTTGGTCAATCTATTTTCTCGTGGAAAATCGGTGTTAATTAATTTTTTCACCTTAAAGCGTTAGACCATGCAAACTTTTTTAGACTTTAAAGAACTCCTAAAAACAAACGAAAACATTATTGTAAATGAATTAAGCCTTTCATATAAAAGATCAATTCAATCTAGTTAATACTCATCCTCATTATTTTGGGAATTTTTTAAAAAGAATGTGATAGAGATGTTTGTGTTCATCATATCATAATTTATTAAGTGAATAAATATCGATCAAATCAGTGTCTCAGTCAAGATGTTTATAAGGTGAATATGTTGTAAATCAAATATTTATTGTGGTATTCGTGGCAATTTTAGGGAGGTAGATTATTGCCATACATCTGCCATAGCTTTTAGGAGTATTTCTGAAAATTATGGGAGAGGTTTAAAATAAAAAAAACCTGCAAATCATTGTTTTGCAGGTTTTTAGGAGTTTTTTGAGCTTTTTTAAAAGCTTTAAAACTTGTCTTGGCGGAGAGAGAGGGATTCGAACCCTCGGTACCGTTTCCAGTACGACAGTTTAGCAAACTGTTCCTTTCGGCCACTCAGGCATCTCTCCGTGTTTCGACACTGCAAACATAAATCAAAAAATCGATTCTACAAACTTTAAAGCGACTTTTTTAAATATTTTTTTGTTGTTTATTATTAACAATCTGAAAGTCAATAATAATAGTTTTTAGCTAGATTGCTCTTTTCGTTTTGTGATATCGTAGTCAATGCGCACATGATAAATACTCATGAGCATATTTTTGAAAATAGTGCTGACATCAGAGATATCCTTTAGTGTAATATCTGCATTGCTGAATTGCTTTTGGGACAATTTATGGTCAACAATTTTGTCTACCAGATTGCTAATTGATTCTTTAGTTGGCTCTTTTAGTGATCGCGCTGCAGCTTCAACAGAATCGGCCAACATCAACACGGCTGTTTCTTTTGATGAAGGAATAGGTCCAGGATAATGAAATAATGTTTCGTCGACTAATTTATCAGGATTGTTTTGAATAAATTCATTGTAAAAATAATCCACGCGAGTGGTACCGTGATGCGTTTTGATAAAATCAATGATCACATCAGGCAATTGGTGACGTTTCGCTATCTCAATGCCTTTGAGTACATGCGAAATAATAATTTGGGCACTTTGCTCGGAGGTCAATTCCGTATGTGGATTCGTACCCGTTTTTTGGTTTTCAATAAAGTAAAGCGGATTTACAATTTTACCGATATCGTGGTATAGTGCGCCTGCACGAACCAGTAATGAATTACCTCCGATTTTATAAATTGCAGCTTCCGCAAGATTAGCAACCTGTAACGAGTGTTGAAAAGTTCCAGGAGCTTTTAATGAAAGTTCGCGTAATAACTTGGAATTGGAGTTAGTTAATTCCATTAAGGTCAAATCTGAGACAATACCAAAAAGCTTTTCAAATGCATAAATCAACGGATAAGCGAGTAATGTCAAGCCGACACTGACAAAGAAGGGAAGGATATCTCCCCAATAAATACTGCCCAAGGAACCATTACGTGTCAAAACTAAGCCGATGTGCCCAATAATATAGGTCGCTAGAATCAGTAAGCTGGAAATCAAAAACTGCTCGCGCTTCACCATAGTTTTGATACTATAAATCGCCACTAACCCCGACATAAATTGCAAAAACACAAAGTCGTAACTATTTGGTACAAACAATGCGGTAATCAATACCATTAAGAGGTGAATGTTCAGTGCGACACGCGTGTCAAAAAGTATTCGAAATATGATAGGTACGCCACAATAGGGGATAAAATACAAACTAGAAACGCGCAAATGCAACGCCCAAGAAAACACGCCCAACATTCCGATTATGACAATGTAAATAATCGCCAACAAACGGTTATTGTTGTATATGTTTTTTCTGAAAAAGTATAAAAACACCATCAACAAGCTCATTGCCAGTCCGACTACTAAAAAATGTCCAAAAGCTACATAAGTTTTGTCACCCGAAATACGTGCTTCGTCTTCAAATATTTTACGTAGTGATTCGAGTTTCTGGTAAGTGTCATTATTGACGATTTTATCCTTTTCGGCTATTAATTCACCTTTCTGCACCATTCCACGCGTGGTAGAAATATTGCTCAGCGCAGTTTGTTCTATTTTATTGGTTAATGACTCATTGAAAATATAGTTTACCGTAATGTAATTTTTCAAAACCTCTTCGAGCCAACGCTTTTTGACGATAGTAGCGTCTTTTGAAAGTGCATTGTGTGTATAATCTATAGCTGATTCAATGGTGAAACAATCTGCTGTATTTTTTTGCGTAGCAAGATTATTATCTATCAGTGTGAAATTATAGTTTGCTTCGGTATCGCTAACTTTCTCGGCATCTTCACCTTTATTTTGATACCTGTTATTTAGCGATAGCACACCACGATTGTATATATACGTTAAGAGCTCAACACCTTTTGCTTTATATTTTTGGATATCCAATGTTGGGACAGTATCCATTTGGCTGCTTTGCCATTTTTCGGCGATGTCAGTTGTGAAAAGATCGATTTGTTCTTTGCTTGCAGTTTGATGTAGATTGTAGACAGGCTGAACTGTTTTCAGGATGTGTTGTCTATCGCGATCTAATTCTTCCTTGGTCTTGTTAATCGCAAAATTATAAGGAGACACAAGATTGTCATGATTCCAAGCTTTTCCTTTTTGAAATTCGTATTCGAATCGAGGTTGTTTTGGTAAAAACAAACAAATTAGAAAAACAGTCAAAACGAGCATTCCATATTTTAGTATGGTGGAGTCGCTTTGTAATTTATTATCAATGTAGTTGATTTTGAGCTTTGCCACGTAGTATAAAATTTGATTATTATACGATTATATAAACAAAAGTAACTATTTCTGTCCTTAGTTTACGTAATCCAAATGGATTATTAATCCAATGTCAATAAGTAGATTTTGTTTGAAATAGGGAAATTTTAGGGCTATCTTTGTGCAAAATTTTAATACAGATATTCATGTCAAATACTAAACATTTAATTGCTCCTTCAGTTTTAGCGGCAGACTTTGGGAATCTAGCGAGAGATGTTCAAATGGTCAATGCGAGTGAGGCAGATTGGTTTCACATCGATATTATGGATGGCGTTTTCGTGCCAAACATTTCTTTTGGTTTTCCGGTGATGAGTGCTATTGCGAAGCATGCGCAAAAACCTTTGGATGTACACCTGATGATTGTAGATCCAGATCGTTATTTAAAAACGTGTAAGGATAATGGTGCTAAGGTGATTACCGTACATTATGAGGCGTGTACACACTTGCACCGTACATTAGCAGCAATTAAAGAGTTAGGCTGTAAAGCAGGGGTGGCATTGAATCCACACACATCAGTTCAGTTGTTGAAAGATGTAATTCAAGATATTGATTTAGTGTGTTTGATGTCTGTGAATCCGGGATTTGGTGGGCAGAAATTTATTCCACATACATACACCAAAATAAAAGAATTGAGAGCGTTAGCTTCAGGTGTAAACGATAATTTATTGATAGAAATTGATGGCGGGGTAACTACCGCAAATGCGACACAGCTTTTGGAGGCTGGTGCAGATGTGTTAGTAGCAGGTTCTTTTGTATTTACTGCCGTAGATCCTATTGAAACCATAGCTTCGCTGAAAGCTATTGATATTGCATTAAAACAAGCATAAACAAAAAATAAAGGCGACTATTTACTAATATGTCGCCTTTATTTTTAAAAGTAAAAAGTTGATTTAAATCATATTGTTTAGAATTATTCCAAATTGTATTTGTGCGTTTGTGTGGTTATTATTAGCAGTTGATTTTTAGTACTTTTGCTCCCGAATTTATTTGCTGTTTAAGGATAAATTATTCAGTATTAGTGGGTAGTAGGAGCTATAAGTTGAAACGTAATGTTCAATATAGTTATAGCTTATTTTATTAAACTTACGGTAGTGACGGATAATCGAACCTACCTTTAATTAAGAAAATTATATATGAGTATTTACAACGAATACGTACTAGAGGTTGTAGAACGCGAAGGACAAGGATTAAATCCAAAGCCGATTGATGGAGCTGAGCTTTTGAGCGAAGTAATTGCGCAAATTAAAGATGTTAATAATGAGCACAGAGTTGAATCTTTGCGTTTATTTATTTACAACACATTGCCAGGTACTACACCGGCGGCAACTGTCAAAGCTCAATTTTTAAAAGAAATTATTTTAGGCCAAGAAGTAGTTGCGGAGATTACTCCAACTTTCGCATTTGAGTTATTGTCTCATATGAAAGGTGGTCCTTCAATTAAAGTTTTGTTGGATATCGCATTGGGTACGGATGAAACTATTGCAAAGCAGGCTGCTGAAGTTTTGAAAACACAAGTTTTCTTGTATGATGCAGATACTGCACGTTTGAAAGAAGCTTATGACTCGGGTAATGCAATTGCAAAAGATATTTTAGAAAGTTATGCAAAAGCGGAATTCTTCACAAAATTACCTGAAGTTCCAGAAGAAATTAAAGTTGTAACATATATAGCTGCAGAAGGTGATATTTCTACGGATTTATTGTCTCCAGGAAATCAAGCGCACTCGCGTTCGGATCGTGAATTGCACGGTAAATGTATGATTACGCCAGAAGCTCAAGAGGAAATTAAAGCTTTACAAGCGCAATACCCTGATGCTAGTGTGATGTTGATCGCAGAAAAAGGTACAATGGGTGTAGGTTCTTCACGTATGTCAGGTGTGAATAACGTTGCTCTTTGGACTGGTAAACAAGCATCTCCATACATTCCATTCGTGAATATGGCTCCTATTGTAGCAGGTACAAATGGTATTTCACCTATTTTCTTGACGACTGTTGACGTTACTGGTGGTATCGGTATCGATTTGCAAAACTGGGTTAAGAAAACGGATGAGAATGGTAACGTAGTTCGTGATGAGAACGGTGATGTAGTTTTAGAACAAGCTTATTCGGTTGAGACAGGTACTGTATTAACTATTAATACTAAAACTAAAAAATTATACAACGGTGGAGTTGAACTGAAGGATATTTCTAAATCTTTCACACCACAAAAATTAGAATTTATCAAAGCTGGTGGTTCTTACGCTATCGTATTTGGTAAAAAGATACAAACTTTCGCTGCTCAAACATTAGGTATCGAAGCACCTCAGGTGTTTGCGCCAGCAAAAGAGGTTTCAGTAGAAGGTCAAGGCTTAACTGCTGTTGAGAAAATCTTCAACAAAAATGCAGTAGGTGTTGCTCCAGGTAAAACATTACACGCTGGTTCTGATGTTCGTGTGAAAGTAAACATTGTCGGTTCTCAAGACACTACAGGTTTGATGACAGCACAAGAGTTGGAATCTATGGCAGCGACTGTTATTTCACCTAGTGTAGATGGTGCTTACCAATCTGGTTGTCATACTGCATCAGTATGGGATAAAAAAGCGCAAGCGAATATTCCTAAATTGATGAAATTCATGAATGAATTTGGAGTAATCACAGCTCGTGATCCTAAAGGTGACTACCATGCGATGACGGACGTTATTCACAAGGTGTTGAATGACATCACTATCGACGAATGGGCTATCATTATCGGTGGTGACTCGCACACTCGTATGTCTAAAGGTGTTGCTTTTGGTGCTGACTCTGGTACTGTAGCCTTAGCTTTAGCGACAGGTGAAGCGTCTATGCCAATTCCTGAGTCTGTGAAAGTTACTTTCAAAGGTCAAATGAAAGAGCACATGGATTTCCGTGATGTGGTACATGCTACTCAATTACAAATGTTGCAACAATTCGATGGCGAAAACGTATTCCAAGGTCGTATCATCGAGGTGCACATCGGTACATTGTTAGCGGATCAAGCCTTTACATTCACTGACTGGACTGCAGAGATGAAAGCAAAAGCTTCAATCTGTATTTCTCAAGATGAGACTTTAATTGAGTCATTAGAAATCGCTAAATCACGTATCCAAATCATGATTGATAAGGGTATGGATAATCATAACCAAGTATTACAAGGTTTAATTGATAAAGCAAACAAACGTATAGCTGAAATTCGTTCAGGTGAAAAACCAGCATTACAACCAGATGCTAATGCAAAGTATTATGCAGAAGTTGTAATTGATTTGGATATCATCGACGAGCCAATGATTGCTGACCCAGACGTAAACAACGCTGATGTTTCTAAACGTTATACACACGATACTATCCGTGATTTATCGTTCTACGGTGGTGACAAAAAAGTTGATTTAGGTTTCGTTGGTTCTTGTATGGTGCACAAAGACGATTTAAAAATCGTTTCGCAAATGTTGAAAAATGTGGAGGCACAAAAAGGTTACGTTTCTTTCAATGCGCCATTGGTAGTTGCAGCACCAACTTACAACATCATTGATGAGTTGAAAGCTGAAGGTGATTGGGAATTTTTACAAAAATACTCAGGATTCGAATTCAACGATGCAATGCCAAAATCAGCAGCGCGTACGGAATACGAAAATATTCTTTACTTAGAGCGTCCTGGATGTAACTTGTGTATGGGTAACCAAGAAAAAGCAGCAAAAGGGGATACGGTAATGGCTACTTCAACACGTCTTTTCCAAGGTCGTGTAGTAGAAGATAGAGATGGTAAAAAAGGTGAATCTTTATTAGCATCTACGCCAGTAGTAGTATTGTCAGCAATCTTAGGTCGTATTCCAAGTATTGAAGAATACAAGTCGGCTGTAGAAGGTATCAACTTGACTAAATTCCAACCAATATCTACAAAGTAGATTTAGGCGTTGACTACAATAAATTAAGGCTATTCTAATTTTAGAATAGCCTTAATTTTTATAACTAAAGTTCAATTTAATTGTTGTTTATCATTAGAGGATTAGTATTAATTAGGTAAATATTTATTAATCTTAATGCTTAGAATTATTTTAAATTAGGTATATGACATTTACACAACCTATTTTTTAGAAATAAATAGTAAATTGTAATGTCAATTTTAGAATTAAATTATAATAATACAGATATGGCTTTTGATATAGACATGATTAAGAAAGTTTATTCGCAATACGATGAGCGCATCAATGCTGCGCGTCAAGTTGTGAATAAACCGTTGACACTTTCAGAGAAAATTTTGTACGCACACCTTTGGGACGGAAATGCGACGGAAACTTATGAGCGTGGAAAATCTTACGTGGATTTTGCACCAGACCGTGTTGCTATGCAAGATGCTACAGCACAGATGGCATTATTGCAATTCATGCAGGCTGGTCGCGCTAAGGTAGCAGTACCTTCTACAGTGCATTGTGATCACTTGATACAAGCAAAAGAAGGTGCGGAGAAAGATTTGTCACGAGCAAAGAACGAGAGTTCGGAAGTTTTCAACTTCTTAAGTTCTGTTTCAAACAAGTACGGTATCGGTTTTTGGAAACCTGGTGCGGGTATTATTCACCAAGTCGTATTAGAAAATTATGCTTTTCCGGGTGGTTTAATGATCGGTACGGATTCTCATACCGTAAATGCTGGTGGTCTTGGAATGGTTGCTATCGGTGTTGGTGGTGCGGATGCTTGTGATGTGATGGCTGGATTACCTTGGGAACTTAAATTTCCGAAGCTTATCGGTGTAAAGTTGACGGGTAGATTATCAGGTTGGGCTGCACCCAAAGATGTTATCTTAAAAGTTGCAGGTATATTGACTGTTAAAGGTGGTACTGGCGCTATTGTAGAATATTTTGGTGATGGTGCAGAGTCGTTATCGTGTACTGGTAAAGGTACAATTTGTAATATGGGTGCTGAGATTGGCGCAACAACTTCAACTTTCGGTTACGATGAATCTATGGAACGTTATTTACGTGCTACAGGGCGTGCTGAAGTTGCTGACGCGGCAAATTCAATCAAACATCACCTAACAGCTGACGCTGAAGTTTATGCAAATCCAGAGCAATATTTTGATCAAATAATAGAAATCAATCTTTCGGAGTTAGAACCATCATTGAATGGGCCTTTTACACCAGATTTATACACCCCAGTTTCGCGTATGCGTGAAGAGGCATCTAGAAATGGGTGGCCTACGAGAGTAGAATGGGGTTTAATAGGTTCGTGTACTAACTCTTCTTACGAGGATTTGGCACGTGCTGCTTCCATCGCTAAACAAGCTATAGATAAAGGCTTGGTGACAAAGGCTGAATTTGGTATCAACCCCGGTTCCGAGCAGGTGCGTTATACAGCAGATCGTGATGGTTTGTTGAAGACTTTCGAAGATTTGAATGCAACTATCTTTACGAATGCTTGTGGTCCATGTATTGGTATGTGGGATCGTGCAGGAGCAGAGAAGCAAGAGAAAAACACAATTGTACACTCTTTCAACCGTAACTTTGCGAAGCGTGCCGATGGTAACCCAAACACGTATGCATTTGTTACTTCTCCAGAAATGGTTGCTGCTATTGCTATATCAGGGGATTTAGGTTTCAATCCTGTTACAGATACATTGACAAACTTAAATGGTGAACAAGTGAAATTGGATCCACCTACAGGCGATGAATTGCCTGCAAAAGGATTTGATGTAGAGGACGCAGGCTATCAAGCTCCAGCGGAAGATGGTTCTTCGATTTCGGTAGATGTATCACCAACTTCTGATCGCTTGCAATTGCTAGAGCCATTCGCAGCTTGGGAAGGTACAGACTTGACTAGTCTGAAATTATTAATCAAGACCAAAGGTAAAACTACCACTGATCATATTTCAATGGCAGGTCCGTGGTTAAAGTATCGCGGTCATTTGGATAATATTTCCAATAACTTATTAATCGGTGCTGTTAACTTTTTCAATGATAAAACAGATAATGTTAAAAATCAATTAACAGGTGAATACGGTGCAGTGCCTGCTACGCAACGTGCGTACAAAGCTGCTGGCATAGGTTCAATCATTGTTGGTGACGAAAACTATGGTGAAGGTTCTTCACGTGAGCATGCTGCAATGGAACCACGTCACCTAGGTGTTCGTGCTGTTTTAGTGAAATCATTTGCACGTATCCACGAGACAAACTTGAAGAAACAAGGCATGTTGGCGCTTACGTTTGTAAACAAAGATGATTACGACAAAATCTTAGAAAATGATTCCATCGATATTGTAGGTTTAACAACTTTTACTCCGAATACACCATTGACGCTTGTGCTTAATCATGAGGATGGTACGAAGGATGAAATCTTAGCTAACCATACGTACAATGCACAACAAATCGAGTGGTTTAAAGCTGGTGGTGCATTAAATATTATCCGTAGAAATCAAGGTTAATAAAACTGTTTTATATACAAAAAAGGCCCGATGGAAATTTTTCATCGGGCTTTTTTATTAATCTTGAATTTTTTAAGCTTCTTGGAGAATTTTGGAAGTTTTCAATTCGGGAGTTGAGCTTTTCAACTCTACTTTCACTAAGAATACATACGTTAGAATTGCGCCGATACTAGCCATGACAACACCAACCAACGATGGATAATTGTATGTAAAACCGTAAATAATTGGGATTGCACCTAAATAAGCACCAATAGAATTTCCAATATTAAATGCTGCTTGTCCTGCCGATGCAGCAAAAGTTTCAGCGCCTTTTGCATTATTAATAAGCATCATTTGTAAGGATGGCGCAATACTAAACGCAATCATACCTGTAATAAATGCCATTGGATAAGCAAGAATCGTGATATGTGCAATGAAGAATAGAACAAGTAAGCATGTAGCCATTGCTAAGAAACATGCAATAGCTGCTTTACTAGGTGAAAGTGTGTCAGCTACCTTACCACCCAATAGATTTCCGACGCACATCCCAGCGCCTATTAATATCATAATAATAGAAACATTACCTTCGGCAAGTCCAGAAACAGTCGTCACTAATTTTGCAATATAGCTTATCCAAGCAAATAAACCACCCGTTCCAATTGAAATAATGGCAATAATAAGCCAAGCATCCCAACGTTTGAAGTAGTTGATTTGTTTCTTTATATTACTGGTTTTATCTGCTGGGAAATTTGGCATCCATAAATAAATGGTCAAGAAAGTAAGAAGACCAAGTAAACTAATCACCCCATAGGTGATGCGCCAGTCGTAATAATGACCAATATAAGTACCTAATGGTACGCCCGCGAGATTAGCTAAGGTCATTCCTGTGAACATTATAGATATGGCTTGTGCTTCTTTTCCTGGTTTTGCTAATTTAGCAGCTACAACTGAACCAATTCCAAAAAAAGCTCCATGAGGTAATCCAGAAACAAATCGTGATACAAACAAACTCCACTGATTAGGCGCAAAAGTGAATATTGCATTGAAAACGAAGAACAAAAGCATTAAAAAAAGCAAAACATTTTTAGCAGGATATTTTGAGGTAGCTGCGACAAGTGTAGGGGCGCCTACAACTACACCCAATGCATATAAACCTATTAAATTACTTGCTGTGGGAATATCGATATTGACATCTTTTGCAATATCCGGTAGAATACCCATCATGGTAAACTCTGTCATTCCGATGGCCAAGCCACCAAATGCTAGAGCTATTAACCCTTTGTTAATTGACATATAAACTATTTTTGACGCTACAAAGGTAGGGAATTAATCTGAAATAATTGTGTCACAAAGGTTTACTTATTGTAAAAAGTACACTTAGTAATTCTTGAATTAGATACCATGAAAAAGTCAATTCTATATTAAGAATTGACTTTCAATTAATATTTAATATTTACTTTCCAAACATTCTGGCTAAGGAATCCAATATAGAACCTTTTTTACTGTTATCATTTCCTTGGTTGAAAAATTCTCCCGCCAAATCCGCTAAACCTTCTAGATCTCCCGAAGAGGTTGATTGAGCTTTATTGCTGCCGCCTCCCAAAACACTTCCAATAATGGATCCTAAAATTCCACCACCACCAGAAGGATTGGATTGGCCTCCACCTAATACATTGCCTAACAAATCACCAATTCCGCCACCCGAAGATTCTTGTTGTTTCTGTTTGCCCAAATAGCCCATTACGATTGGAGCGAGAATTGCTAAGGCTCCACCTATTTTATCTGCAGAAAGCCCTGTTTTTGTAGCTAAATTGTCTTTAACTACTTCTGTGTTTTTTCCAAACATGTGGTTCACAATTTTATTGTCATCCTCAGAAGGACCATTTCCAAATAAATTCCCAATCTGATCGAAAATGCCGCCGTTGTGTTTTTCAAGAGCTTGATTTATGCCTTCCTCTTTTTCTTTGCTTTTTTTAGAATTGTAATTCAATGCTGCAATCATTAATGGCACTGCTGCTGCTACAACCCATTTTGCCTTACTTTCATCAATGTTTAGCGTTTTAGCAACAAGGTTAATAGCTTTTGATCCTATTCCTCCAGTAATCAAATCCGTAATATTCATGTTTTTAGTTTATAAAATTGTTTATACTTTTATTATTGTCATTAACACATAAATCTAACAAATGAAAATTCAAGTTGTTTCCGCTTTTGCCATTACCGTCTCATTATCTTTTTTCAGTTGTAGTCAAAATCCTGCAACATCAACACATACGTCAGATTCGACGAGTGTTTTAACGCTGACACAAGAGCAGGCAAAAGGAATTTTTGAATTGCCTATACACTGTCTCGAGGTAGAATATCCCAATAAATTAGGACAAGTATTAGGTTCTGATTCTGATTTACAATCACCGAAGAATTTGCGCCCAATATTTTACGGTTGTTTTGATTGGCACTCCTCTGTACATGGTTTTTGGTCGATTGTTGAATTGATGCAAAAATATCCTGCGTTAGATGCTGATGGTAAAGTTAGAAAAGTGCTTAATGCGCATATTACGCCTGAAAATGTTGCGGTTGAATTAGCATTCTTTAACGATTCAAATAATAAAAACTTCGAACGTACTTACGGATGGGCTTGGCTTTTCAAATTGCAAGAGAGTCTGTCGAAATGGAATGATGCTGATGCACAACGTTGGAAGTCTAACTTACAGCCACTTGTAGATTTATTAGTCCAACGTTATAAAGAATATTTACCAAAACTAGTTTATCCGATTCGCGCAGGACAACATGACAATTCAGCTTTTGGATTGTCTTTATCTTTGGATTATGCGCGTTCGGTAGGAGATCGTGAATTTGAAAATGTAATCCTAGAACATGGAAAACGTTTATTCAAAAAAGATGTGAGTTGTGATTTAGCTTACGAACCAAGTGGGTATGATTTTCTTTCGCCATGTCTTGAAGAAGCCTATTTTATGTCAAAAGTGTTGGAAGGGGATATTTACAGAAATTGGTTGAAAAAATTTATGCCATCATTGTTTGCTAAAGATTTTGAGCTCAAGCCCGCAATCGTAAAAGATCGTTCGGATGGAAAATTGGTTCATTTGGATGGATTAAATTATAGTAGGGCAGCATGTCTATTTGGTATTAGTCAAAAAGTCGGGGAACTTGCTCATTTAAGAAAAATAGCAAATGAGCATATTAATTTTTCATTGCCGAATCTTTCTGCACAAGATGATTATATGGGTTCGCATTGGTTAGGAACTTTTGCGTTGTACGCTTTATCGCATGCGAATTAAAAATTAAAATGGGGAAAAGTAAAAATTAAAAAAAGTATTGAGCAATGAGTGTTGCGTATTGAGGAATTGGAAATAGTTTTTCAGAAGTAATGTCGTAATTTTTATTTCTCAATTAACAATTTTCAATTCTCTATTATCAACAAAAAAGAGACGAATTGCGTCTCTTTTTGCATAATCTTCTGGCAAAAGATTTTAAAATTATTGTTGTAGAAAAATTTAATACGCTAATGGAACAAGTGTATTATCTTCCAAGCGTACAGGAACAGATTTTACGGTTGTAAAACCATCATCTTTGGATATAATTTGCGATAAATCAATTCCTTTGCGCGAAAAGGCGGTGATAATAGCTGTTCTAAATGTTGCTTTTGCTGAACCCCAACCTTGACCTTTTACGGTTTCATTATTAAGCTGAATAAGCTCTTCAATCGAATAATTACTGAATTTTTCGATTAAGTGTTGATACAAGTGGACTGTTGTGTTTGACATACAATTTAAAATTTAAAGGGTTAAACCATAAATTGTATCCAGAAACTCTAAGGGTAAATAAGCGTTGTAAAAAACGTTTATTTTGGCACGAAAACCCGTATTATCTTACCACCGCGGTGACTGCACTCGGTTGGTATTGCATGCTACAATTCTGAATACTCTACAAATATAGTAGACTTTATTTTAAATTTCATAATAAAATTAAAATATTTTCATTTTGACACTTTTTCTGTCAAAATGTCTTAAAGAATTCTTTTGGAACGTACCTTGATAAATCTTATGCGTAAAATTTAAACTGAAAAAATTAAAAATATATGAGCACAGAAAAAGGCACTATTTCGATTCACACCGAGAATATTTTTCCGGTTATCAAAAAATTCCTTTACTCAGACAATGAGATATTCCTACGTGAGTTAGTTTCCAACGCGGTTGATGCTTCTCAAAAAATTAAACGTCTTTCATCATTAGGTCAGTTTAATGGCGAAGTGGGTGAGTTGGTTGTTGATGTAAAATTTGATGAAGAAGCAAAAACGATTACCATTTCGGATAATGGTATTGGTATGACGGCTGATGAGATCAAAAAATACATCAATCAAATTGCATTCTCTGGCGCTACAGAATTTATGGAGAAATTCAAAGAGGCTAATGATGCAAATGAAATCATCGGTAGCTTTGGTTTAGGTTTCTACTCGGCATTTATGGTGGCGGACAAAGTAGAGATTGACTCTTTATCTTATCAAGATGGGGCTGAGGCTGCACACTGGGTATGTGATGGTAGTACATCCTATGAAATATCAGCGGGTAGACGTACGACACGTGGTACAGATGTTATCCTACACATCAACGAAGATTCAAAAGAGTTCTTAAGCAAATTCAGATTACAAGAAATTTTAGATAAATACGCTAAATTCTTACCTGTACAAGTTCGTTTCGGAACAAAAACATCTTCTGAGCCAGATGGTGAAGATGAAGAAGGTAAACCAAAATACAAATCGGTAGAAGTTGATAATATTATCAACAATACCAATCCAGCGTGGACAAAAGCGCCTTCGGAATTAAAAGACGAAGATTATTTGGCTTTCTACCGTGAACTGTATCCAAATACATTTGACGAGCCTTTATTCTGGATTCACTTGAATGTAGATTATCCTTTTAACTTAACTGGTATTCTATACTTCCCTAAGATCAAGAATGAATTAGAAATCCAACGCAATAAAATCAAATTGTACTCACGTCAGGTATTTATCACGGATGAGGTGAAGGATATCGTTCCTGAATATTTGATGTTGTTGCACGGTGTGATTGATTCGCCTGATATTCCGTTGAACGTATCGCGTTCATTCTTGCAAGCGGATGGCAATGTAAAGAAAATCAGCAATTATATTACGAAGAAAGTAGCTGACAAATTGCAAGAAATCTTTAAAACAGATCGTAAAGGTTTTGAAGAAAAATGGAACGACATCGGTTTATTCATCAAATACGGTATGTTAAGCGAAGAGAAATTTGCGGAGAAAGCGAATGAATTCTGCTTGGTAAAAAATACCGAAGGTGAAAACTATACGATCAAAGAATACTACGAAAAAGTAAAAGATATCAATGCGGACAAAGACGGGAATATTGTTTACCTATACACCTCGGATGCCGCGCAACAAGATGGTTTTATCGCCAATGCGAAAGCAAAAGGTTATGATGTATTAGTATTAGACGGGCCGCTTGATACGCACTTTGCAGCATACTTAGAGCAAAAAGGTGGCGAGAAAGTGCAATTGAAACGTGTCGATTCTGATGTTGTTGACAAGTTAATCCAAAAAGATGAAAAAATTGAATTAATACTATCTGAAGAAGAAAGCAAAAAAGCCTCTGAACTATTTACAAAAGCAATCAGCCGTGCGGATATGAATGTACAGGTAGAAGCTTTAGCAGCGGATGAATTGCCTGTGTCAGTGACTTTGGATGAGTTTATGCGTCGTATGAAAGATATGGCTAAAACTGGTGGTGGTATGGGCTTTTATGGCAATTTACCAGACAACTATAAAGTAACAGTGAATGGCAACCATCCATTAGTAAAACGCATCGTTGAAAGCTCAGAAGAAGAAGCTGAAAAATTAGCAAAACAAGCTTTTGATTTGGCTTTATTGTCCCGTGGATTGCTTACTGGAGCGGATTTAACTTCGTTTGTTAAGCGTAGCGTAGATATGATTTAATCAGCTCGTAAAAATAATGGCTTAATCCTCATTATGTTATTGCATAATGAGGATTTTTTGTATAGAATTATTTGCATAGAATAGGGTTTTATACTACTTTTGTAGCACAAACACGGTAGGTATAGCTCAGTTGGTTAGAGCACTAGATTGTGGTTCTAGGGGTCGTGGGTTCGAGCCCCATTACTTACCCGCTTCTAAAGGCTTCTCAGTAATGAGAGGCTTTTTTCATTAGTATTAGCATAGATATTATCTTAAGCGAGATTTAACTATATAATTTTATACTATCTTATTAATCTCATTGAAAATTGAGTCATTCATTTTATTTGTGTTTACTAAAAAAGATGATTTTTTTGTAATAAATATTTGAATCCATATTTGCAATAAAACCATTTTTTACTATCTTTGCGACATCAAAATTTGGTAGGTATAGCTCAGTTGGTTAGAGCACTAGATTGTGGTTCTAGGGGTCGTGGGTTCGAGCCCCATTACTTACCCATAAAGCTTCAAGTTTTCTTGAAGCTTTTTTTGTATATAATAATCTTAATTCATAACTTAAGTGTGTAAAATTAAATTATGAAGAAATTATTTTTTGTTTTATTATTCTTTTTACCATTCCTAGGTCTAGCTCAAGAAAAAGAATCCTTACAAGATATTCTCGAAACACTTAAAAAGCAGGTCGTTATCGATAGTGCTGATAAATCCATAATTGTTATTTTAGATATGTTATTCGAGGAGGGTTTACAAGCTGATATACCTAATTATTCGGCAGTGACTTTAAAAGAATTTCAGGATATTTATAATGATCCTCATTTGAAAAATATGCACGTAATGGCGTTATTCATGATGTACCAAAATCATATTACGCAATATGCCCAATCGGGTAATTCAGATCAAAATATCAAGTTGAAATTATGGAATTACTGACACATGAATCAAAAGAAATTTTTGGGAAGATTCCTGTTATATTTTATATCTATCAAGTGGAAGCCTATAATTCTGCTAAAAATTTTGGTGAAGCAGGGCGGATATTAAAAGAAGCAAGGACAATTTATCCCAATGCAATTCCTCTAAAAGTGTACGATTATTTGAATACTAAGGATGATAACTTAAAAAATGAAATAATTCAAAATCATGCGAACCACTGGCTGGTCAAGCAAACAAAAATTCAAGATTAGGCAGCATAATCGTATTGATAACATTAATTTAAATTTGGGCTCTTGGGGAAATTTGCAACATGCGCATATTTAGGACCTAAACTTATCAAAGCTTGTTTCCAAAGATCTTCACCGTCAGTTATGAAGGTAAGTTCGGTACTGAATTTGTTGTGCACTGCCCAAGAATTTTGGTTGATTTCATCGTTTAATTGTCCTTCTGCCCAGCCTGAATAACCTAGAAAAAACTTGATTTCATCAGTAGATAGTAGACCTTCATTGATGAGTGTAATAGCCAAATCAAAATCGCCACCCCAATAAGCATCTTGAAAGATATGCGTCCCATCTGTAATCTTATCAAAAGCGCGATGTAAAAAGAATATAGCATTATTTTGAACTGGACCGCCAATATAAAGTGGGAAATCGACTACCTCAACATCCATGACATCTGATAATAAAAGTTGTGACCGGTGATTAAGAACCATTCCAACAGTGCCATCTTCATTGTGTTCACATAGTAATACTACTGAACGTTCAAAGTTCGGATCCAACATAAATGGTTCGGATAACAATAAACTGCCTTGTTCTGGGGTGTGCTCATTAAACATAGTGGCTTCCTGTCTTTTGTTTTATTAAAACTACAAAAAAAATGATAAGCCAAAGATAAAAAACAGATATTTAATCGACTTTGTAGGTAGATATTTATAACGCTTTTAGTAAGTTTGTGCTAAAGTTAACGAAGGATTCATGGCGATAGAACATAAAGATATAGCAGCAATTCGGGAAGATTATTCTAAAGGTGTATTGACAGAAAAGGATACGTTAGAAAATCCATTTGGCCAGTTTCAACTGTGGTTTGATCAAGCTTTGGCTTCTGCTGTTTTAGAACCGAATGCCATGGTATTGGGTACCATCAACAAGTTGGGCTATCCATCTACGCGTGTTGTTTTGCTTAAAGATCTTAAAGCTGATGGCCTAAGTTTTTTTACGAATTATCGTAGTCAAAAAGGTCAAGATATTGAGCAAAATGCGAAAGTAAGCCTGTTGTTTTTTTGGGGAGAATTGCAGCGTCAGGTGCGGATTGAGGGAGAGGTTAGTTTTTTAACAGATGAAGATTCTGACGAATACTTTGCTTCACGACCAAAAGGTAGTCAAATTGGCGCTTGGTCTTCACCGCAATCACAAATTATTGCTGATCGATCAATACTTGAAAATCGTGTTGAAGAAGTAGAACAGCAGTTTAAGGAGTTGTACGATATTCCAAGACCTGAATTTTGGGGTGGTTATCTGGTTAAGCCTGTACGTTTTGAATTTTGGCAAGGTAGAAGCTCGCGTTTGCATGACCGAATCGTATATAGTAAAGAAGGGGATTCTTGGGTAAAAAATAGATTAGCACCATGATAGAAAATTTAGTTAAAGATTTACAACAAAGATTTGATGCAACTAAAATCCAAATCGTAGAAGGTACGAAGCAGCATACTATTGTGGTGGATGCGTCGGTATTGGTGAAAGTTTGTCTTTATTTACGCGACTCATCAGCTTACTACTTTGATTTCTTGGCTAATATTACAGCTGTGGACTATTTTCCCGAAAATCGTTTCGCAGTGGTGTATCATTTGGCTTCATTACCGTACCAAACCCAGTTGACCCTGCGTGTAGAATTACCTGTAGCTAACCGTGACGCAGATAATTTGCCTGAGGTTCCTTCCGTTAGTGCTGTATGGCGTACAGCTGATTGGCATGAACGCGAAGCATTTGATTTAATGGGGATTTATTTTATGGATCACCCTGATTTACGACGCATTTTATTACCCGATGATTGGGAAGGTTTTCCATTGCGTAAAGATTATCAAGATGCTGAATATTATCACGGAATTCCAATAAAAGGACAATAATATGCTGGAAAAATATAACCAAGCCTATCAAAGATACATTGATAAAATTGCTAGTGTCGGTTCGACCGAAATGGTGATAAATATGGGACCTCAGCATCCCTCCACTCACGGTGTTCTACGGCTGGAACTGATCACAGATGGTGAAATAGTCAAAGATATTGTGCCACATTTGGGATATCTGCATCGTTGTTTTGACAAGCATGCGGAGTCTATGAATTATGTTAAATCTATTCCTTTCACTGATCGTTTGGATTATTTGGCATCGATGAATAACAGCCACAGTTTTGTGATGGGTGTAGAGCGAATGCTTGGGATCGAAGATAAATTGCCTAAGCGAGTAGAATACATTCGTGTCTTAGTGTGTGAATTGAATCGTATAGCCTCGCATTTAATTGCAATTGGAACTTACGGTATTGATATTGGTGCTTTTACTCCTTTCTTATGGTGTTTTCGCGATCGCGAACACATAATGAACATGTTGGAATGGGCTTCAGGATCTCGTATGCTATACAACTATATTTGGGTTGGTGGTTTGTTTTATGATTTACCTGTTGGTTTTGAAGAGCGTTGCAAGGATTTTGTGAAATATTTCAAACCGAAGTTGGATGAATTGGACGAGTTGCTTACAAACAATGAAATTTTTATTCAACGTACGGCAAATATTGGCGTTTTGCCTGCTGATGTTGCGATCAATTACGGATGTTCGGGGCCAATGTTGCGTGCAAGTGGTATCAAATGGGACTTGAGGAGGGTAGAAGGCTATTCTGTATATCCCGAATTGGAATTTGAGATTCCGGTAGGAAAAGGAAGCATGGGAACGCTCGGCGACTGTTGGGATCGCTATAAGGTACGTGTTGACGAAGTGCGTGAATCGCTTAAAATAATCGAACAATGTATTGATCGACTAATGTCGGACTTTGCGCGTTTGCCGGATTTCGATCCGCGTGCGTTGGTTCCTAAAAAAGTCAATTTGAAATCCCAATCGTATTATGTACGTGCAGAAAATCCGAAAGGAGAGTTGGGTTTCTATTTTGAGACATTAGACAAAACAGACATTCCAAGGCGTGTGAAGGCGCGTGGACCAAGTTTTAATAATTTATCTGTTCTACCCGAATTGGGTAAAGGTGTTTTAATAGCTGATTTAATAGCCATATTAGGATCCATTGATATTGTTTTGGGTGAAGTGGATAGATAATGAATAAAAACGCAAAAAAACGCATAATAAATTTGCATAGTAAACTAAATTATGTATTTTTGTAGTCTCATAATTTAAGTTTATAATTGGTTAATAGGAGAGTTTATCGCAGCCCTGCGGTAGGCTCTTTCTTTTTTGCTAGATACTGTAGTCAATTTTTTTTATATTCAATTGTTTAAATGAGTGTAAATTTATGAGACCGCTGCTTATATTTCTTTTCTATATAGTGTATATGCAGTCGAATTATGCCCAACTCTGGCATTTGCCCGATGAGAAGAAAAAGGAAACAATTCCATTTGAATTAATTAATAATATGATCATTGTTTCTGTCAAACTGAATACTGAAACATTGTCATTTATTTTGGATAATGGGGTCAAGGAAACTCTTTTATTTGGAGAGGTTGACTCTTTGCGACTCAAAAATACTTCAGCTTTTTATTTTCAAGGATTTGGAGTAGGTCAACCCATAAAAGGATTGATGTCTCGACACAATGTATTAGAGGTAGGAAATATTGTAGACACAAGTCATCATCTGTATGTCATTACGGACACCGCTTTTAATCTTTCTAAAAATATCGGTGTTCATATTCACGGTATATTGGGAAGCTCATTTTTTAGAAATAACGTATTAGCGTTAGATTTCATCAAAAAGAAAATTAGTTTTTCTAGGGATGTGAATGATTTGGATGTAAAACTTTCAAAATATAAATCTTATCCGATTTCTATTGAAAACGACCGTGCATACACATTTGTCGCACTTAAAGCAGGCAATCAATCCTATGAACAACAAAAGCTATTGCTAGATCTAGGGAATTCGGATCCCATGATGCTTTTTGAGCGTGAAATGCATGATTACACTATTCATAAACCCTTTATACGCGATTACCTAGGCTTTGGATTTAATGGCGCTGTCTTTGGTTTGAAGAATAGGATTGATGCAATGACGCTAGGCGATTATACGGTGAGTCTTCCAATTGTTTCTTACCCAGATAGCTTAAGTTATGATTCCAATAAATTAGCTAAGAGTAGAGTTGGTTCTGTGGGGAATCAGATTTTGAGTAGATTCTACGTCATATTTGATTATCCCAATAGCACAATTTACCTATGTACAAATAGAAATTTTCGAAAGCCCTATACAATTGATATGAGTGGATTAGAAATTGTACATGAAGGTTTTGAGTTTGTAAAACATCGAATAACAAATTTTTCGAGAGGCACAGAGCAAGGCGGTACAACCATTAATTTCAGTACTGAAGTTAATTATTTGATTGAATTGCATGCGAATTATGTGATTGATCAGGTTCGTCCTAATTCTCCTGCCGAAAGAGCAGGCGTAAGAGTTGGAGACAAGTTACTTCGCATAAACGGTCGTAAGGTCGGTAAAATGAAATTGCAGGATATTAAACAAAAATTGCAAGCTGGACAGGACAAGTCAGTACGAATTGAAATTGAACGAGCCGACCATAAAAAAATATTAGAATTTAGATTGGAAGATCCGTTGGCGATTATAAACAACTAATTAGGAAATCAGTTCTCCTAATTAGTTGCAAAATATAAAGGTTAATTGAGTGGTTTCATAAACTGCATTAATGCTTTATCGTGATTGTTTACTATTCTAGATTCGGTATCAAAATACATAGTAACGCCATTTTCTGCTGTATATGCATCCCATTTAGGCAATACACCATCTACATTTGGATTCCCATGTTTTGCGAAATTGATCCAAGCTGAACTCATTTTATCCGAGAGTTTCCAAGCTTCATCCGTATTCCCTGTCCAGTCTGGTCTTAAATCTACATTATAAAATGCTAATGGAATATCAAGACCGTGGAAAGAACCTTTAGTAGAATCTTCAACGCCACTTTTCCATGCTAAGAAGTATGCGTATACAGGGGCAGTAGTTTCTTTGGATCTTGCATCTGCTGTACGAATGGTGTAAGGTCTAAATACTACATCAACAGATAATAAATCTTGTGGAGTGAAGTCCGGATAAGCAGCTTTATAAAGTTCGACAAATTCATCTGTTTTTTCACCGTATGTTTTTTCAAGACGTTTTTTCGCTTCCTCTAATGTTAAATTCTTTTCAGCATATGCTACAGGCATCATTTCATTTAAAGTAGAACCAATCAATACAGGTATATCTTTTGAAATATCTGTAAATCCAGGACTAAACGGTTGTTGTAATAACACATCACCATCAGCTGAAGGAGCAAAGCCAAACATCATGGATGACCCAGGTATGCGCGGTCCACCATTTAGTTGTTGTATGGCTTCATTGCCTGCTTTAACAAGTCTAAAATAGTCGACAGTATCCAGTTTGTTAAGCTCATTGTTTCCTATTCCTAGTTTTTCTAAGACAGCTTTGCCAAGTGCTTGTGATTTTTCTTTATTCATCGTATTCACGATAGTACCACTTTGGATAATTGCTTTGTGAAATAAGCCTTTTGCTGAAGGCATACACATTAATGTGCCCACTTTACCGCCACCACCTGATTCACCTACAATAGTGACATCATCTGGATTTCCACCGAATTCAGCAATATTATTTTTTACCCATTCCAATGCTTTTACAATATCTAACATTCCCGCATTTGCAGAATGTGCGTATTTGTTGTCAGCAGCAGATAAGTCCAAAAATCCTAAAATATTAAGACGGTGGTTTACTGATACAAATACGATATCACCTTTTTTTGCCATTGCCTCACCATAGGTCATTGGGTCATTACTACTTCCGACGAAAAATCCGCCACCGTGCAACCATACCATTACCGGTCTTTTTTTCTTGTCTTTAAGACCTTGCGTCCACACATTTACACTGAATAAATTCTTTTCATCCATTGTAGAATCTGGAATCCAAGCAACAATTTGTTTAGCCACAGGTCCAAAATTTTCACATGCTAATGTGTCATTCCATTTCTCTGGATCTTGGGGTGTTTGAAAACGTTCTGCTTTGGCATAAGGAATTCCCTTAAATGCAAAGACTGTGTCTTGATAAGTTCCTTTTACGATACCATGTGTCGTTTTGACTACGGGCTCAGTTGTACTCGTATTAGAACCACATGCTGACAACAAACAAGCGGTAAAAAGTACAAGCAAACCAAATAAATAATTTGATTTTTTCATAGAAATAAGTTTATGTTTTTCAATTGGTTATTGAACGGCAAGAAATGAAAAAGTAAGGAATAAGAGTAGCCTTTTTTAATAAAATATGGGTAAGAATGTAAAATTTGGAATGAGAGGGAGTATTGCAGAAAATACCCCAAAATTATTTTGAGGTATTTGTAATTTTTGTTTCTGTTCATCTAACCTTTTGATGGTTTAATGCTAGTGAGGTCACCAATTTTAATTGGTTTATTTTGTTCAATACTTTTACGTGCGGCGATTCCTACTAATATGGACATTACACCGTCTTTTAATCCTGCGGTATGACGATAAGGGTCTGCAGCATTAGGTGTTTTGAATAAGTAGTCATGCATGCGTTTGTCTCCACCTCCGTGTCCTCCTCGTTCTGCAATAACATTTATGACACTATAATCTTCCCGATTTTTATACAATATAACAGGATCAGACGTTTGATCATCGGCTAAATTTTGGTTCATTTCTTTTGCGTGCAAATCTTGCTGATTGAATTGCTCATTTTTTAAGAAGGGAATATCCAACCATGCTTCAATACGCCCTTTATGACCATTAAATGCAATTTTCCATCCTTCATAAGGAGAATATGTAGTCAATGAATAATTCACTACAGCATTGTTCGCGTATTTTATCTGCGCAGACATTTTATCGTATATGTCAATCTCATTTCTGTAGACACATCCGTCTCTGAAATAACCGTCATGATTTTCATTATCTACGTACAATCTCATATCTTGATTGGACTTCGTAATATCCCAATAATATTTACATGAAGTTTTGTGTGCACATGATCGACAATTTGTACCTCTAAAAGGTCCGTTTTTTCCATAATGTTCTAATGAACCATATGCAAAAACTTCTTCAGGATCAGAATCCAGCCACCAGTTCAATAAGTCGAAGTGATGTGTTGCTTTGTGCACCCACAATGAGCCTCCTTCATTCATCAATCCATGCCATCTTCGGAAATAGGATGCCCCATGATGTACATTGAGATACCAATTAAAATCAACGGATGTGACATCACCAATAGCGCCATTTTGAATGAGTTCCTTTATTTTTGTCATATACGGTCCCCATCTGTAATTGAAGCCTACGATCAATTTTTTATTGGATCTCTTTTCTGCATCTATAATTCTTTGGCATTTTTTTTCATCAGTAGTCAATGGTTTTTCGGTAAGTACATCACATCCAAAATCTAAACCTTTCACAATGAATTCATCGTGATTGGAATCTTTTGTACACACAATTACTAAGTCTGGTTTCTGATCAAGTAACATTTTGTCAAAATCTATATACGTATTGCAACTTACACCCATATACGATTTAGCATACTTTAATCGGCCAGGATTCGAATCGGACAAACCAACAAATTCTAATTTATCCTTGTATTGCTCAATTAGTCTTTTACCCCAAAAAGTTATTCCTCGGATTCCAGTTCCGACCAATACAACTTTAAGTTTTTTAGATTGTGAAAATCCAATTAAAGGGCTTGTCATCGCTGCACCAGCTGCTAACATACTCAAAGAGTACAGAAAATCTTTACGTGAATGTCTCATAAGATAGGTTTTTATAAAAATATAATATTAACATCTATTAAGTCAATGCTTTAATGTAAAATTAATGTCTCATTTGCATGTAGGGAAATAACACTATTTGATTTAAGAATGAATTATCTGAAGATTTTTTGAGCTTTTTTAAAATAAAAATCCCTCAAAAGCATCAAGCTTATGAGGGATTTTTGATTGAATCATGTATATAATTCTTACTCGAAGTATTCTTTTATTCTTTCGAAGAATGATTTTTCACTCTTACCTGGCTGTGGCTTGAAATTAGAAGAACCTTTAAGTTTTTCTAAGATCTCACGTTCTTCTGAAGATACCGCTTTTGGTGTCCAGATATTTACATAAATCAATTGATCACCTTTGTGGTAAGAATTGACTTCTGGAATACCTTTTCCTTTTAGACGTAATATTTTACCGCCCTGTGTTCCTGGATCGATTTTAATTTTAGCTTTACCATCTATAGTCGGTACTTCAACACTTGTACCTAATGCTGCGTCAGCGAAATTGATGTATAGATCATAAATCACGTTGACACCATCACGTTTCAGTGATTCGTGAGGCACTTCTTCAACTAATATAATCAAGTCACCCGCAATACCACCACGAGGAGCTGCATTACCTTTGCCACTCATCGACAATTGCATACCTTCGCTCACACCAGCAGGGATGTTGATAGAAATTGTTTCTTCGCCTCTTTCTAAACCATCACCACGACAAGTTGTACATTTTGCTGTGATTTCAACACCTTCACCGTTACAAGTAGGACAAGTGCTTGTTGTTTGCATTTGACCTAAGATTGTATTGGTTACGCGTCTTACAGATCCTGCACCGCTACATGTTTTACACGTGTAGAATGAAGATTTGTCTTTCGCACCAGAGCCATCACAAGTTTTACAAACGATTTGCTTATTTACTTTAACTTTTTTCTCGACACCTTTGGCAATTTCTTCTAAAGTCAATTTGACTTTAATACGAAGATTCGTGCCTTTTTGCACACGACGACCACCACGTGATCCGCCACCACCTCCGCCAAAGAAACTTTCGAATGGATTACCACCACCAAAAATATCACCAAATTGGCTGAATATGTCATCCATATTCATGCCACCACCAGCACCGCCAAATCCAGCAGAATTGCCCGCATGACCGAATTGATCATAACGCGCTTTTTTATCCGCATTACTTAATACTTCGTAAGCTTCAGCCGCCTCTTTAAATTTTTCCTCTGCTTCCGCATTATCCGGGTTTTTGTCCGGGTGATACTTAATGGCTAACTTACGGTATGCCGATTTTATTTCTGCAGCGTCAGCTTGGCGTGAGACACCAAGTACGTCATAATAATCTCTCTTTGACATCGAATTTTATATTATTGTCCGATTACCACTTTCGCGAAACGGATTACTTTATCATTTAACGTATAACCTTTTTCCACCACATCAATAACTTTATTTTTCATGTCTTCCGATGGGGAAGGAATAGCCGTTATTGCTTCTTGAAAATCAGCATCGAACGTTTCACCAACTACATTCATTTCTTTCAAACCTTCGTTTTCCAAGATTTTTCTGAACTTACTGTTAACTAATTCAACACCTTGTTTTACAGATTCCACATCTTGCGCTGTAGACATCGCATTCAGTGCTCTATCAAAATCATCCAAAACAGTTAATAATTTTGAAATCACTTTTTCACCTGCTGTTGAAATCAATTCTACGCGCTCTTTAGAAGTACGCTTTTTATAATTATCAAATTCAGCAAACAAACGCGCAAATCTGTCATTTGTCTCAGCTAATTGATTCGTTAGAATCTCTTCTTGTGATAATTCAGCAACTTCTTCCTGCGTCTCTTGCTCTTGATTGTTTTCGTTTTGTTCTAAATTCTCGTCTTGAATGTTCTCTTTTTCGTTCATCATCACACTATTTTTTAGATATTTGAATAGCTCAAATACTTTTACCAATAATTTTGCCATTATAAAAATATCCGACACCTTGTCAGTGTTTGCTGTGTCAACACTTCCAAAATGTCGGATTACATTAGTTTTGTCAGTTTATTTATATACTTACGTTGTCGTGCAGGGCGCCATCTGCCGTTTTTATTATACGGGATGGCATGTTGCGAATGATTTGGTAATCGTGTGTCGCCATCAATACAGCAGTGCCCGATGCAGCAATGTCACGTAATAATAATACAATTTCTTCGGAAGTAGAAGGGTCTAAGTTTCCTGTAGGCTCATCCGCAAGAATAATCTCAGGGTCATTCAACAAGGCTCTGGCGATTACGATACGCTGCTGTTCACCACCCGAAAGTTCGTGTGGCATCTTATGCAATTTAGAACGTAAACCTACTTTTTCCAAAACATCAATCATCTTGTTTTGGATCAATTTTTTGTCTGTCCAGCCCGTTGCTTTCAAAGCAAATTCTAAATTCTTCTCGATGCTACGGTCATTCAATAAGTGAAAATCTTGGAATACGATTCCTAACTTACGACGTAAGAAAGGAACGTCATTTTCTTTTAATTTTTTCAAATCAAAACCTGCCACCAATCCTTCGCCATCGGCGATATGAAGTTCGCCATAAATTATTTTCAATAATGAACTTTTACCCGATCCCGATTGACCGATTAAGTAAAGGAATTCACCATTTCCAATTTCTAATTTGACATTCGAAAGGACTAAATGTTTTTGTTGGTATATATCTACGTTTTTAAGACGTATAACTGTATTGCTTGCCATTTATATTAAAGTTCAATTTTTTTAATTTGACCAAAAGGTAACTCTTGAACAATTTTCATGATTTCTTCAGCTTTGTCTTCCAGACCAATTTTAACTAAAGATTTGTCAGGTCTATCAACTCTGAAATATGCCAATAAAGTAAATGCATCATCACGCAATTGCACATAATCAGGGATTTTAGCTACACCTTTTACTTTTATCACATACATAGATAACAAAGTTAGAATTTTTTACCAATTGCGTATCACTCAAACGCTAATATTTAACTTTTATTGATTATCTGCCAAAAATTGTAATGTATTGACACCGTCCGCATAATCATCTAGCGCTGGACACTGGCTGCCACCTAATGAAAATAGGGGAGTTTCAATATTTAATGAAGCGATGGAAGTCACGCATTGAATATTTTCTTGACGTGAATTGATGTAATCCTCTACCTCAGAGAGGCTTTCATATTCTTGATAAAAAATTACCGCCAAAGGTGAAGCTATGTTTTCATCTTTCTTCAATAACAAAAATCCATTATCGTAATGCTTGTCTCCATTAACTAAATAGATTGATTTATTATAGTCGTAATTGTTGTTGTATTTGTAATGATCTCGTATGGGGCTATATTGTTCGATTGCTTCGAAGAATGTAGCTATAGGGTATTCGTTCGGGATGAATATTTTGGAAACCGAACGACAACCTAATCCGAAATAATCAAATATATCATCGCCTAACTTGGACAATTGTTCACTATTTTCTTCGCCAGTCAATACCGCAATAGAATTTCTGTTTTTGCGAATGATATGAGGTTTTTTACCAAAATAATATTCAAAATAACGCGCGGTATTATTAGAGCCAGTCGCAATAACCAAATCAAAATTCGCCAAACGTTCAACGATCTGAATTTGATTTTGGAAGCGAGGTTCGATTTCCATAAGCTTATTCAAAACTAGGGTACTTAAGCCTGCATCATCCGAGGAAAGTTTAATTTGTGCTGTAAAACCTAGAATTAATGTAGAAAGTACATCGTGAAAACCAACCAACGGAATATTCCCTGCTAATACTAATCCTACAACATTTGAAGTATTTGTTACGTTATAAGGAGCAGTCCAAGCCTCTAGTTTATCCGTATTAAGATTTTGTCCCAATGCTTGAAACTGTTTTAATACGTTTTCTTTTGTATACCAAGGGTTACGATTCTGAATGCTTTCGATGCGCCAAATAGTGTCTTGATCTAATTGGAGCATCCATTCTCCCAACTTTTCAAATGCCTTAATTCTATCGTTCTTTGTCAAAATATGTTATTTAGAATAATTCTGATAATTTTTTGCTTTATCTTTGTTTTGTCAAATAAGTAGAAAGCCTACTAGATTTGTATACTTTTATTATGAAAGTTCAAATTCGATTTTTACTTTTGACGTTACAAAATTAGTTTATTTATTATAATTGTGAGGTTATAAATGGCGATAAAAATTACTGACGAATGCATTAATTGTGGGGCTTGTGAGCCTGAATGTCCAAATAATGCGATATATGATGCTGGTGTTCCTTGGAAATTTTCAGATGGAACGTCTTTGGATGGTGTGATTGACTTCGGAGACGGTGTTACTATTGATGCTTCTGCATCTCAAGATGCTGTATCTGACGAGGTTTACTATATTGTTTCTGACAAATGTACGGAGTGTGTTGGTTTCCATGATGAGCCACAATGTGCAGCTGTATGTCCTGTAGATTGTTGTGTAGAGGATGAGGATGTGGTAGAATCAGAAGAAGAATTATTAGCTAAGAAAGCTTGGTTACACGCTGAGTAGCATGTATATAAAGATTTTATTTAAAGGCACGATTAACTAATCGTGCCTTTTTTGTTTGTGTTACTTAGGTATTTTTATATTTTTGTTGAACATTAAAATTCTACTAAATGTCAAAAAAGAACGTAGGTTATGTAATGCTGATTACAATAACCATTGCCATTATTATCACCTTATTGTACGAATTTAATCTAGTTGCGTTTTCTCCAGATGTTATGGTAGCGGTTCGATGGATTTCAGCTGCTGTGTTGACATTGAATGCTTTGGTAAGGAGAAATCTGACAACTTGGATATTGACCTGTCTAGTTCTCGGCGTATTTGTGGGCTTGGATTTTCCCAATTTGGCAATCTCTATGCAGCCCCTTAGTCAGGGATTCATTAAGTTGGTAAAAACCATTGTTGGACCAATCTTATTTGCAACATTAGTTTTTGGTATTGCGGGGCATTCTGACTTAAAGTCAGTTGGACGTATGGCTTGGAAATCAATGTTGTATTTTTTCTGCGCTACGACCTGTGCGATTTTCATTGGGCTTGCGGTTATTAATATCACAGAAGCAGGTGTCGGCATAGATGTAGCAAATATGCCGCATGAAGAACTGCCAACTACATCCGCGGTATCAGCTGCTGACGAAAAAGCATTGACACATATCAGTGAAAATGTGCATTGGGTGTATAAATTTAATGCATTTGTGCGCGATACATTTCCAGAGAACATCGTTAAATCTGTGTATGAAAACAAGGTTTTGCAGATTGTAATTTTCGGGGTGTTATTTGGTATTGGATTGGCTATGGTGGAGGAAAAAAAGCGTAAACCTTTAGTCGATTTTACCGAAAGTCTTTCTGAAGCCATGTTTAAGTTTACGAATTTAGTCATGCTTTTTGCGCCAATCGGCGTTGGAGCAGCGATGGCTTATACCGTAGGTCATCTCGGGGTAGACATACTCAAGAACTTATTTATGCTGTTAATGAGTTTGTATATCGCGCTGTTAGCTTTCTTGTTTTTAATTTTATTGCCAATTGCTTTATACTTGAAGGTTCCTCTAAAGAAGTTTATTGAAGCTATAAAAGAACCAGTGTCAATTGCATTTGCAACGACAAGTTCGGATGCTGCATTACCAAAGGCAATGGAAAATATGGAACGTTTTGGTGTGCCGCGGAAAGTTGTGTCTTTTGTAATTCCGACAGGATATAGTTTCAATTTGGATGGAACATCGTTGTATCTTTCATTGGCATCAATATTCGTTGCACAAGCGGCAGGAATTGATCTTAGCATTGGTCAGCAATTAATGATTGCATTTACCTTAATGATTACATCCAAAGGTGTAGCTGCTGTACCTCGTGCATCATTGATCGTATTGATTGCTACTGCAGATCAGTTTGGTTTGCCGACATTCGTTATTGCTGCGATATTGGGTATTGATGAATTAATGGATATGGCACGAACTTCAGTAAATGTGATTGGTAACTGTTTGGCTACTGTTGTAGTGTCCAAATGGGAAGGCGAATTTGACGAGACGGCTTCGCAAGATCCTGAGTTTTTGACTAAACCTATGGACTAAAACTATTTAATCTTCCTGAAACGTGTTTAATTCGTAGATATATAGTATAAAAATACCAGCTAAGCACTTAGCTGGTATTTTAGTTGTGCGCCCGGCATGGGCGATAACTCTAGGGTGCAAGTCCCGAACACGCCATTACAGTTGGAAGTGGAATTGCAACTAAAAAGTGGAGACAATTTTAAGCTACCATTCTTCGATTTTGATTTAAGTATTTTTCCATTAGATTAGGGGTTAAATCACCTATAGCGGAATGTATTCTTTTATCATTATAAAAGCCCTCTATGTACTCAAATATTTTCAATTTTGCGATTTCTCTATTTTCAAATTTGTAATGATATACAA
>NZ_WUQY01000262.1 GCF_009829085.1 Sphingobacterium bovisgrunnientis
AAAAACTCATTCACAGTTCCACAGTTCGCAAAACTTGAAGGTGGTAGATTTTTTGCACCAAAATTCAAAGAAGGTATTAAAGTTAATGTTCATCGTGAAGTTAAAGGCGAAATTAGTAAATGTACTTTGAGTAAAACACCAACAGGAAAATATTTTGTATCAATACTATCAGAAGAACAATATCAAGTAAAAGAAAAGACTGGTGCTTTTTGTGGAATAGATTTAGGTTTAAAAGACTTTGCTATTACTTCTGATGGTGTCAAATTCAAGAACAACAAATACACAAAACAATATGAAAAAGAATTAG
>NZ_WUQY01000263.1 GCF_009829085.1 Sphingobacterium bovisgrunnientis
ACGCGTGTGTTAAAAAAGACGTATAACTCGTCTTTTTGAATATATTACTTATATTTTTGTCTTCATTGTCAAGCTCATTACAGAACATCAAACGAAGTCGAAATATTACATTCTTAATATTATTTTGAAGTACTCACGGTCTATTATTTCACGACGTTGATGGTATGCGAAACGGTCAATCGTAGCGAAAGTTACGTTTTGTCAAAGTACGCCGTTCCAAACTAATATTTCAAAAATTTCGATAACAAACTAACTTTAAAAATTTTTCGACGATTTTATGCTAGCCGAATCCATAAATCTTTTATA
>NZ_WUQY01000264.1 GCF_009829085.1 Sphingobacterium bovisgrunnientis
CGAGCATGTAATAAACAAACAAATAGAAAGTTAGAAAATTGGGTGGAAAGAAAATAAATTATAGGGAATTGAATTGCTTGAAATTTGTTTTAGTGGAAATTGTAATCAAAGATGTTTGATTGATATAATTTTTTACCTAATTCGTTTGACTTTGTTTTTCATGCAAATTGTTAATTTTTGGGATAATTTTTTTACAACTGGGGATAAAATTTGTTTAGATTGGCAAAAAGAAAAAAATCGAAATTTTTTTGTGCTCGTTTGGCTTTGTTTTTCATGCAAATTGTCAATTAAATGGATAATTTTTTT
>NZ_WUQY01000265.1 GCF_009829085.1 Sphingobacterium bovisgrunnientis
CAATAAAGTTTTATGTGACCTTGGTGCTAGCATTAACCTCATGCCATTTTCTATTTGCAGGAAATTAGGACTTAGAGAGATGAAACATACCACCATTTCGTTGCAACTAGCGGACCGATCCATCAAATACTCACGTGGGATCGTAGAAGATGTACTGATAAAGGTGGACAAATTCATTCTCCCCGCTGATTTTGTGGTGCTAGATATGGAGGAAGACCAAGATATTTCACTAATTCTTGGCTGGCCATTCTTGGCCACTGGAAGGGCCTTAATTAATGTTAAAAAAATGTGAGTTGATATTGAGG
>NZ_WUQY01000266.1 GCF_009829085.1 Sphingobacterium bovisgrunnientis
GTTCAATTGATTTGAATGACGACCTTGTCAATTTTGCTTCAACACAAGTTTCACACTTATGTTTCGAATCAACATGGAACGCGGGTATGCAATTCAAGTTAACTAGTCTACGTAAAGAATCATAGTTAACATGTCCTAGTCTACCATGCCACACATTGGAAGACTCAAGCAAATAAGCAGAAGAGTTCAATTTATTCATTTTTGGCTTAACAACCATTACATTTAGTTTGAACATGCCATCGGAAACATACCCTTTTCCGACAAACATTCCGCTTTTGGACAAAATAACTTTGTCTGACTCAAAT
>NZ_WUQY01000267.1 GCF_009829085.1 Sphingobacterium bovisgrunnientis
TATAAGAAAGTACTGAACTGGGTTACTATTTGATTGCAACATCTGGAAATGTCAAGCTACTGCTTGTATCTTAATGTCTATCTAAGTAAAAGAAACTCATTTTTTACAATACTAGAATGGATTAGGTGCTTCTTTCTTGCTGTGAAATTTCACCACTATGTGAAGCACTGAACTGAGGGATTGGCACATGTTGTTGCCTCCCAGAATTTTGAAGATTCTGCATTATGATTCTAATATCTTGAACATAGATATGGGTCTATACATGTTAATGACCTCCTCTCCTCTCATTCCTTCTCCCTTTTT
>NZ_WUQY01000268.1 GCF_009829085.1 Sphingobacterium bovisgrunnientis
GTACAAACTTTATAACTTAAAGTGTGTCGCTACGACAATCCCGTCAAAGTTTAGAATTCATTTTACGTCCGTCGAGTTGTCTAGCAAAACATTTAATATAAGAATTCAAAACGATTTTTAATCTTACAAATTCAATATTTTTTTATTGGGTCGAATTTTACTCCCAACATCTATTTTAAATTAATCTTGGTCCAATACTCCTCTTTGGCCCAAGTTTAAGTCCATGATCAGCCCAACATAGGGTTGTAGGGCTCAACAGTGTCAAAACCAAAAATCAGTTGTTTCCATCTCCAACATTTCA
>NZ_WUQY01000031.1 GCF_009829085.1 Sphingobacterium bovisgrunnientis
AATACATCAACAAAAATATATTCAACAGGAATATCAACAATTTAAAAATTAGCATTATTTAAAATGCACAACGGGTTATTATTAACATAGTTTTAATCTATCATTAATGCATACTTATAATTGTAATGATAATTTTGACATCAGTTGGTAAAATCTATGTATTGGAAGATATATTTCTACTTAAAACGTAATGTAATACATATCTAAAAAGTGAAAATCACTTGTGTGCTAGCTATTTGATAGGTTTTGGTATAAATTAGAGAATAAAAAGACAATCTTTTATATGATTAATAATGTGATTACAACTTATAATTCTAATAGATATTAGTGTTTTTAAATATTTTTAAATAAAACGTCTATGCATTTGAAATTTTAGCTCTTTGTATATAAGTGACCTAAATTATGATAAAACGAAAAAAAAGCTTGAAAGAAGTTTTTGAAATTAATGAAAATCATATATTGACAAATCTTGAGAAAGAGAGTCTTTATAGAAATATTATTAAACATGGAAAACAGACTCAAATTAGAGCTCTTTTTTGGAAAATAAGTGGTATCGCTGCAATATTAGTCATTGGACTTTTATTGTTTACAAAAAATATTAAAGTTGATGGGGCGTTGGATATTAAAGAATATGCAAATTTAAGTCAAAAAATCATTAACAAATCTGATACTGTTAAGATAGTTTCTAACCATTTAAAAGGCGATATACTTTCACAGCTTAAAATAAACGAATCTACTATTCAAGTAGATTCATCTTTCACTACAGGTAAAAATAAATATGTAACCATATATGTACCTTATGGAAAGCGACTTGATTTTAATTTACCTGATGGATCAACTGTTTGGCTTAATTCAGGATCGTATTTAACATTTAATAACGAAATAAATGGTAAGGATAGAGAAGTATACCTAAATGGAGAAGGATTTTTCAATGTCAAACAAACTGGACATAGATTTATTGTGCATACAAAATCTAATGATATCGAAGTTTTAGGTACATCGTTTAATACCACTTCTTATGAGGATGAAAATTTATTTGCAGTTGAATTATTAACTGGTGAAGTGAAGTTGTCTAGTAATGAACATAAGTATAATTCTTTTAAGATGAATCCTGGCGAAAACATCTCAATTAATACATTAACAAATAAACTTTTTAAATCATCTAGAAAAGAAGATATTGAAATCTTGTGGACTAAAAAACAATTATCTCTTAAAAATACAGCTTTAGGAGATATTCTTAAAAAAATGGAACGTATATATAATGTTAATATATATGCTGAAAAGGAAATAATGGCTATGAATATCAACTATTCAGGAAGATTGAATGTTGATGTTGATGTGGTCACATCCTTAAATAGTATTTATGAATTAAACAACTATAATATAAATTTAAAAGAGAAGGAGGTCTATATAACAAAAAAATAAACCAATTATAACCAAAATAAGAAGAGGAGCTGGCACTCCTCTTCAATCATTTAATATTAAATCACTTACATAATTTAAAATTGCATCTAAAATATGAAATTAAGATACATCAGACAAAGTATTTTGTTTGAAGAGCATAAATTGTCTCGAATTAAATATATTATGAAGATATCAACAGTTTTAATAATTGGACTTTTAACGTCAATATCCACAATGGGATACACTCAACGTGTTAGTGTAAGACTCAAAAATGTTCCTTTAAAAACTCTATTGGAAGAATTGCAAAAGCAAACTGATGTTGCTTTATTATTCACAGAAAATCTTATTGCTAATAAGAAGGTCTCACTTGATATAAAAGATATTAAATTGACTGACTTATTAAATAAAGAACTTCCTAAACATTCATTAGACTATAAGACCTTTAATGGACAAATAACAATTATACCATTAAATGATAGAAAAAGTGAGAAAGTGAAAGTAGAGGTTGAGAGCAAGAGTATTCAGGAATCGATTACTGTAAAAGGTAGGGTTTTTAATACTAACGAACCTCCATTAGCTTTAGAAGGCGTAAATATTTCTATAAAAGGTGGGAATACAGTCGGTGTCACTGGTAGCGGTGGCTACTATACTGTTGTAGTTACAAAAGGTTCATATCTATCGTTTACTACAGTCGGTCATCATACAAAAGAAGTACTTGTCACAAAAGATGAAAACAATTTGACTGTTTCATTACAAGATGATGTTGCGGATGTAGAAGAAGTGGTAGTTGTGGGTATGACTGAAATGCAGAAAAAACATATTGCTAGTTCTGTCGCTAGCCTTAATGTCGCATCAAATATTGAAGGAAAGGCTATCACAAATTTATCTCAATCACTTCAAGGAGGTGTGACTGGATTGAATGTTCAACAGGGGTCTGGTCTCCCTGGTGGTGATGCTGCTACCATTAAGATTAGAGGTATTTCAACATTGAATAATGCTGATCCACTAATATTGGTTGACGGTGTTCCTATGGATATGAATCATATTGACCCTGTTACAGTGGAGAGTGTGACGATATTAAAGGATGCTGCTGCAGCTGCTATTTATGGTGCTAGAGCAGCTAATGGAGTAATCTTGGTAACCACAAAAAGAGGAAAGGCTGGACAAATCAATATATTATATGATGGGTATTATGGGCAACAAAATCCAACACAAATTCCTGAGTTTGTAGATGCCCCGACTTATATGCATATGTACAATTATGCAACGGTAGCATCAGGTGGTCAACCATTTTATACTGAAGAAGAAATTCAAAAAACATCTTCTGGTGAAGATCCTATTAACTTTCCAAATACTAATTGGGTAGATGAAATAATTGATAAATATTCTCCATTAACTTCACACTCTTTGTCTATTAGTGGAGGTAATGATGTGGCACGTTTTGCTGTAACAGGTAATTATATGTATCAAAAAGGTATGTTACCATTAAATCAAATGGATAGATTTAATATTCGAGCAAATACAACGGTGTCATTATCTAAAAAGTTCTTAGTAAATCTTGATGTATTAGGTATTAGAAGAAACACAATGTACCCTAACCGCTCTTTGAGTAATGGTGGTATTCGTATGTTGGATGATTTATACAGACTTCCACCGACTATATTACCAAAATATCCTCAAGAAGAAGGTTGGCCAACGATCTATGGACGATATGCCGATATTGTAAATCCAATTGCATATGCTGAAGTTGGAGGAACATTAGGATATCAATATGATCAAGCTACTATTAACTTGCAGCCAAAATGGAGTATTTCTAATAACTTGAATTTGAGAGGACAGTTTAGTTATCGTCTAAATAGTGATGTATATAAACAAAAAAGAGATAATTTCTATTTCTTTGATTATTACACTAAACAGCTAGTTCAAACTTGGGCAGTACAGAGAGATGCATATTCTGAAACTAGAGATACTTATTTGTTTATGAGTACTATGTTAGATTATAATAAATCATTATATAAACATAATATCTATGCAATGGGAGGTTTCTCAATGGAGAAATTTAACAATGGTTATTGGAATATGTCAGCTCTAGCTTCTGCATATGCTAAAGTAAATTATTCATTTGATGATCGATATTTGGCAGAGTTATCATTCCGCGCGGATGGTTCTTCTAAATTTGGTCCTGGTCAAAAATGGGGATATTTTCCTTCAATGGCATTAGGTTGGAACGTTCACAATGAGAATTTTTTTAATGTAGATGCTATTTCGAATTTAAAAGTTAGAGCATCCTATGGTTTATTGGGTAATGAAAATATAGGCTTATATAGATATCAAAACCTTATCAATACTACTAATGGTACTGAAAACGTATGGGGAAATCCAGATATCACCTGGGAAAAAGTTCACATCTTAGATTTAGGTCTTGATCTATCTATTTTGAATAATAAATTAGGATTAACATTTGACTACTACGATAAACGTACTAAAGATGTTATTTTACAACCTACTGTAGCTCCATCTGGTTCATTAGGATCGGCTCCACTTAATTCTGGTGAAGTATATAACAAAGGTTTTGAACTTTCATTAAACTATAATCAAGATATTAGTAAAGACTTTTCATTCTCATTCCGTCCAGGATTTACGTATAACAAAAATGAAATTACTAATCTTTTCGGAGGTCCATATTTAAGTGGTATTGAGATTAATGAAGTTGGTCATAGTATCAAGAGTTACTATGGATACGTATCGAATGGAATATTACAATATTCAGACTTCGAAGAGAATAAAATAAATGCAAAAGTACCAATTGTCGCAGGACAAGGCCCTGGTGATATCAAATATGTTGACTTAAATGACGATGGCATCATTGATGAGAATGATCAACAAGTAATTGGAGACCCAACACCTCGTATTAATTACTTTGCTAATTTTAGTTTCAACTACAAAAGACTTGATTTAGAGTTCTTATTACAAGGTACTGGTAAGCATGATTATTCTGCAAATCTAGGAGGTAAATCAAGTGGATATTTATGGCATCCAATAAATATGAGTGCATCCGGCGGTGTACCAACTACCTATAGAGCGTCAAACTCATGGAGAGACAATAATCAAGATGCAATATATCCTAGAATCTTAGCCAATCCAGCTACAAATGTATTGAGGAGTGATTTTTGGTTATTCAATGCGCAATACATGCGTGTTAAGTTCATACAGCTAGGCTATAGATTAAACAATGACTTCCTAAATAAGTATGGAATAAAAAATTCTAGAATTTATTTAAATGCACAAAACCCATTACTATTTACTGGTATCAAGCAAGCAGATCCAGAGTCTCAGGGTGGTTCTTGGACTTATGGTATTATGAGAACATTTACAATGGGGGTTACAGCTAATTTTTAATGACTAGGTTATGAAAACAAAATATAGATTCAAAAAAACTATACTAGGCGCAATTTTAGCCTTAAGCATAATGCAGGTGTCCTGCGATAATTTTTTAACCATTGATAGTCCTAATGGTGTGTCTGATGAACAATGGTGGAATACTGAAACTGATGCATATAATGCAATAGCTCAAGTCTATGCAGGTATTCCAGGAGGGTCATCTGGTCGTAATATTATGTATTATAGTGGTTTGACAGATGAAGCTGTTCATAGAGGTGATTTCAAAGGAGCTTATGATGATTTCACAAGAGGCTTAGCAACAAGTAGATGGGGGGTCGCTCAATCATTGTGGGCAGATGATTATACCTGTATCAGAAGAGCAAATAGGTTCTTAGAGAATGTGGATAAAGTCTTCATGGATGCATCTCTAAAAGAGAGAATGATTCTAGAAGCTCGTGCTCTACGAGCATATTATCACATGGAATTGATGATGGTTTTTGGGGATATTCCGCTATTGACAAAATCACTTAAAGTAGAAGAAAATAAACAGCCTCGTACATCTATTGATGAAGTTTATTCATTTATTGTAGACGAATTAAAGGTCTGTGCTGAATTATTGCCAAGTACATATACAAATGCTGACAGACATCGTGTTACTAGTGGCACATGTTGGGCTCTACTTGCACGTTTAGGAATGTTTAAAAAGGATTATGAGCTGGCTAAATTAGCTTCTAAAAAAATCATAGATTCTAAAGTCTACAAATTATGGAAAAATAATACAAATAAAGCTAATAGTTTTAGTGAGTTGTTTGGATACACAGGTGAATTAAATGATGAGAGAATCTTTTTTAAAGAAAACGGATGTAGTAATGCATGGACCTCATTTGCTCCATATGGAATCGGTGGTGAGACATACCTATCTCCAACAAATACAGTTGTTGATAATTTTGAAACGAAACAAGGTAAAACAATCTATGAATTAGGTGCTGATTCTGTTGCTATATACAAGAAGAATCCAAATTATCAAAATAATAGGGATCCTAGACTTTCTGCTTCGGTATTCGTGCCAAATGAAAATTTTCAAGGTAAGTATATTCTTGATCCTTTTTATAACCCTGCAGATAAAATTGGTTTAACTAAGTCTACTGCTACTGGATTTTGGATTAAGAAATATATAGACCCTAGAGATCAACAAGGTAAAACAGGTACATTAGATTTTATGATTATTAGATATGCTGAAATGCTTTTAACATATGCAGAAGCTATGATAGAACTTAATCAATGGAATGATGCATCTGTATTGGCAGCTATTAATGATGTGCGAGATAGAGCTGCAATGCCAGTTGTGAATACTGATGTTTATAATTCTCAATCTAAGATGAGAGAATTAATTCGTAGAGAAAGACAAGCCGAATTAGCTTTTGAAGGGGGGAGATATCATGATATACGTAGATGGGGAATCGATGAAGAAGTTATGAATGGACAAGTATATGGAGCGATTAACCCTACTACTGGTGAAATAACTCGTGTACAAACTCGTAAGTATAGCCGCGATAGAGAATATCTATGGCCAATTCCAGAAGTTGAGTTAATTCCAAATGAAAACATGGTTCAAAATCCAAACTATTAATCACATGAAAAAGATAATTATATTATTAGTAGCTTTTGCCATAGGATTTAATCTAAATTCATGTCAAAAATCATATGATCCAGGAGACTGGAGTGAACTTCCAGAGTACCCAACATTAGATGATGAGTATAAAGGGCCTGCAAAAACTTTGAAGGTCATGTCGATAAATATGAATCTAGCGAGTACAGCAGCGAATTTTCCTAAAATGGTTGAAGTTATAAAAGCTTATAATCCTGATTTATTATTTTTAAGACAATGTGATAGCAAAACAACAAGAGCTAATTCAATTGATAGACCCCAAGTAATAGCTGATGAGTTAGATATGAATGTATATATGAAGGGACGTAGTTATCAAAATGGATTATTTGGCAATGCTGTTTTATCAAAGTTTCCTATAAAAGAAACATTTGGATTAGATTTAACTAAGGGAACAGGAGGTGAACAGCGTATGTTAGCCATGATAAAAATCGAAATTGAAGAAGGAGTAGAGATTTATTTTGCGGGTACAGAACTAGAAACTATTGCAGATGATCGTAGACCTCAAATTATAGATATCTTACGAGAAATTCAAGAAATAACCGACCCATTAATACTTGTGGGTAATTTCAATGAACAGCAAGTATCTCCAGGTGATGCTTTGAATTATCTAGCTGGTGATTTCTTGTTTGCTTGTCCTACTACAGGATGTGCTTTCAACTCACCTAAAGCTACTTTGACTCAAACCACAGATTACATCACATTCAAAGATCCTGCAGGAAAAATTATTATCTCGAAAAATCAAGAACCATTTAAAGTTCCCGAATCACCAAATAATTTTTTCCCTTCAGTAGCTGAACTTAAAATTAAATTACCTCAATAATAAATTCTAATGATAAAAAGTATTATAACAAATTTAAGTGCTATTACTTTACTTCTGATTACTTGTTGTAGTAGTTCAAGTGATAGTCCAGCTCCAGTTAAAAGTAATAAGTTGACGTTATTGACATATAATATACATCATGGAGCTCCTTCTAATCCTGATGTTATTAATTTATCAAATATTGCAGCAGTGATTAAAAAGAGCGGTGCTGAAATTATTGCACTTCAAGAGGTTGATGTCAATACTGAGAGATCCAATAATATTGACCAAGTTAAGGCATTGGCAGAATTACTTGGTATGGAATATTATTTTTCGAAGTCAATAGATTATAGAAATGGGGAGTATGGTAATGCTATTCTAAGTAAATATCCAATGAGTAATAAACGTAGGTTCGATCTACCTATGCCAGTTGCTGGTGAGAAAAGAAGCGTTGCTTTTGCTACTATTGAACTTCCAGATGGAAAAACTATTGAATTTGGATCTACACATTTTGATTTGGCTGCAAGTAGAGTAGAGCAAGCTAAATTTTTAAATGAATACAGTAAACAATTAAACAAACCATTATTTATTGGTGGTGATTATAACGCAACACCTGAATCACCAGAAATGATCGAATTAAAGAAAGAATTTAATTTTTCTTGCAAAGGACCATGTCCATTTACAATTCCTGTAAACAGTCCTAATAAGGCAATTGACTTTGTTGTTTATAATAAAGCTGCTCAAAAAGATTTTACACTTTTATCAGGAGTTGCTATGAATGGACAATATGCATCAGATCATTTACCTGTTATAGCAGTATTTCAATACTAAATTTGTTGATACAATTTTTAAAAAGGAGCAGAATTGCTCCTTTTTTTGTGAAAATCAATCAATAAAATATATTATATTTGAAGTGAAGTGCCTATAAAAGACATTAATTGATAACCAGTTTGTATATATAATAACCTACTAAGTCTTTTAAGTTTTTTTAAATTACTAAGAAATGACCTGGACAGAATTTTTACAAGGAGATGCAAAGGCTTTTGAAATCGTATACAATGAGTATATTGATGACCTTTACACTTTTGGTGTTAAATTTCATTCAGACAAAGAGGTCGTTTTAGATTGTATTCATGATTTATTTGTTAGTTTATACAACAATCCAAGGATAGCTCAACAAGTTGAAGTGAGGTTTTATTTGTTTTCTTCACTTCGAAGACGATTATTAAAAATTAAAAAGGAATTTTCAAAGTTTTCTGATGAAGATATTCAAGATAATTTAGTTCAGATTGCAAGCCCTGAATTCGAGTGGATAGAGCAGGAGTCTCAAGAAATAAATACTCAAAGACTAAAAAAATACTTAGAAAAACTTCCTAAGAGGCAATGTGAAGTCTTGTTTCTAAAATATTATATGGATTTTAGTTATGAAGAAATTTCATCAATGATGAATGTTAGTGTCGAATCATGCCGTACTTTATCTTATCGCGCAATTAGACAGTTGAAAGTAAATTTTTCTTCATTAGAAGTATCAACTCTATTATTAATCTGTATTAGAGAGTTTTAAGAAGGAGTTTTATTAATCCTCGAAACTCTACTCTTTTTTTATTATTGCTAACTTATACATTTCTACATAATCACATTGTCTTAATTACTTTAATAATACAAGATTGGCTATAGTAATACAGCTTAAGATGTTATATTTGTGATAGACTATACATTTTATGAAATATTTATTTTTACTAATCACGCTAGTTGGTTTTGCTTCATGTGCTAATTCATCCTCTGAAGAAAAACCATTAGAACAATTGGACAAGAAATCAGCTAGAGAGGTAACTTTAAAAACTGTAACACAAGGTAATACTGTGCTGCATATCACGACACAACACATTTGGTATAACGGGGAGCAAGTGGCTTCCAAATCGGATACGATCAAAACCGAAGTTGCACCAAAAACATGGGGTGCCGTGGATTCAGCAAGCACGTTGAGTAAAGTTCCAATTTTTGTAACAGTACAATAATGAGAAAAAATACAACTAGAAATATTCAATTGGTATTAATAACGTCGGTATTGGCTTCGTGTGCACAACCAAACGCAAATCAAGCGAATTCGGATAAGCAACGTGTTTTTATGCGTGCGGATTCTACGGCGCAATATACGGAGGTCACTAACAACTATAATCAAGGCAATGGTGGTGGTATGGGAATGGGCTCATCGTTGCTGTGGTTTATGGCGTTCCGTCACATGGGCGGTATGTTGGGCTACGCGAATAATAGCCTACATCCGCAATCTGTGGCAGGAACAAATGCGGCAAAAGCTGCTGCTGTGAATGCGCAACGTGGTGGCTTTGGTAAAAGTGCCGTTTCATCTACACCTAGATCTTCTGCTGGTTCATAATGCAAATTAAGAAATTACGTATTGATCCAAATTGGGAATCACGATTGGAATCAATAGGCTATGGTTACCACACTTTAGGTGGCGTGCCCTATTGGGTAGATGATTATTACTACGAGATTCGTGCGAAGGATGCTGACCTTATTTACAAGGCAACTACTGAGTTGTGGGATATGTGTTTGCAAGCTGTGGAATATATTATTCATAATAAGTTGTACAGCAAATTTCATATTCCTGCATACATGATTCATCATGTTGAGCGCAGTTGGGAGAATGATGAACCGTCGATTTATGGGCGATTTGACTTTGCATTTGATACCGCGCATAATGAGATCAAAATGTTAGAATTCAATGCGGATACGCCAACATCTTTATTCGAAACAGGTATTGTGCAATGGTATTGGAAGAATCATTATTTCCCTGAATTGACCGATCAGTTTAACAGTATTCACGAGCAACTTATTGCGAGTTGGAAAGATCTTCAACCACATCTTAAGGGGGAAATATTGCTTTTTTCTTGTGCAAAGGAAACATTAGAAGATTTGACGAATGTCGAATATCTGCGTGATACAGCCATTCAAGCAGGTATTCAGACCAAACTTATATACATCGATGATATAGGTTGGGATGGACGTGCATTTGTAGATTTAGAAGGCGATGAGATAACATCTATATTCAAATTATATCCTTGGGAATGGATGGTGCGCGAGGATTTTGGGTATAACATCGCCAATGATATTAATGAAGCGCAATGGATCGAGCCTTCGTGGAAGATGTTGCTGTCTAATAAGGCTATACTTCCGGTATTGTGGGAATTGTTTCCTAATCATCCGTATTTGTTGGCTTCATATTTTGAAAAACCTTCGTATCTGAAACATTATGTGCGCAAACCTATTCTTTCACGTGAAGGGGCAAATGTAGAGATGTTCTACGATAATCAAATGATATATGATACAGAAGGCGAGTATGGGGAAGAGGGATTCATTTATCAAGAGCTAGCAACCTTGCACCGTGAAGAAACGGGCTTTTCTATTATAGGAAGTTGGGTTATCGGTCAAGAATCTTGCGGTATCTCATTCCGCGAATCGGATATGCCTATTACTACAGACAAAAGCCGATTTATTCCGCATATTATCAAGCATTAACTGCTGTCAAAAGAAATTCAGAGCCCGAACTTATGCTCTGAATTTCTTTATAAATTCTCTCGGCGTGCAGTTATTATGTATTCTAAACTGTTTCGTAAAATAACTGAGTGAGGTAAATCCTGATGCAAATGCTACAGATGAAATATTATAATCTGGATGCAACAAAAGATTGCGGGCTAAAGCCATTCGTTCGTGTAAAATAAACTCCCCAGGTGTACGTCTACAATAGGTCTCGAAAAACCGAAATAATGTGCGCTTACTACAATTTCCTATTTCTGTCAATGCATCTATAGCAATAGGCTCCGAAAGATTTTCCTTAATGTATTGCTTGACTTTATAGAGTTGGTCATTGACTTGCAGAAAATTCATTTCGTCAATATATTCGTACTGCGCATTGATGATGCGTACCAAAAAGGATTTTAACAGCAAATCATTCAATGTATGATTTTGTTTGGGTACTTTGGTAAGTTGTAACAATTCATTGAAGGCTCTCGCCAAATCTGAGTTGTTATTAAAATGAAAATGTGTGTAGTTCAAATTCCATTCCTTGTCAGGGTATAATAGCTTGAGTGACTCGAGTTGCTGGTTTAGTTTGTCGCTTGGAATTAATATCGTAGCACATTGGACAGGATTGTGCATGTCTGCTTCAGGAAAGTCAGCAAATATGGTCTGTCCTTCTGGCAAAATTAAGGTTGTTCCTGCTTCAAAAGTGAAGTCTTCCAGCTGCGCTGAATTGACAATCTTTTGTCCACGTATCATAGATGAAATGGAAAGCCCATCGTATTGTATTTGCACCTTTGTTGAAGACTGAAATGTCTCAAAAATATTGATTTCAAAATCACCACACTGAAATTGCATTCGGTTTTCAAAACCCTGCCTTAAATGTTTTGGGGTGAGTATGGATAATAAATCAATATAATGTTTCATTTCAATAGGTTAGTGTGTCACGATTGTTATAGAAATTGACGCTGTAGTTATATTATGAAGAGTCCTAATTTCTGAACTTTAATGTACAATATAATCAAATATAAACAAATCATATTATGAGTAATATAACACTAGCACAAGCGCGTCAAATCATTGATGCCGCTATCAAAAAATCAGAATATTTGGGTGTAAAAATGAATATTGCTATCGTAGATAGCGGAACGAATTTAGTGGCTTTTAACAAAATGGATGATGCTTGGTTAGGTTCAATAGATATTTCGCAAAAAAAGGCAAGAACAGCACGTTATTTCAATATGGATACGGGCGTGATTGGTTCCTTATCACAACCAGGTGGCTCTCTTTATAATATTGAGCATTCCAACGGCGGATTGATTACGTTTCCAGGAGGGGTATTAATCAAAAATGCTGCTGGGGAAATAATCGGTGCTATCGGTGTGAGTGGAAGCACAGTAGAAGATGATCATGCTGTAGCTGCTGCCGGTGCTGAAGCAATTTTATAATTAAAATATTTTTTCACACGACTATGCAACCTTATGTGTGCTGATTACGTCTTATAAACAAACAGCACACATATGAAATTGCTCAGATTATATTTTTTAGGTTTTTTACTTTCAATAGAAGGTATATCTTGCATAACTCAATTAACGGAAGAAGATATTGCTATATTTTTTACGGATAATTTCGTAGCTATATGTGCGGATTTGATGACCAATGAATTGGTGCAGCAAAGTATCTTAATCCTTCAAGCCTAACTCAGCAAATAACTTTTCGTACTCATCAAACCTATGCTCACGTATCGGACGTATATAGGGTTCAGTTCTAAAATAGAGAAGCAATGCCGGTTGAATTTGTTTGTACTTGTCTACATATTCATATTTCACCAACTCACCATTCTGAATACGCTGTTTTATTTTGTTGTGATACGGATACATGATTTTTATGTTTTTAATTTAAGAATTTGTTCTGCACAATAATTCCCCATGCTAAAGCAAGCTTGCAACAGGTAGCCCCCTGTAGGCGCTTCCCAATCCAACATCTCACCAATACAGTATACATTCGGGTATTTCGCAAGGGCTAATTCTTGATTTAATTCATCAAAGTGCACACCTCCTGCAGTAGAGATCACTTCGTCTATCGGTCTATAACTTTCTACTTGAATGGGATATGCTTTGATTGCATTCGCCAAAAGATTTGGATTGGTATAGGTTTCTTTATTTAACCTCTTGAGTAAAGTTAGGATTGCCTTATTAAATTTGAGTTTGTTCTTCAAAACTTCACTCGTCTTAGGTGAAGTTTTGAAGAATTGTGTAATTGATTCTTCTGAATAATTCGGTTTTAAATCAATATGTATGGTCAGTGGAAAGGAGTGAGGGCGTGTAAATCTATTCATGTAATAAATAGGACTTCCTTCTATTCCGTAATTTGTAAATACGATTTCTCCTTTTTTGCGTATATCTCCAAATCGAACTTCTATATTTTTAAGGACTTGTCCTTCAAGTTCTGCATAGTCTGCTGAGGTATTATATCCCGAGTTTGCTGCAGCTAATGGATTTATTACTATTCCTTTTTTGGCTAAGACGGGAATCCATTTGGCATCAGAGCCTGTTTTCGACCATGAGCCACCACCCAGTGCAAGAATTAGTCTTGAAAACGCCTTCTCCACGTGAGTTCCATTATTGTCCAAAATAACTTTGCTATCTACAAAATCCAAAAACTTATGCGCGTAATGAATTTGCACGCCTAACTGTTGCAATCTGTCCAACCAAGCTTGCAGCACTTGAATTGGTTTTATTGACTTTATTGGAAATATTTTGCCCGAACTACCGACATAGGTTTCAATACCTAATTCTCTCAACCATACTACTGTTTGTTCATTATCGAAGGATGTAATGATAGGTCGCAATTCTTGCTTATCATACTTGCATACAAATTCGGCTATTGGTTCGCTGTGAGTTAAGTTAAATCCCCCATGCCCTGCAACTAGGAATTTACGTGCGGCAGCTTTATTTTGCTCATAAATATGCACTTCTTTTCCTGCTTCAGCAAGTCGCTGAGCAGCCATTAATCCCGCAGGACCTGCGCCAATAATTATAATAAGAGCTTTTTGCATTGCAGACAAAAATACAATTTTAGAATTGTGATAAAATGAAATAATGAATATTCTTATGCTTGATAAACGTTATCTCGTTTATTCCACTAAAACTCCGTTTCTTTGCATCATGAACTATTTTGATGAGCAGATTGCTCTTTTGGAAACAGAAAAACAGGTTGATTTTACATTACATGAAAATTTGTTGTTGCGCAGTTGTTTGCAAGAACGCAGAGTACAAGGTGTAAGTTGGTTTCCAATTGTTTTATCAGGTAGTGAAATAGGTAGAGGTGACTACCTTACGATTACCATCCAAAGAACTAATTTTTTAGAAGAAGGACATAAATTCCGTTTTGGGATGCCCGTAGCTTTATTCTCCAATCATGATCCTTCGGAAGATCGTCTCGAGGGCATTATCAATTATGTGAGTAGAGATACGATGCGCATATCTGTTCGGGTGGATGAATTACCCGATTGGACGCGTCGTGGTAAATTGGGTGTGGATCTATTGTTTGATGAGCATTCGTACCGCGAGATGTTTGATGCCCTCAAGGAGGCAAAGCAGCAATTGATGGATGTTAAATATTCCAATCTCGTACAGCTATTGGTGCAGGGAAAAGATGGTTTTGATGTTACCATTGCGGATCACTTTTATAGTAACCAAGATTTGAATGAAAGTCAAAATGCGGCAATCAATCAGATGTTGAGTCAGAAGCCTTTGGTACTCCTTCATGGCCCTCCGGGGACAGGAAAGACCACGACGTTGATTGCGGGCATTCATGCTTTATTGAAAGCTGAAAAAAAGCAAATTTTGGTTGTAGCTCCTAGTAATACGGCAGTTGATTTGTTGAGTGAGAGATTAGTTGAAAAAGGAATAAATGTGCTGCGTATGGGTAATCCAGTTCGTGTTTCCGAACATTTGCAAAAGCTGACACTTGACGCTAAAATGGATAGCCATGCTGCGAATAAAGAACGCAAAAATCTAGAGAAGCAAGCACGTGCTTATACCGATATGGCGCATAAGTACAAACGTAGTTTTGGTAAATCAGAGCGCGAACAACGGAAAGCTCTTTTTGATGAGGCGCGTAAAATTCGTAGAGAAATTGATAAAATACAAGATTACATAATCGATGATGTATTGGATAATGTCGAAGTCATAACAGCTACATTGGTAGGTTCAAATCATCCAAATATCCGAGCTAGACAATACGAAACTGTAATAATCGATGAGGCTGCTCAATCTCTTGAAGCTGCATGTTGGATTCCGATTTTGAAAGCCAATAGACTTATCATGGCGGGTGACCATTGTCAACTTCCTCCAACTGTAAAGTCTTCCACAAAGTCGCACGAGGGGTTGTATAATACCTTATTCGAAAAACTTGTGACACGTTTTCCTTCTGCTGTTTCATTATTGGATGTACAGTACAGGATGAATGCTCAAATCATGCATTATACTTCGCAGGTGTTGTACGAAGGAAAATTGAGGGCTGCTCCGACAGTGGAAAATTGGAGTTTGCATAATGATTCTAAGCCATTTGTATTTATTGATACGGCTGGTGCAGGGTATGAGGAGTTAATAGAAGAAAATGCGATTTCAAATAAAGATGAAGCATTATTTCTTTTACGGCATTTGAAGGAATACATTGCTACACTTTCTAAAGAATACAGTACAGAAGACTTTCCTAAAATTGGCATTATCGCACCGTATCGACAACAGTCACATATTTTGAAGGAGCTAATCTATGCCGATGACTATCTTCAATCTTTTCATTCTTTTTTACAAATCCATACGATTGATAGTTTTCAAGGGCAAGAGAAGGATATTATTTACATCAGTTTAACAAGAAGCAATTCGAACCAACAAATCGGTTTCTTGTCGGATATTCGACGAATGAATGTTGCAATGACGCGAGCAAAAAAGAAACTGATTCTCATAGGTGATAGTGGTACTGTGGGGCAACATGATTTCTACAAGGGCATGCTGGATTATGTGACGTCATTGGATCAGTACCACAGCGTGTGGGAGTGGGCTGAATAACATTACGCGACAATCTTAAGAATTCACTTGTTAGTCTTCATGATTATCAACTTTGTTTGGATTGGGGGGAAGAGGGCTTTTGTCGTTTTCAGGACGTTTGCTTGTATCGCTTTCTACCTTGGTGTTTTCTTCTTTATTCTTAGCAAAGTTTTCGTTCTTATACGGATCTTTTTCTGACGAATTTTTGCTGTGCTCTGTATTATTCTTTTTCATAGTCTAATGTAATGGAATATGAAAAGAACATTTGTTTCCGAAAATAGTTTATTTCGGAATATGATTCGTGGATATTAATTACTATAAATGACTCTATTTCACTATTTGCGCCAAAATACAAATGTCTAATCCTATAGTGATTAGACATTTGTGGGAAACTTTTCAATAAATTTAGACTAAGATTTTTTCAATTTTAAATTGAATGATCCCTCAGAAATTTGTTTTATAGTATTGTCTGAATTATTTTTTGCTTTGAACTCGAATGTACCTGTTACGTGTGTATCTGTCACCTCAGCTACAGTAACTTTGCCCACTTCGTTACCTCCTGTATAGGGTGCTTGCCAAATTTTTACTTGCGACTTCATCGGGTTGCTTAGGTTTACAGTCGTTTCCGTATAGCTCCCAGAAACTGCAATATTGTTTGAGCCGCCAATAGAATAAACCCCTTTGCCTTCAAAACCATTAATCACAAAGACAAAAGCTTTGCTGTTTGTTCCTGCGGAATTCCCTTGAAGTGTTAATGTTCCTACGCGTGTTACCAAGTTAGCTGCGCCAGTTATTGATTTCGTTGTAACCCAATTGCCATCTACTTTGGCTTTGACAACGCCTTCACCTGCACTTGAATTTCCGCCTTCTGCATCATCTTTTTTACAAGCTGTAAAAGCGAAAAAAGTAGCTACTAAAGCATAGGTCATAAATTGTAATGTTGTTCTCATATTTGTTAGTTTTTGATTTTTTATAAATACCTTTGGTTTATATCAATTAATAATTGCTATACAAATTTGAGATAAGTTTCTTTATGGTTAAATACGCAGTTTGTCGTATTTTTACTAAAAAACAAAAAATCCTCCCATACATTTAAGATAGAAGGATTAAGTTTTAGTGAATTTAAAAATCTAACTACCAGCTATTGGAGAGCCAAATATTCCTACAGCCATCTCAGCCCATATAAGAAAACCAAGAATTAGTACAACTGCCAAAAATACTAATCTTTGATTCTTTGTTGAAGCTAATTTAAATACCAATTCTATACTTAAGCCAACTATTGCAAGGAGTATACCCGCAATTATAAAATCAGACCCTGTCCAGTTTACCTCGCTCGAAAACTGCATGCCAATTAATGGCAATAATAATATAAATCCGATCACCGAAAGGATTATTGTTCTTCTTTTGTTCAAGATCATATGTATAATGTTTTGTGTTTATTTTTAAATGAAAGTACTTTGATATACAAAGTAAGTAATAAATTATTAATTTCAAAAACTTTAGAAAATATTTAACATTTAGCGGCTTAGGGCATAGAATATATAATAGAGTAATTTATATTTGTAGTTTAGTTTTTAAAAATAAAGCGTTCAATCGCTAACAAAACATTTAGATAATGCAATTAGTCTACAAAGGAAAAACAAAAGATGTGTATAGCTTGTATAATGACCAAGTGTTGTTAAAATTCAAAGATGATGTAACAGGTGAGAATGGTGTATTTGATCCAGGTGCTAACACAGTTGGATTAACCATCGAAGGTGCAGGTAAGTCTGGCTTGAAAATGACAAAATACTTCTATGAGAAACTAAATTCATTAGGAATTCCTACACATTTTATATCTGCTGATATCGACGCCGTTGAGATGGTAGTTAAGCGTGCAAATGTATTTGGCAAGGGCTTGGAAGTTATTTGTCGCTACAGGGCTGTAGGTAGTTTCTTGAGAAGATATGGGGCTTATTGCGAATCGGGTCAACCTCTTGATCGTTTTGTAGAGGTGACAATCAAAGATGACGAAAGAGGAGACCCTACTATTTCAGCAGATGCCTTGGAAATGTTGGGTATTTTAACACAAGAGGAATATCAAACTTTAAAAGGTTTGACACAACAAATTTGTGATATTATCAAATCTGAATTAGCTGCTAAAGAATTAGAATTATACGATATCAAATTAGAATTTGGTCGTGATGCTGTAACAAATGAAATTATCTTAATTGATGAAATCTCTGGCGGAAATATGCGTGTTTACAAAAATGGTACTTACATCGAACCATTAGCTTTAGAAAAAGACTTTTTGGGAGTTTAGAAAGTTAAAATCACTATATACAACAATAGCTTCTAAATTTTAGAAGCTATTGTTGTATATAAGTTTATGTTTTCTAAATAATCTGAAACGATTTGTCCCAATTTCCCAGAAATCTTACTTAGAATATTTTCCCAATCTTTGACTGTGCCATCACAATTGTCCGATACAATCTTTATCATGTATAGAGGCAACTGATGTTGGTAACAAAAGTCTGCTAAAGCATAGGCTTCCATATCGAAAGCTTCTGCGTTTAAATCTTTTATATCTTGGTAAAACGCTGTAGTCGTATTAATAAATCGATCGGAAGTGAGTAAGGCTTTGCTATAATCAAAATCCTCTAAACCTACCGATTCAATTTTTCCATTACCAATTAAGAATTTAGTGTTTTCTAAAAAGAAACCTTCCGTATAGGCATCGCCTTGCGCAAAATAGGTTGGATATATTACGTGCTCAATTGGATACTTGACCGAACCCACCGTACCTACATTTATTAAAATTGGCTTAATCTCCAATTCTTTCATTCTTAGATACAATTTGGACAAAGAAATTACTGCATTAACTTTTCCAACACCAATTTCATAAATAGCAATCGAATCATCTATTATATCGAAATCCAGTTCGTTTTTATTAGCTACTAAAATGACAGTTTTAATATTCTTATTAAGTGTCATTTATGCCTCTTTGATATAGGGGTATTCGAATTCTAACTCTCCAGAGTTAATCAAGTTTAAATAGTTTTGACAAGCTTTTAACGTATTTTCGAAGTCCATAAAAGTGTAATTTCCACAGCTAATTGGATTTTGGAAAGGAACTTCGTATCCTTCCTCCAAAATAATTTCCAAAACTTCTTTCATCAACGTTTGAATGTCTTGAGGAGTTCTGCTTGTTCCTGCTAATACTACATAAAAGCCTGTGCAACATCCCATAGGACCTACATAGATAACTTCGTCACCTAAAATTGTACGAATTTCTGTTGCAAAACAATGCTCCAATGTATGCATTACTTCTGGAGAAAGCATTCTTTCAGGAGAATTCGGACGAATCATACGAATGTCGTATGTTGTATAAGCGTTTACATTCGATTCATTTGTTTTTGAAGCTTTGGCATATATACCTTGTTTTAGTATAGTGTGATCTACAATAAAACTATTTACTACAGCTTTTTCTTTTGTATACATCTTCTTTTGGATAATGTTATAATCAATTATTAGGTTGATTGATAACGTATTTTACATTAAAATTTACATTGTCTTACCTTATAGGAAGACCTTTACAAAGATAACAAATTAATTTTTTACAGAATAACGGTGATTTATCAGCAGTCTTGTTTCTATCCAAGAATATTAGATGTATCATAATGTTCTACAGTAGGCATTGGGTCGTAGTAATCATGCAACAGTTTTGCCCACTCTTGGAACAATTCTGATTGGAAAAATGTTACAGTATGATCTTCTAAATTTTCCCATTCCACGAATTGAATGTATTCATTACTTACTTCTAGACTTTTGTGTAAGGAATGTTTGATATAGCCTTTACTCGCAGAAATATATTGTGCAGCAATTTTATAATCACGTTCAAAGTTTTCTTGTTGTCCTTCTTTAACTGTTAGTTTTACTACTTCTAATACCATAATTTTTATTGATTTATATGTTGAATTTTAAAGATAGTTTAAAACCAAATATAAAAAAACATAAACATAATAAGTTATAAAATTGATTTATTCGGTAATAAATGCATAGGAAGAAATAAGCAATTCTTGACCACCTATGTTTTTTATATAGACCCTTTTGGCCAATTTGTGCCAAAGCCATTTTTTACCATATTCATTATCAAATATTGGATTAGATAATTCATATTCTTTAAATTCATCAAAGGATAAAGCATTAATAGGTTCAAAAAAGCTGACAGCATAAAAATATCGCCAAAAATCAATCATAAGACTTGCAGCGTTAATATCTACTTCTAATTTAAAGAGGCTTACAAATACATCTTCCCTTATATCATGGATTTTTCTGTAGTTTTTGGCATTAAAGATTTTACTTAGTCTTTTTTCAATACCAGATAAAATCTTGTCTTCAGTTAAATTTTCTTTTCTATAAAAATTAAAATAGAGTATAGTTCCAATTGGAAACGTCTTAGTAGACCATTCTTTAAAATGAACGATTCCTTCAGGTGTATTAGAATCGACGTTTATAATTTTTAATGGTGGCATGAATCAAATATATCAAAAAAAATCCTCCTACACTTCTTAGCGCAGGAGGATTCCAAATATTACGATTTGTCCAACTTATTTTTTATTACTCACACACCACTCTTTAGCGTTGATAAATGCTTCTAACCAAGGTGTTACTTCGTCTTGACGACCAGCAGGGTAGTTCGCCCAGTTCCATTGGAAGATAGAACGTTCAATATGCGGCATTGTTACCAAGTGACGACCAGTAGTATCACATAGCATCGCTGTATTGAAGTCCGAACCGTTTGGATTGTGTGGATATTGTTCGTAAGCATATTTCGCTACGATATTGTATTTTTCTTCAGCGTATGGCAACTTGAATTTACCTTCACCGTGTGAAATCCAAACACCTAAAGTCGAACCAGCTAATGTTTTTAACATGATCGAGTTGTTGTCTTGAACTTTCACCGATACGAAGTTAGATTCGTGTTTACCCGAAGTATTGTGTGTCATTTTTCCGTGAACTTCATGATCAGGATTGATTAAATCCAATTCCATCCACAATTGACAACCGTTACAAATACCTACAGACATCGTATCTGGACGAGCGAAGAAGTTTTCTAATGCTGTACGCGCTTTCTCGTTGTATTTGAATGCACCTGCCCAACCTTTAGCCGAACCTAATACATCTGAGTTAGAGAAACCACCCACTGCACCTACGAATTGAATATCTTCCAATGTCTCACGACCCGAAATTAAATCTGTCATGTGTACATCTTTCACATCAAATCCAGCTAAATACATCGCATTTGCCATCTCACGCTCTGAATTCGAACCTTTCTCACGTATGATAGCCGCTTTAGGCTTTTCGACAGGGCTCAAAGTGACATTGTCAGACTGAGCTTGTCGAAGTTTACCGTCAAATTGAGCAGGGAGTGTAAACGCTAACGGCTGATTTTTATAGTTGTTGTAACGCTCTTGTGCCATACCATTCTTAGATTGTTTTTGATCCAATAAGAATGATGTTTTGTACCAAGTGTCACGCGTTTCAGTTACGTTGAATGTGAACGTATCTGCGTTATTTTTAATAGAAACTTCTGTTCCTTCAATCGCTTGACCGATTTTCACTGCTTCGATACCCGCTTTTGTTAATGCTGCTTCGAAAGTTGCATCATCTTTTGCTTGTAATACAACCGCAATGTTCTCATTGAATAATGCTTTCACGGTATCTGCTTCTCCTAAACCAGATAAATTATAGTTAGCGGCTAAGTTGACATCTGCAAAAGTCATTTCTAATAAAGTCGTCACTAAACCACCAGAACCAACGTCATGACCTGCTTCAATTTGACCTGCTTGGATTAAATCTTGGATCGTGTTAAACGCTGTTTTGAAGTAAGCAGCATCTTGGATAGTTGGTACTTCTTTACCAATCTTATTCAAGATTTGAGCAAATGAAGAACCTCCTAATTTGAAACTATCTTTCGATAAATTGATATAATAGATAGAACCTGCATTTTTAGATAAAACTGGCTCTACTACTTTAGTAATATCTGTACAGTTACCCGCAGCAGAGATGATCAAAGTACCTGGAGCGATTACATTTTCGCCATTCGGATACTTTTGTTTCATTGATAAAGAATCTTTACCCGTTGGGATATTGATACCTAATTCAATCGCGAAATCCGAACAAGCTTTTACTGCTTTGTACAAACGAGCATCTTCACCTTCGTTGTTACAAGCCCACATCCAGTTTGCCGATAAAGAAACACCAGCTAAACCATTTTTGATAGGTGCGAATACCAAGTTAGATAAAGACTCTGCAATCGCTGTACGGCTACCCGCAGCAGGATCTACGATAGCAGCTACTGGAGAATGACCTACAGTTGTCGCGATACCTTCTTTACCTTTAAAGTCTAATGCCATCACACCCACATTGTTCAATGGTAATTGTAATGGACCAGCACATTGTTGTTTCGCTACACGACCACCTACACAACGGTCAACTTTATTCGTCAACCAATCTTTAGCTGCAACAGCTTCTAATTGTAATACATTGTTTAAGTAAGTAGGAACGTCAGCAACATTATATTCCACATCTGCGTAATTTCTCACGACAGTGTTGTCTTTCATATACGTTTTTGGAGATGAACCGAAGAAATCTTCTAAGGCATAATCCATTGGTTTTGCACCAGTTGTTTTCGATTGGAACGTAAAACGGTGATCGCCTGTTACGTCACCCACAGTATACATCGGTGCACGCTCACGATCCGCAACACGTTTCAACGTTTCGATATCTTTTTCCGCAATCACTAAGCCCATACGCTCTTGTGACTCGTTACCGATGATTTCTTTAGCAGAAAGGGTTGGATCACCTACAGGTAATGCATCTAAATCGATCAAACCACCTGTATCTTCTACTAATTCTGATAAACAGTTTAAGTGACCACCAGCACCATGATCATGGATAGAAACGATAGGATTGTTGTCTGATTCTACCATACCACGAACCGCATTAGCAGCACGTTTTTGCATTTCTGGGTTAGAACGTTGGATCGCGTTTAACTCGATACCCGAACCGAAAGCACCTGTATCAGCCGATGAAACTGCAGCTCCACCCATACCAATTCGGTAGTTTTCACCACCTAATATCACGATTTTATCACCAGTTTGAGGTGTATGTTTCTTAGCTTGATCTAATTTACCATAACCCACACCACCAGCTTGCATGATTACTTTATCGTAACCTAATTTGCGACCTTCTTCTTCGTGTTCAAAAGTTAAAACAGAACCTGTGATTAATGGTTGACCGAATTTATTACCGAAATCAGAAGCACCATTAGACGCTTTGATTAAGATATCCATTGGTGTTTGGTATAACCATTCACGTTCTTGTACCGCTTTTTCCCAAGGTTTGTCTTGCAACAAACGTGAGTAAGCTGTCATATAAATCGCTGTACCAGCCAAAGGCAATGCACCTTGACCACCAGCTAGGCGGTCACGAATCTCACCACCCGAACCAGTAGCAGCACCAGAGAATGGCTCTACCGTAGTAGGGAAGTTGTGGGTTTCTGCTTTTACAGAAAGAACCGAGTCAAATTCTTTTTCTTCGTAGAAATCCGGTTTGTCTGCAGATTTAGGTGCAAATTGCGTTACGCGCGGACCTTTTACGAAAGCTACGTTGTCTTTATATGCCGAAACAATATCGTTAGGATTTGTTTCAGATGTTTTCTTAATTAATTTGAATAAAGAAGTAGGTTGTTCTTCGCCATCAATGATAAAAGTACCGTTAAAGATTTTGTGACGACAGTGCTCAGAGTTTGCTTGAGAGAAAGCGAATACTTCAGAATCCGTTAATTTACGACCTAATTTAGTCGCTAAATTATTTAAGTATTCTACTTCTTCAGGGTTTAAAGCTAACCCTTCTGCTTTATTATAGGCGTCAATATCGTCGATTTCCAAAATAGGTTCTGGTTCGATATTGATGGTATACATTTCTTGTGTCAGGGCAGCATATTTTTGCGAGATCATTGGATCGAAATCAGAAAAATCTGCTGCTACAGGCTGAAACTCCTCAATGCGAATCAAACCTTGAATACCCATGTTTTGCGTGATTTCTACCGCATTGGTACTCCAAGGCGTAATCATCGCTGCTCTAGGGCCTACATAGAAATTGTTAAGGGTTTGTTCGTCAAGTTTTTTGGCGTTGCCGAATAGCCAGTTTAGTTTTGTAATGTCTTCTTGTGATAAAGAGTTAACACTTTGAACAGCATAAACGATGTTCGATGGGTTCTCAAAGAAATGGATCATTATTGTATGTTAGTTTTGAACGTTCTTCAAATTAAAACACAAAAATACGCATAATTTTACAATGATTTGCATGAAAGTAGATTTGTTGGTAAATAGGTGTTTTTAAACATTTCCACTATAAAGACATCTTTTTAAATATCTACTTATTGTTGTTGTATTGCTCCGCTAAAACATTTAAATTTGATAGAACGACATCTATCATTTGGGATTTAACCGATTATTCAGCAATTAGATACACTATATTATGCTACTATCTGATTTACTTCCTACGTGAATTCATTTAAATAAATCTAACCCAATTTAAAACATGAACAGAAAAGATTTTATTAAAAATACTGCGCTTGCATTTGCTGGAATTTCTATTGTTCCACGACATGTGTTAGGCGGCTCAAATTTTTTAGCACCTAGTGATCGCATAAACTTAGGCTATATAGGTGTAGGAAAACAGGTTGGCACTCTTCTAAATGGATTGGGACAATTACCTGAAACAATGGTATTGGCTGCTGCAGATGTAGATAGTCAGAAGTTAGCTCATTTTATTGGACAAGCGAATCGAGTAAACGCTAAAAAAAGCAATAAAGAAGTTGCTGGATATAGGGATTATAGAGAGTTGTTAGAACGTAAAGACATTGATGCTGTGGTAGTGGCTTCGCCGGATCACTGGCATGCGTTGCATGTCATCGATGCAGCCAAGCAAGGCAAAGATGTTTATTGCGAAAAGCCGTTGGCGTTGACCATTGATGAGGGGCGCGCAATGTGCAATGCTGTAAATAAATACAAACGCGTACTACAAACAGGAAGTATGCAGCGTTCGCAATACAATTTTAGACAAGCAGTAGAACTAATTCGAAATGGTTATATTGGCGACATAAATACAATTAATGTTCATGTGGGAGAAGCTGTCAAACAATGCGATTTGCCAACGCTTCCAGTGCCTGAATATTTAGATTGGGATATGTGGGTAGGGCCATCGCTGTTCAGAGGGTATCACCCAGATTTAGCACCACCATTGGGATCACCTCAATGGGCTGGCTGGCGCTGGTATAGGGATTTTGGTGGAGGTTACATTTCTGATTGGGGTGCGCATATGTTCGATATTATTCAATGGGCTTTGGATATGGACGATTCAGGACCAATTGAGTTTGTGCCACCAACTTTGCCTAGTGCTTCGTCGGGCTTATATTACAAATATGCAAATGGTCCAACGGTTTATCACAAGAATTGGGGAGAAACAAATGCCATACAATTTATAGGAACAGAAGGTAAGGTGGAAGTTTCAAGATCATTTTTACGTTTCGACAATCCGAAATTAAAAGATTTGAAGTTTAAGTCAAGTGATAAGCGTGTACACTTCTCGGATGATCACTATGCGGATTGGGTGAAGTCGATTAAAAATCGTTCTTTGCCCGTGGCATCTGTGGAAGTGGGACACCGAACAGCTTCTATTTGTAATGCAGCAAATATAGCTTATGAATTACAAAAGCCTCTTAAATGGGATCCTAAACAGGAAATATTTGATAATTCCTTTGCTAATAATATGCGTATGCGTCCATATCGAGGCAATTGGGATTATACCAATTTTTAATAAACGAAGAAGTCAGTTGCTAGCAACTGACTTCTTCGTTTATTGTAATATATGTTTTGCAAATTCCATACAGACTTTGACTTCTTGCACAGCATCAGAGCCCGCTGGGATTTTGTATTCCAATTCTATCGTCACAGGGATGCTGTATTTTTTATTTTTCAACAATAACAATATCTCCTTTATTGGTGTGTCACCTTCGCCCCATTTCAAATTCGCTGCCCCGTTTTCTTTGTTTTTGCGATCTTTAAGGTGTAGACTTGAAATTCGTTTGTGTTTTTTTTCAATAAAGGCTAATAAAGATTCCGTAGTATTATTTCCACCAGCAGCAATATAATGGCCACAATCTAAATTCAACGAATTGAATTTATTCTGCTTGAGAGCTGTATCCCACGTTTGATCATTTCCTTGCAAATGGTTATGGTAGCCTACATACATTTTGTACTTCGCAGCAATACGTCCCAATCGTTCAGCGTGTTCTGCATCACCTACGCGGAGTTCGGTTGTTACAGATTTCGCACCTAAAGCTTTTGCCGATCGCATTGCGAAATCTACTTCTTCATCCGTGCTATTTTTATTGAGCAGATTGGGTTTGTAAGCGTATATTTTTATGCCTTCTGAATTCAATTTCTTTTTTACTTTCTTGAATTCATTCATCGAGATACTCGATCGCCATTTTTTGATACTCTCAGGATCGCTTGGTCGTCCTAAATAAATTTCTACAGGATCGCCCATTAATTCAACCGCACTAATTCCGCTATTTTTTATTTGTTGGATCAAACTCTCCAAATCTTGTGGCATAGATCGGTATGAATAAGTAATCACGCCGATTTGTACACCACCGAATTTTGAATTTAACTTTTCAGTAGACTGTCCAAAGCTATTGGTATTAAGAATTAATACTAAAATGCTAACAATAAAAGTTTTTAACATGATGTTTTTTTATAGGTTTATGAAGATTTTAAAAACTAAAATTAAAAATATTATTGGAAAGTAACACTTTAATACTTAAGTTCGTATCAACTTTAGGGGTGTCTACAATTTTGTAGGCTGAGATTTTACCCTCATAACCTGATCTAGATCATACTAGCGTAGGGAAAAGTGAGATGTCTTCGTGTATTTGCAATCGCAATGTCGTAGCCATTCCTAAAGTTTTATTTTAAAACAAAAACAGGAATGGAACTTACAATCAATCATCAAATTTATTTTTTCGACCAAGAACTTAGTTCTTTAGAAGAATTGGTTTTGTTCAAAACAAAAGGACAAATCAAAGGCGTCGCTGTGGCTTTAAATCAGCGTGTGATTCCCAAATCCCAATGGTCAGAAACCAAAATTCAAAACCACGACAACATTCTTCTTTTGACAGCAACGCAAGGTGGTTAATTCATTCATATCAAATACACAAAATTATGAGACAAGATCAAATTACAAAGACTCCTTTTCCGAATTCCCGAAAGGTATTTATTTCGGGCAATATCCATCCTATAAAAGTCGCTATGCGCGAAATTCAATTGAGTCCTACAAAATTAAGAAATGGCGTGATGGAGATGAATCCTCCTATAACCATATACGATACGTCGGGGCCATATACGGATATCAATGCAGAAATTGATGTGCGCAAGGGACTTCCACGCATTCGCGAACAATGGATTTTGGATAGAGGTGATGTTGAAATATTGCCAGACTTTAGTTCTGAATACGGAAAGGAACGGTTGGCAGACAAGAAACTTGATGAGTTGCGTTTTCAGCATTTGGCAAAGCCTAAAAAAAGCAAAGATGGTCAAAATGTAACCCAATTGTATTACGCAAAACAGGGAATCATAACTCCTGAAATGGAATATATCGCTATTCGTGAAAATCAACGCCTAGGTCAACTGGAAAGCGCTACTAAAGGAATGGCACATCAACACGCTGGAGAAAGTTTTGGTGCTAATACACCTAAAGGTAAAATTACGCCTGAATTTGTGCGTGCTGAAATAGCTGCTGGACGAGCAATTATACCCAATAATATTAATCACCCAGAGAGCGAACCGATGATAATTGGGCGTAATTTCTTGGTGAAAATCAATGCCAATATTGGAAATAGCGCGGTCACTTCAAGTATTGAAGAAGAAGTGGAAAAAGCGGTTTGGGCTTGCCGTTGGGGGGCGGATACCATAATGGATTTGTCTACTGGAAAAAATATCCACGAAACCCGTGAATGGATTATTCGTAATTCTCCTGTTCCGATTGGTACAGTGCCTATTTATCAAGCTTTAGAAAAAGTCAATGGTGTTGCCGAAGATTTGACATGGGAAATTTTTCGTGACACCTTGATCGAACAAGCGGAGCAAGGTGTTTCCTATTTTACCATACATGCGGGTGTTTTGTTGCGCTATATCCATTTGACAGCAAATCGTGTAACGGGAATTGTATCACGTGGTGGTTCAATTATGGCAAAATGGTGTTTGTTTCATCATAAAGAGAATTTCCTTTACACACACTTTGAAGATATCTGCGAAATTATGAAGCAATACGATGTTGCTTTTTCATTGGGAGATGGGTTGCGTCCAGGGGCGATTGCGGATGCAAATGATGCAGCTCAGTTTGCAGAATTGGAAACGTTGGGTGAGTTGACAAAAATCGCGTGGAAGCACGATGTGCAAGTAATGATCGAAGGTCCTGGGCATGTTCCAATGCATTTGATCAAAGAGAATATGGAAAAGCAATTGCAAGAATGCGAAGAAGCTCCATTCTATACTCTAGGGCCATTGACCACGGATATTGCACCGGGTTATGATCATATCACTTCAGCAATTGGTGCGGCAATGATTGGTTGGTACGGTTGTGCGATGTTGTGTTATGTGACGCCAAAAGAGCATTTGGGCTTACCAAACAAAAAAGATGTCAAGGATGGCGTAATTACATACAAGTTAGCGGCGCATGCTGCGGATTTGGCCAAAGGCCATCCTGGAGCACAGTATAGAGACAATGCATTGAGCAAAGCGCGTTTTGAATTTCGTTGGGAAGATCAATTTAATTTGTCATTAGATCCAGATACAGCACGCGAATTCCACGATGAAACTTTGCCTGCTGATGCTGCTAAAGTCGCACACTTCTGTTCGATGTGTGGTCCGAAATTCTGTTCGATGAAAATCACGCAAGAGATTCGTGATTCTGTGGAAGATGGAATGTTGGAAAAGTCAGAAGAGTTTATAGCAAACGGCAAGGAAATTTATTTATGATAGTTGTTATTAGTCCAGAGCAGAATTTGCCAAATGAGACTCTTTGGGTGAATAGACTATTTGAGGAGGGGTTAGAGCGTTTTCATGTTCGTAAATCTTCTATAGATGATAGTTCGGTGATTGACTATTTGAAACAAATTGATAGCGCATATTATTCTAAACTTGTTTTGCACGACAGACCTCATGTAGCTGCTGACTTTGGCTTGACTCATTTCCATTACAGTGAAAAAGAAAGAAATGGGATCTTGTCAAAACCTAAGCATAACTCATTCTTTTCTACTTCGGTTCATGGTATAGACGAATTTAATACTTTAGGTTTTTTTTGGGATTCCGCTTTTTTAAGTCCTATTTTTCCAAGTGTTTCAAAAATTGGTTATGGGGTGGATAGTTCTGTTTCAAAACAATTAAAATTTAGGACAAACTATAGCACCAAACTCATTGGACTAGGGGGAATAACTCCTCAAAATATGCACGAAGTATTAGCGAAAGGTGCTGATGGAGTAGCATTATTGGGTGCGATTTGGCAATCCCAAAATCCTTTAGAAACATTTAAGTCATGCAAGAAGTAAGACCGTATGTGCTGTGTATAGGCGGTTTTGATCCTTCGGCAGGTGCAGGCGTATTAGCCGATATCAAGACCTTGGAACAATTAAAAGTTTTTGGTTTGGCTGTTTTGACGTGCAATACAATACAGACCGAAAATGAATTTATTGCCTTGAATTGGTTTGAAACGGAAATTATACTTGAAGCTATTCAGAGGCTCATGCAAGTTTACCCTATCGAGTATGTGAAAATTGGTGTGGTGAAAAACTCAGATATGCTTTGTCAAATAGTTGATGAATTGCTATCTATTAATCCGCAATGTAAGATTATTTGGGATACAGTTTTAGGAAGTACTACAGGTTATAATTTGTTTGAAATGGACAATTTGGTGAAATTGAAAATTGTATTACCTAAAGTGTGTCTTGTAACTCCAAATATATTGGAATATAACATTTTAATCTCTTTTGGTTTAATTGATTCTGTAGGTGGATTGGCAGTACTTCAAAAGGCTGGACACAGCAAAGAAAGGCTAGGTGTAGATATTTTATTTTATAAAAATCAAATCATTGAAATACAGCAAGGTCAAGAAAAATTGCCACAAAAGCATGGTTCAGGATGTGTGTTAGCTAGCGCGATAACAGGCTATTTGTCTTTAGGAAATGACTTAGAATCAGCGTGCAAATTGGCGAAGAGTTATATAAATAGGTTTTTAAATTCTAATCAAACATTATTAGGATACCATTATGAATAAGATAAGCAAACTACAATACATCTCTCAGGGAAACACTTGGGATGAGCAAGCGAACAACATCATCACGGCATTGAATAATGGCGTGAAATGGGTTCAGCTACGCTGGAAAAATGCATCTAAAGAAGAAATTTTTGATCTAGCGCGTCTGGTAAAGGTTTGGTGCATGTCACATAAAGCTAAACTCATAATCAATGACCACGTGGATATTGCGAAATCTGTCAATGCAGATGGTGTACATCTGGGACTAGCAGATATGAAAGTAGTAGAGGCAAAGCAAATATTAGGTGAAGGAAAAATTTATGGAAGAACTGCTAACACGCTAGATGATATTTATTTGAGAATGGAAGAAGGTTGTGATTATATCGGATTAGGGCCATTTAGATTTACATCAACCAAAGAAAAATTAAGTCCGATTTTAGGTTTAGCGGGCTATCAACAAATTTTTGATCATCTACATAAATTGAAATCTTTTCCACCCATCATCGCTATTGGCGGTATCTCCTTAGAAGATATTGCAGCATTACAACATGTTGGCGTCTATGGTGTAGCGTTGTCGAAGTATATTACAGAAAATCCACTAGAGGTGTCTAAAATTGAAGCTTTATTATGAAAAACGAACTCAAAATAGCAGATAAAATATTTGATTCCAGGTTATTTCTCGGAACTGGAAAGTTTGGAAATTTAACAGAAATGCAGCAAGCTATCGAGATTTCAGGATCTAATTTGGTTACTGTCGCATTACGAAGGGTTGATTTAAAGCAGAATAATCAAGAAAATATTATTCATTATCTCCAACAGACAAAAGTAGATTTGTTACCCAATACTTCGGGAGCAAGGACTGCTGAAGAAGCAATAGTGTTGGCTGAGATGGGACGCGATGCGATGGAAACTAATTGGGTGAAACTCGAAATCCATCCTGATCCGCGTTATCTGATGCCTGACCCGATTGAAACATTGCTAGCAGCAGAAAAACTAATTAAAAGTGGATTTGTGGTGTTGCCTTACATTCATGCGGACCCTGTTCTCTGCAAACGATTAGAAGAAGTAGGTACTGCCGCAGTGATGCCGTTAGCAGCGCCTATTGGAAGTAATAAAGGATTGCGAACAATAGATTTTTTAGAAATTATCATTGAGCAAAGTCAAGTTCCTGTTGTTGTAGATGCGGGGTTGGGTGCGCCTTCAGACGCAGCTAAGGCGATGGAATTAGGGGCAGATGCGGTTTTGGTGAATACGGCAATTGCGGTAGCAAGTAATCCTGTCGAAATGGCTTTAGCATTTAAAGAAGCAACAATTGCGGGTAGAAGAGCTTTTGAGTGCGGTGTGCCTCAAGTGCATCAGTATGCAGAAGCTTCAAGCCCGTTGGATACTTTTTTATTTTAAAAAATTATGCTGGAAACATTTTTAGCTCATTTTGCCAAGTATGATTGGGATGTTGTGAAGTCCCAGATCAATAAGGTTTCTGCACAGGATGTCCAAACTGTATTGGCTAAAAGGAAGAAGACCTTACAGGATTTTATGATCTTGTTATCGCCTGTAGCAGCTGACTTTTTAACTCAAATGGCTACGCAATCTCAATTATTGACCCGACAGCGTTTTGGAAAGACTATTCAATTGTTTGCGCCATTGTACTTGAGTAATGAGTGTCAAAACATTTGTACGTATTGTGGTTTTAGTTTGGATAATAAGATCAAGCGCAAAACTTTAACCAATATGGAATTGCTTTTGGAAGCTGCAGAACTTAAAACACGCGGGATCGATCATGTGTTGTTGGTAAGTGGGGAAGCAAACCATACTGTCGGGATCGAATTTTTTTTGAATGCGGTAAAATTACTTAAACCATTATTTTCTAATATTTCAATGGAAGTACAGCCTTTGGAAGAAGATGAATATCGGCTATTGACGGACGCAGGCGTTCATTCGATATTGGTTTACCAAGAGACCTATCACAAAGAAGTGTACAAACAGTACCATCCAAAAGGAAAGAAATCCAACTTTGATTACCGAGCAGAGACGCCTGATCGGTTAGGTCGAAGTGAAATGCATAAAATGGGTTTGGGTGTCTTGCTTGGCTTAGAAGATTGGCGAGTAGATAGCTTTTTCAATGCTTTGCATCTGGATTATTTGCAAAAGAAATATTGGAAAACTAAATATGCTGTTTCATTTCCACGATTAAGACCTGCGGAAGGGGTGATTCATCCGAATTATGAAATTTCGGATCGAGAGCTTTTCCAACTCATTTGTGCTTATAGAATTTGGAATCCTGATTTGGAATTGTCTATTTCTACGCGCGAAAGCGAAGTTTTTCGCAACAATATTATTCGATATGGCGTGACAAGCATGAGCGCAGCTTCCAAAACTAATCCTGGTGGTTATGTTGTAGATCCACAATCTTTAGAACAATTTGAAATTTCGGATGAGCGATCTGTAGCTGATGTCAAGTCAGTTATCTTAGATGCTGGGTATGAACCTTTGTTCAAAGATTGGGAAAGTGTGTTATGATAAAGTCTGATGATAAATTTAATCGTTATAGCCGACAGATTTTTATAGAAGAAGTTGGTGTCGGAGGGCAACGCGCCCTATTAACTGCTAAAGTTTTGGTCATAGGTGCGGGAGGCTTGGGTAGTGTTGTGCTTCCATATTTAGCGGCTGCTGGAGTTGGAAAATTAGGAATTGTTGATTTTGATTTGGTCGAATGGCATAACTTAAACCGTCAAATTATCCATAAAGAATCTAGTATTGGAAAATATAAAGTCGATAGTTCTTTTGAATTCATAAAGAATTTAAATTCTACTATTGAAGTGGAATGCTTTAATATAAAATTGACAGCGGATAACATTGAGGATATTTTGGAAGATTATGATATAGTACTTGATTGTTCGGATAATTTTGATACAAGATACTTAATTAATGACACTTGTGTTGTTTTAGATAAAGTACTTGTTTATGGAAGTATCTTTGCTTTTGAAGGGCAGGTTGCTGTATTTAATTTTAGAGGGAGCAAACATCTGAGAGATGTTTTTCCTGAGCCGCCCGATCCTGAGATGGTTCCAAATTGTGATGTAAACGGAGTTTTAGGTCCTTTACCAGGTGTAATAGGAAGTATGATGGCTATGCTTTGTATAGAAATTATTGTGGGTATAGAGGTGGCAACGAATTCCTTGCTTCTATTTGATTTAAGAAAGTGGCATTTTACACAGATAGAATTCTAATGAAGATAAAGCTTTGGCAGGATACAGCAGGATAATTAAATATAGAAAAGGCTGTAGATTTCGTGATTAAATGATTAACCATGAAATCTACAGCCTTACTTAGCATCTTACTAATTTCGATTTTTCAATTCTCAAATGCTTTTGCGCAAAAGAAAAAATCAGCTAATGCTACTAAGAAGCCTATGAACGTGCTTTTTATAGCTACAGATGATATGCGTGCCGACTTGCAAGTGTTAGGTCACAAATTAGCAAAGACTCCAAATTTAGATAAGTTGGCAAAAGATGGGGTGCTGTTTGAAAGGGCGTATTGCCAATATCCTCTTTGTGGACCTTCTAGGGCTTCATTACTTACTGGTCGGAAACCAACTATCTCAGGATTATACGGCAACAGAGAGTGGTATGGGGCTTCATTTCCCGATTGGAAAAGTATACCGATGTATTTCAAAGAACAAGGGTACGTCACCTGGCGTACGGGGAAAATATTTCACGGCGGAATTGACGATACAGATGCATGGGTAGAAGGAGGTGAAGTTAGGGATCATAATGCACCAATTAATACAGACCCGCCTTCAGCTGTGTCATCAACGCAGTATTATGCAAATATTTGGAGGTCAGCACCAAAATTAACAGAGGGGGCTGACTCGTCTGTAAGATCAGATCGTTGGGGAGCTTTACATGGCAAGGAAGCACAAAATTTGGGTGATACCAAAGTTGGAGATCGCGCTTTAGACTTTATTAGACGTAGTAAAAACCAGAAGGAACCTTTTTTCCTAGCTGTTGGATTCTCTAAACCACATACGCCTTTTATAGCACCTAAGGAGTTTTTTGATTTGTATGTCAAGGAAGAGATTCAACTTCCTGTCAATTTCTCTTCTCTTCCTGTTGTTCCAATTGGTTTTCCTCAAGGCGCCACACGTCTTAGAAATACAGATTTGTTTATTAATCGCACGGCCTCTGTAGATGAATCAAAAGATTTTATCAAAGCCTATTTAGCATGTATTAGTTATGTGGATTGGAATGTTGGTCGTTTATTAGATGAGTTGGAAAAGCAAGGATTAAGAGAAAATACCCTAATAGTTTTTTGGAGTGATCATGGTTATCAATTGGGTGAAAGAGGTAAATGGTCTAAAGCAGGATCGCTGTGGGAGCAAGGCACGCGCGTTCCTTTTATAATTTATGATCCAAGAGCAAAAGGAAACGGCACGTCATCTTCTCGTACTGTCGAGCTAATTGATATTTACCCTACGCTGGTCGAAGCCTGTGGTCTTCCGATGCCATCTGGATTAGACGGTGTAAGTTTAAATCCATTATTGCAAAATCCAAATGCACCGTGGGAAAGACCAGCCTATACAGTTTGGAACGAGCATAGCAAAGGAATTACAGGAGTAGTTGTACGAACAGAACGTTGGCGATATGCCGAATTTTATGGTAATGGTGCGGGAGCATTTCTTACAGATGCTGTACATGATCCGCATGAACTGATTAATTTGGTTGAAAATCCGCAATATAAAGATGTGGTAGCTGAACTTTCTCATTTAGCTCGTGAGTATGTAAAAGGAAAAACCGAACCCACAAAATAATATATTGTATAAATGTAGATAAAGACAGATTCGCCCGGATTTGTCTTTTCTTATTTTATCTGATTTTGATCTAGTTTTTTCATTTTAATAAGGCGTGCATAAACATATTTTGTTGTATTCTGCTATGCAAAAACCTATCTTTGTAACTCAAAAAAATTAAAAGATGAATATTTCTTACAATTGGCTTAAGAATTACTTAAATATAGATAAAACACCTGATGAGCTTTCATTGATATTGACCGATATTGGTTTAGAAGTGGAAGCAGTGGAGAAAGTAGAATCTATACCAGGCGGTCTTGAAGGTTTGGTAGTAGGGGAAGTGTTGAGCGCTGAGCAACATCCAAATGCAGATAAATTACGTATTACCAAGGTTGACGTAGGTACTGGTACACCATTGGATATTGTGTGTGGTGCGCCAAATTGCCGAGCGGGTTTGAAAGTAATTGTTGCAACTGTAGGATCTGTTTGTCATCCAACATCAGGTGAGCCATTCAAAATCACGAAGTCAAAAATCCGTGGTGAAGTTTCTGAAGGCATGCTTTGCGGCGAAGATGAAATTGGCTTAGGTACATCTCATGCTGGTATTGTCGAGTTGCCTGCTGATGCGCAAGTAGGAACATTAGTAAAGGATTTTTACGAAATAAAAGACGATTACCGCTTTGAAATTGGCTTGACACCAAACCGCGCAGACGCGGCTTCGCACTTAGGTGTAGCGCGTGATTTGGCTGCGTATTTCCGTACGAATTATACGCTACCAAATGTTGAAGCTTTCACTGAGCAATCTGCTCAAGGTACAGTTGTATCAGTAGAAAGTGAAGATGCTCCAAGATATTCTGGAGTGAATATTTCTGGAGTTAAAGTCGCGGAATCACCAGATTGGTTAAAAGAGAAGTTAAGTGCTATTGGTATTCGTTCGATCAATAATATCGTTGATATCACGAATTATATTTTACATGATTTAGGTCAACCTTTGCATGCATTTGATGCGGCTAAGATTGCTGGTAACAAAGTCGTTGTGCGTAAAGCATCTGAGGGTGAAGCATTCAAGACTTTGGATGGTAGTGATCGTACATTGTCTGCTGATGATTTAGTTATTGCTGATGCGGAGAAACCAATGTGTATCGCAGGAGTTTTCGGTGGCGAATATTCAGGCGTTACCGAATCAACTACAGATATCTTTTTAGAGTCAGCATATTTCAATCCTGTATCTGTACGTAAAACTTCAAAACGACATAATTTAAAAACGGATTCTTCATTCCGCTTCGAAAGAGGTACGGATCCAAATATTACAGTGTTTGCGCTTAAGCGTGCTGCATTATTGATTCAAGATATTGCTGGAGGTGTAATATCATCTTCTGTTACTGATATTTATCCAAACCCAGTTGAACCTTTCAGATTTGAGGTTAGCTACCGCAATGTCCAGCGATTGATTGGTAAAGATATTCCTGCAGAGCAGATTAAAGAAATTATCTTGGCTTTAGGAATTGTTGTGACTGCGGAAAATGATGGTGTGCTTTCTGTTGAAGTGCCTGCATACAAGGTAGATGTAACACGTGAAGTGGATGTGATTGAAGAAGTGTTGCGTATTTATGGTTACAATAATATTGAATTGAAATCTCAGATTTTAGCTTCGCTGAATACGCAGGAGAAACCGGATAAAGAGACAGTATTAAATCAAGTAGCAGACTTATTGATAGCTAATGGTTTTAGAGAGATTTTGTCTAATTCTTTGACAAAATCGGCTTACGCTGATGATGAGGCTACAGCTGTTAAATTATTCAATCCATTGAGTTCAGATTTGGACACGATGCGTCAGAACATGATTTATTCAGCCTTGACAGCAATTGAATACAACCAAAAACGAAGATTATCGGACTTGAAAATTTTCGAATACGGAAAAACATACCACTTGAAGGAAGATGGCTATGAAGAAAAACAACGTTTTGCATTAGCATTAGCAGGTAAAAAAGAAGCCGAACAATGGAATACGGTTTCTAAAAACGTGAATTTCTATAATTTGAAATCGGCTGTTGATACCATTTTAAAACGTCTTAAAGTAGAAGGTTTACAAATCGTAGAAACGACAAATGCGAATCTTGCTTACGGTTTGGATTATATGAAAGGCCAAAAAGTATTAGTTTCACTAGGTGCAGTTCATGCTGATGCACTGAAAAAAGCGGATGTAGACGGACAAGTTTATTTTGCTGATTTTGATTGGGATTTGTTGCTGAAGGCTATTCGTAAAAATTCAATCAAATTCAAAGAAGTCTCAAAATTCCCTGCTGTACGAAGAGATTTAGCCTTGTTAGTTGATGAAGCAATTACTTTTGATAAATTGAGAGCTGTCGCTTTAAAAACTGATAAAAAGCTATTAAAGGAAGTGAATATATTTGATGTTTATAAAGGCGATAAATTGCCAGAAGGCAAAAAGTCTTATGCTCTGAGTTTTACGATTCAGGACGAAGAAAAAACGCTAAATGATAAACAAATTGATAGCATTATTCAAAAATTAATTATTAACTTTGAGAAAGAGACTAAAGCTGTAGTGCGATAGAACTCCAATCAAATAATTTTAATTGCGAAATAAAATATGGCAGTATTATCTTCACAAATGAATATTATCGTTGAGAAAACGAAAAATTTAATTCAGTTGTGTGAAGCTTTGCAAGAGGAAAATGATTTGTTAAAGTTAGAATTACAATCAGTGCAAGTCGCATTCGAGACAAGTACTGAAAAGATAAAGCAACTTGAAGAGCAAACAAAAGCTATGGCAGTAGCTCGATCTCTAGACGAAGCGAATATAGATAAGGAAGCTATAAATGAAAAAATACTTGACACAAAGCAAAAAATTAACGATTTTGTGCGAGAAATAGACAGATGTATAAACTTATTGAAGTAGATAAGTAGAGTTAGGAAATAAGTTTATTACGTTATTAAGCTCGATAATCATGGGAGAAATTTCCATAAAAATAAATATCGCAGATCGTGTGTACCCATTACGTGTTACCACGGAGGAGGAGGAAGTAATTCGTCACGCTGCGAAATTGATAAATGAAAAAATTAAGGAATTGCAAGAAAATTATGCAGTTCGTGATAAACAAGATTTATTGTCTATGTGTGTACTGCAGTATGCTACAGGGATGATAAAAGCGGAGAAGCAAGCACAGCACCAAGATGTTGGCCTGGAGCAGTCCATTCACGAATTGGATAATTTACTAACTGATTTCTTTAATAAATAATATCGTTCTTATAAGAGCTATATAACTAAGAATTTGCCGCAATTAAATTCGGGTTGTCACTATTTTAAACTTAACGCTTCAATATCACGAGCAATATCAAGATATAGGCCATTTTGCTTTACGCCATCTAGGTCATAATCATACGCTCAAATCATGTGTAATCGAAGTTTAATAATACTTGGGACCTGTTAATTTAATTGCGGTTTTTTTTTGCTAGAAAAACATTAAAAACTAATATATATAAATTAATAATATGGAGTTAATAACCACAATTTCAATTATCATATCGCTTGTAATTGGTATTGTTATTGGACGATATTTACTACAAATGTTGTTCAAAAAGCAAGAGCAGGAGGCCAAAGAAAAAGCGGAGAATATCATAAAAGAAGCCGAAAAACAAGCGGAGCACACTAAAAAACAGCGTCAATTAGAGGCGAAAGAAAAATTTCTTCAATTAAAGTCTGAGCACGAAAAGGAAGTAAATCAACGTAATAACACGATTAGCCAAAAAGAAAATACGATTAAACAAAAAGAGCAATCTATTAATCAAAAACTTGAAAACCTTAATCGCGAAAAACAAGAGTTAGATAAAAAGAATCTGAAACTTGATCAATTGATTGAGTTAAATGAGAAAAAAAGCGAAGAAGTTGAGCAATTAAAGAATCAACACATTAGCCAGTTAGAAACTATTGCCGGATTAACTGCTGAGGAAGCAAAAGAGCAATTAGTAACATCATTACGTGAAGAAGCACGCTCACAAGCGATGATTCAAATCAAAGATATTGTTGATGAAGCGAAATTAACAGCATCCAAAGAAGCGAAAAAGGTTGTTATCCAAACTATTCAACGTACTGCTACTGAATCCGCTATCGAGAATACAGTTTCTATTTTCAATATTGAGAATGATGAAATCAAAGGTCGTATTATTGGTCGAGAGGGACGTAATATTCGTGCTTTGGAAGCTGCAACAGGAATTGAGATTATCGTAGACGATACACCAGAAGCAATTATTTTATCAGGATTCGATCCTGTACGTCGCGAGATTGCACGTTTGTCTTTACATAGATTAGTTACGGATGGTCGTATTCACCCAGCGCGTATCGAGGAGGTCGTTGCGAAAACACGTACACAAATCGAAGACGAGATTGTAGAAATTGGTGAGCGTACGGCTATTGATTTAGGTATTCACGGTCTACACCCTGAATTGATACGTATGGTGGGACGTATGCGTTACCGTTCTTCTTATGGTCAAAACTTGTTACAACACTCTCGTGAGGTAGCTAATTTTGCAGCTACCATGGCAGCAGAACTAGGTCTTAACGTAAAACATGCTAAGCGCGCAGGTCTATTACACGATATTGGTAAAGTTCCTGATGACAACCCAGAATTGCCACACGCTATCTTGGGTATGCAATTAGCGGAGAAATACAAAGAGCATCCTGACGTATGTAATGCTATCGGTGCGCACCACGATGAAATCGAGATGACATCAATGATTTCACCAGTAGTACAAGCGTGTGATGCTATCTCAGGAGCACGCCCGGGAGCACGTCGCGAAGTGGTAGAAAGTTACATAAAACGTTTGAAAGAATTAGAAGAATTAGCCCTTTCTTACCCTGGTGTAGATAAAACGTTTGCTATTCAAGCAGGACGTGAGTTACGTGTAGTCGTAGAAAGTGAAAAAGTAACGGATGCTCAGGCTGAGATTTTGGCAGCTGATATTTCTAACCGTATACAGACGGAAATGACGTATCCAGGTCAAATCAAAGTTACTGTGATTCGCGAGACACGTTCGGTGTCTTATGCAAAATAGACTTTTATTAAGATAAATAATAGCAAAGCCCTAACTTTATATAGTTGGGGTTTTTGCTTTTTAGAATTTTACCACATGGACATTACCAAAAGATTTGATCGACTTCTTAGTATTTACTTTTATCTGCAATCTAAACCCTTGGTGAAAGCTCAAGAATTAGCAGATAAATATGAGGTGAGTTTGCGCACGATTTATCGCGATATCAAATCTTTAGAGCAAGCTGGTGTCCCCATTATGGGAGAGGCTGGCTATGGTTATTCGCTCATGCATACCTATAAAATTCAACCGGTCAATTTCACTGAACAAGAAGCACTGAGTTTTGGGGTAGCCGAGAAATTAATGCAACATTATTTGGACAAGGAAATGGGGGAGCATTTTACCAATGCACTGCTAAAAATGAAAGGTGTTTTACGTTTTGCTGATAAGGAAAATGTAGCTGATTTGGATTCAAAAGTTCTGATCAATAAGCAAAAACATTTTCTGAATGAAAACGTGCCTACAGCATTAGCTACGCTTTTTGAAAGTATGGTCAAAAAAAAGCAAATTCATCTCCACTATAAATCCGTCGAAAGTAATAGCCAAGAACGTAATATTGAAGTTATTGGTGTATTTCAGGAAGGACAGTTTTGGTATTTCATGGCGTATTGTCATTTACGTGAGGAAGTCCGTCAATTTAGATTGGATAGGATTGAGCGTATACGCTTAACTGATGAACGTTACACACAACAATTTATGCCATTAAACGTATATTTAGAAGCGAATAAGAAAGAAGAAGTCTTGCACTCTATACGCATATGGGTACGTAAGGAGATGTCCCGATATCTTCATTGGGAGCGGCAGTATTATGGATTTATTCAAGAGGAAGAAAAAAATAATGGTGTAGAAATGCTATTCCACACCAGTCATATCGAACATTTTGCAAGATGGTTTATGATGTTTGCTGACGAAGCTGTAATTTATGAACCTGAAATTTTAAAAGATCAGGTTAAAACTATTTTGCAAAATGCTATAAATTCTCTTGATGATTATTCTCTTTCCCAAAAGAATGGAGGTTCGATACCTAAGGCTCTCAAGTAAACAAATCCTTGTGCGCGATGATGAACTTCATTGTCTATGAAATAAATAATATTGTGTACAATTGGAAAATTGTATTCGCCGAATAAATTAAAATCATCATTGAATCTTTCTTCGGGAATTTGGTTGTATAAATCAATCAGCACATGGGTGTCCTTATCCCATTGTGCTAACAAATCGGCTTTTGTATGTAATGGTAAATCATGATTATAGCTCTCTATTTTATCATATACAATACCAGATAAACCTGGTACTGCTAAGGATAGCATTTCTTTTGCCAAATCCGCAAACGTACGCATTCCACCTATTGAGAAATTAAATAATTCGTCTTCGGGGAATTTCTCAATTGTTTTTCGTGTTAAATTACGGTGACCTAACCAGTGTTTTAATAAGTCTGCTTTCGAAATAATTGCTGTCTTTTCCATTTTTATTTGTGGTTTTATTGTTTCTTCAAAGGTAGGAGTGGCTTGTGACAACAGTTTGTCAGTAGGCTTTTGGTGTTTTGAATTATTTTATTCACGGCGTTTTCTTTGCAATAATCTTATCTTTGTACCGGAAATATGAACAACATGATTAGTAAAGAAGATAAAATAAAAAACTTTGATCCTTCACAACCTGGACTGGCAGATGCAAGTATTTATGGTTTGCCATTTACGGCAGAAGAATCTGAAATTATAGTGATTCCAGTGCCTTGGGAAGTGACTGTTAGTTATGGTGCAGGTGCGTCAGAAGGGCCAGATGCTATTCTAGATGCGTCATTCCAAGTTGATTTGTTGCATCAAGATTTTCCTGAATTGTGGAAATTGGGAATTTATATGGACGAAGCTCCAGCGCAGTGGGCAGAGAACTCGGTAAAATATAAAGCATTAGCGCAACCAATTATTGAAGCATTAGAAAATGGAGAAAACATTAATGAAAATCCTACTCTAAAGGCTGATTTGGATTTGATTAATTCAGCATCAAAACAACTTAATGCTGAATTAAAAGAGCGTGTATTGGATTGGACGGCTAAAGGAAAAAAAGTAATTTTACTAGGTGGTGATCACTCAACTCCGCTAGGTTATTACCAAGCATTAGCAACTTCATACGATAATTTTGGAATATTTCATTTTGATGCACACATGGATCTACGTATTGCTTACGAAGGTTTTACGTATTCGCATGCATCTATTATGTACAATGCGATTCAGTTGCCACAAATAAGCAAATTGGTACAAGTAGGTATTCGTGATTTCTGTGAGCAAGAAGTTGAAGTTGTACAATCTTCGGATAAAGTGAAAGTGTATACAGATGCCGATCTTAAAAAAGCACAGTTTGAAGGTAAAACTTGGCAACAACAAGTGGATGAAATTATTGCGCATTTGCCTGATAATGTAGCAGTAAGTTTTGACATCGATGCGCTTTATCAATGGTACTGTCCAAACACAGGTACACCAGTTCCGGGAGGGCTTTCCTACGAACAAGCTGTTTATGCTTTATCTCGTTTAGCGGAATCCGGCAAAAAAATAATCGGAATGGATTTAGTCGAAGTTGCCCCTGGTGAATCAGACGAATGGGATGGAAATGTAGGAGCACGCTTATTATTCCATATGTGTGGTGTTTTTGCCAAAAATAATGGTTTGAATGTTGGTCATAAGATTCAGTTCTAACAATATATAAGATATTTATGCAAAGCAGGTTTTAAACTATAAAACCTGCTTATATTTTTTTATTGTAGCACAATATGTTTTAATTTCGTTCTATAGACACACTATCCTAATAATACATTCTATAATTGATGAAAAATACAACTTTCAAAATCTTGGCTACAGTTTTATTAAGCAGTAGTTTTTACTATTCCGAAGCACAAACTTTACGTGGTATTGGTAAACGATTAGGACAAAAAGCAGAACAATTTATCGATAAAAAAGTAGATGATATAAGCAATGCTACAGCATCGCAGAGTCAACCAACTGTTACCAACAGTGCCTCTCAAAATGGTCCTTTCAAACACTTACAAGGGTTAAAATACGATTATGTACGCGGAACAGAAGTCGTTTTTGAAGATAACTTTAGTGCAGATGAGTTAGGTGCTATGGCGCAACGTTGGACAAGTAATGGGAGAGGCGCTGTGAGTCAAGTGAGTATAGCAGAGGGTAAATGGTTGGAATTATTTGATGGTAATACGTATAAGATTAAGGATTTAGTTCGTATTCCAGAGAATTTTACGATTGAGTTTGATGTGTTGGCATTATCGGATGATAAACATCAATTTCGCTTAGATTTTGGTTTTGATTATCAAAAAGGTGTGGGTAATCATTACTATCTAGCAAAACATAATCCATTGAATATAAATGCATCCTATTGGTTCAATCGTTTTGAATTCCATAGCAAAGAAATGACACCAAACAAGAATAGTGAGGTAAAAGCTAATATGTCCTACTTTGTTAATGATGTGATGAAAGTAAAAATGCGTGTAGAAGGTAATCGTATGCATACATATATCAACGAATACAAAATTTTAGATACCGAAATGGTTGATCCAATAACTAAAAAATATTTTTATCTAGCTTTTAACAATGATGATAAAACTGGGAAAATTTATATTTCTAACTTCAGAATTGATAAGATTTAGTGATACTATATATCCTAAAAACCCTCATAATCTTCTGTAAATTATGAGGGTTTTATTTTGTTGGTATATTAATTTTTATTGTAGCAAAATAAACTTTAATTTTGTTTTACTTAAAAAATTAACCTAGTATAACATGAAATTAAATCTGCTTACTCTGGCTATCTGCAATCATTTCTTAATATAATGTGTTGTGGGAGTGGTAATCAATCCTATAATTATAAATATACTCCAGTTGGAAAAGTCTTGATTTTAAATACAGATTCTCGCTATGAAAATATAATGGATACTATAAAAGGGTCTTTTAGGGTAAGAATAGAATTTGAAATGGAACAGGTTTTTACGAATAATTTTTCTATTGTACCAACAGCAATGGCCTGTGATATCAATGAGCCATATCCATTAAATTACTCTAATATCGAATAACTCTCTCTATCTATAAATAAAGCTTTTGTATATAAAAACAATAACATAGAAGAGGAGGTGAATATTTTTTTATGTGGAATATCGTTACAATCCAAACTATGTTGTGTTTGATGAAAAATTCTTTACTACGCAAAATTCCAAAAAGGCTCAACCTTATTTACTATATCCGGTGAGTTAGAAGATGGAAAGAAATTTAAGTTTGAAAAAGAAGTATATTTAGACATATAATCCAACCTTGCCAACCATTTTCTCAATTCCGTCATAATTAACCCTTTTATGAAGATTTAAAATTGATTTTGTTATCTTTAGGCGAATTTTGATAGGGGGAGAATCTCATTATTAAAATTCTATTTTTAAAGTAGAAACATTATTATATTTTCAATAGAAAACTATGTCATCTAAAATCATTTACACTAAAACAGATGAAGCGCCATTATTGGCTACTTACTCTTTTTTACCTATTGTACAAGCGTTCGCAAAGACAGCGGATATCGATGTAGAATTAAGAGACATTTCATTAGCAGGACGTATTCTAGCTAATTTCAACGAATATTTATCTCCAGAGCAACAAACTGCTGATGCATTAGCAGAGTTAGGTCAATTGGCTACGACTCCAGATGCAAACATCATCAAGTTGCCAAATATTTCAGCTTCTATTCCTCAATTAAAAGGTGCTATAGCTGAATTGCAAAAAGCTGGTTACGCAGTCCCTAATTACCCAGATGCTGCTACTACGCCAGAAGAAGAAAAAATCAAAGCTACATACGCTAAAGTCTTAGGTTCGGCAGTAAATCCAGTATTGCGTGAAGGTAACTCTGATCGTCGTGCGCCTAAAGCGGTTAAAAATTATGCTAAAGCAAATCCGCACCGTATGGGTGCTTGGGCAGCAGATAGCAAAACTAAAGTAGCGTCAATGACTGATGGTGACTTCTATGCAACAGAGCAATCTGTAACAGTAGAAGAAACAGGTCAATTCAAAATTGAATTTGTAGCTGCTGATGGTTCTGTAGAAGAATTGAAAGGCTTAGCTCCATTAAAAGCTGGTGAAGTAATTGATTCGTCCGTATTGAATGTAGCTAAATTAAAAGATTTTGTAGCTGCTACTATCGCTGAGGCTAAATCTGAAGGTGTATTGTTGTCAGCACACTTGAAAGCGACAATGATGAAGGTTTCTGACCCTATTATTTTTGGAGCGATCGTTGAAGTTTACTTCAAAGATGTATTTGCACAGTACGGTGAGTTATTCGCTTCTTTAGGCATCAACAAAAACAATGGTTTAGGTGAAGTATTTGCTAAAATTGCTGGTAACGATAAAGAAGCTGAAGTAAAAGCTGCTATCGAAGCTGCTATTGCAAATGGTCCTGATTTAGCAATGGTTAACTCAGATAAGGGTATTACAAACTTACACGTTCCTTCGGACGTAATCGTAGATGCTTCTATGCCTGCAATGATTCGTATTGGTGGTAAAATGTGGGACAAAGCAGGAGCAGAGCGTGATACTATCGCTATCATCCCTGATCGTTCTTATGCTGGTGTTTATGAAGCTGTAATAGAGGATTGTAAAGAAAATGGCGCTTTAGATCCACAAACAATGGGTTCAGTACCTAACGTAGGTTTGATGGCTCAAAAAGCTGAAGAATACGGTTCTCACGACAAAACTTTCCAAGCTGCTGCAAACGGTACTATCCGTGTCGTAGATGCGAATGGTAATGTATTGATGGCACAAGCTGTTGAAGCTGGTGATATCTTCCGTATGTGTCAAACGAAAGATGCTCCTATCCAAGACTGGGTTAAATTAGCTGTAAACCGTGCTCGTTTGTCTGCTACACCTGCTGTATTCTGGTTGGATGAAGCGCGTGCGCACGATAGAGAAATCATCAAAAAAGTAGAAAAATACTTGGGAGATTACGATACTAATGGATTAGATATTTTCGTAATGTCTCCAATCGAAGCGACTAAATTCTCTTTAGATCGTATCCGTGAAGGTTTAGATACAATTTCGGTAACGGGCAACGTATTACGTGACTATTTAACTGACTTATTCCCAATCTTAGAGGTTGGTACTTCAGCGAAAATGTTATCTATCGTTCCATTGATGAATGGTGGTGGTCTTTTCGAAACAGGAGCTGGTGGTTCTGCGCCTAAACACGTAGAGCAGTTCTTAGAAGAAGGTTATTTACGTTGGGATTCATTAGGTGAGTTCTTAGCTCTACAAGCTTCTTTTGAGCACTTAGCACAAACTCAAAACAATGCTAAAGCACAAGTTTTGGCAGATGCATTAGACGAAGCAAATGCGTTATTCTTAGCTAATGACAAATCTCCAGCACGTAAAGTAGGTCAAATTGACAACCGTGGTTCTCACTTCTACTTAACTTTATACTGGGCTCAAGAATTAGCTAAACAAACTAAAGATGCTGAATTAGCAGCTCAATTTGCGACTTTGGCTGAAAAACTATCAGCTAACGAATCTCAAATAAACGAAGAGTTAATTGCTGCTCAAGGTACAGCTCAAAATATCGGTGGTTACTACTTCCCGAATGATGAGTTAGCTACTCAAGCTTTACGTCCTTCAGCAACATTGAATAATGCAATTGCTGCGTTATAAGCAATTCATTTTTAGGAATATTCAAAAGCCTTCTTCGATTTCGAAGAAGGCTTTTTTGTGGTGCGCCCGGCATGGGCGATAACTCTAGGGTGCAAGTCCCGAACACGCCATTACAGTTGGAAGTGTTAGCCGAAGGCAAGGGTGTCCACCGTGAGGTGGAATCTGAAGGAAGCATTAGGCAAATTCTCGGTCTGACGGACAGAAACTACATATAAGGCCTAAGCTGCTGGATGAGGTTGCAACACAAACTAAAGTCCTATACTGTACAGAAGCATCAAGGTAAATGTAGCAGACACATGAGATGAAAGTTATCGTTCTTACCCGGGGAGATCTCACAGACTTGTGGAAGTTTTTTTTTCAGAAGCAAGGAGTAAAGCTAGCTGTGAGAAGTCAGCCGATTTCGTAGTACTTGCTTACGGCAAAGCAAGGAAGGAATGAACCTAAAGTTAGTGATCAATACATGAGAATTACCTAATGAATGATAGAATGCAGAAAATTGATAACGTTTATCAACCTGATCACAAAAGAATAGGGCGGAACCCGAATGCTATGTGGGAGGGCAGACTTTTATTAGGATGATTGAAAAGAACCTCACAGACACAAACACACGAGTAGATGAACTGTTAGAACAACTTCTTGACCGTCAGAACCTAAATGCTGCCTATGTACAAGTGGTCGGTAATGGTGGTGCTGGAGGTATCGATAAGATGGGCGTCGAATCCCTTGTGGATTATCTTAGAGAGCATACAGAGAAACTTTTAACATCCATCAAGCAAGGGAGTTACTATCCTTCTGCAGTAAGACGTGTTGAAATTCCTAAAGACAATGGGTCAAAGCGAATGCTGGGCATCCCAACAGTAGTTGATCGGCTCATCCAGCAGGGCATTAATCAAATCCTGACACCAATCTACGAACCTGAATTCAGTGACCACTGGAATTGCAACTAAAAAGTGGAAACAATTTTAAGCTACCATTCTTCGATTTTGATTTAAGTATTTTTCCATTTGATTAGGGGTTAAATCACCTATAGCGGAATGTATTCTTTTATCATTATAAAAGCCCTCTATGTACTCAAATATTTTC
>NZ_WUQY01000032.1 GCF_009829085.1 Sphingobacterium bovisgrunnientis
TAAGTTATAAAAAAAATGCGATAAATCAAAAATCATCGCATTTTTTTTAAAATATCTAGTAAACAGCCAAAGTCAAGGAAAAGGCTCACCGAAAGTGAGCCTTTTTAATTATAAGGAATACTTTTATTTTACATTAATGCTAATCGAATTACATAATCAACAGTAGATTTATTTAAGTAATTACTAAAAGCATCTGACATCATTTTAGCAATATCTCCACGACTCATCGTTTTCACTTTCGTATTTTCAACAGCTTTCTTATCCAGAATAACATTATTCGTAATTTCAACTTTAGAAGCAAAGTATGATACGTGTTGACTCGGAACTACCAAACCTAAAATCAATCCTGGCAAACCATTAATTGATTCAGGTCCCCCATCTATTGGTATTTCATTTGCATAAAAGCCAATGACATATGTTGAATCTTCAGTTATTCCATTCGCACGTCTACAGTTGTATCCCGCAATTTCACGATACTCGTCAGTTATTGTCCATTTCACTTTCTTTAAAGTATCTTGAATTATAACTTTTTGTCCAATCAGATCATTATATCTTTTATACTCATTATTGGATAAATTTGAATAGGTCGTTGCTTCAAAATCTAAAGCTAACATCATGATTATTTGTTTCATCATAGGATCTAACTCCTGTTTTTGAGATTCAAATAGCGTTTCGTTACCCTTGAATTTAAGCGATTTTTTCAACACAATATTTTCAGGTACGCGCGGTAACATAGCGGTCATCTGATTTTTTTGTGCTTCATCCGCTTTTTCTATAAATTGTTTGCGAAGTATATTTTTGGTATACATAGTCTTATCATAAAACACCGTTCCTTCTTCAGCAAACATCGCATATTGCGCATGAGCAGAATAACCAGCTCCCAATAAAAATATGGTAAGTATATATAAGTATTTCATTTCTCTGTATTTATTATTTAACAAACATTTTCGTAAAATCCCAAGACAATTTCAACATATAATAGCGTTGTATTGTATCAAATCTTCTTTGCATAAAAATCGAATTGGACTGCATACGTGAGTAGCCTATATTCTGGTTTAATACGTCATTAATAACAAAATCTAATACTAAAGATTCGTTTTTCAAGAATTTCTTACTTACACCTGGATGAATCAAAAAGCGTTCTATTTTCTGATCAAATGCGGCTGTAGGAGCTTCATATGAGTAATCATAATTTGTGTAAACTTTGAAAGTTTTTGAAAGGAAATATTCTAAACTTCCTCCAGATGTGAATACAAAACCATTGTTGTCCTGTTCTGGACTCAGATTAGACCTCATTTCGCGATATTGAGGCGTAAATCTTGTCGTGAAATTAAATCCTGTTTTTGTTTGTCTTTGGATTTCATACGCCAAAGAATAGCTTTGTGTGTTTACTTCATTTGCATTTCCATCAACAAAATTGTGGCTTCGTGATATAGAAAATACTGGCGAAATTGAGTTATCTAATACCAGATCCTTATGTAATCGGAAATGATAACCAGCATACGCACTCAAATCCATATTATTCTTTCCATTCATGTTGTCCCAACGGTAATAATTCACACCATTATCTGTAGTGATATTTTGGACGATAGGATCTTTTGTACTATTAAATGTACCTCCAATATATTTGAACTGATTGGACAAAATATTGAAACTATGGTAAAAACCTTCAATTCTATTAGAAAATGATGGATTCAAATTCTCATTACCAATATATTGGTTCAATTGATCCGAGTTATTCAAGATTGGTTGAATCTGATTCAATGCTGGCAACTGATTTTTTCCATTGTATGAAAGACGCAGATTCTTAGAGGTAGATATTTTAAAGTTCGTAACTAGACTAGGGTTATAAGTAAAGAAATTTCTTTCTAGTGATTTATTCGAATAGTTATTTACCTGCTTCAATTGATCGTCATTAAAGTTATTCGTCAAATTAGCCGTTAACTTCTCTGTATTATAAATTAATGCAAGTCTATAATTGTTGCTAAATCTATTATAATCGTAATTACTACTGAATTCTTCGTCCAAATCATCATATTTATTAGTAGCTGACTGATTAAATGATTCTAACAAAGATTCATTTGCTACTCGCGTAATGTCATAACCTACAGAAAGATTGAAAGCTTTGGACAATGGTTCCGAATAAGTTACACCGCCTTTAAAAGATGATAAACGTTGATCTGTTGTTTTGTATTGATCTGTTAATGTTGTATCCTTTGATGTACTAATATTATTTACTAATATAGAATTCAAAAAACCTAGACCTGTAGTCTCTTCATTACTAGCTCCAATATTCAATGACAATGACCTACCAGCTTTCATAAATTTCTTTGTATACAAAGCTGAAATACCCATATTATCGATTTTGTGATCTTTTTCTTCATCACTTGAGTTACTTGACATTGGATTCATATTACTAGCAGAATTTTGAGATTCTATAGTTTCATTACTCCATAACATTTTTTTAGATGCATTTGCAGTAATTAAAAGTTGATTTAATGAATCAATCTTAGTGTCTAATCTAAAATTAACACGATGTTGATCATTGTCAGAATCTACAACTTTATTCTGCGTACTATTTATGATACCAGACATAATAGTCTCTTCATTACCATCAGCCTGAAGTTTACCATATTTGTAGCTCAAATTCAATTGGTACTTATCTTTTTTCCAACGGTCATTGAAATTTACACCAGAATTAATAACGCGAGGAATACCAATAACACCTTGTCCAGAAAATGGATCGTTCACCACCATGACACCTCCTTCATACGATGCATCCATATCGATGCCATATTTTTGCGCATCTTGCCAATTCATCGATGTAGTTCCATTATTACCAAAAAGTCCGTAAGCAGATAATTTTTTAGACCCTTTGAACATGTTCAACATCAATTGGCCCATATAATAATCATCAGTTCCAACCCCTCCTAATGCTTTACCGAACATACCGTTCTTTGCATCATCTTTCAATTGCACATTGATCGTTTGCTCACGTACGCCATCGTCTACGCCTGTCCGCTCAGCTTGATCTGATTTCTTTTCAAAAACCTGAACTTTGTCCACCATATCTGAACGAAGATTGCGCGTTACCAAAGTTGGATCATCACCAAAGAATTCCTCTCCATCAACTAATACCTTTTTCACTGTCTTACCTTGTGCTGTAATATTTCCCGATGCGTCCACTGTTATACCTGGCAGAACTTTTAAAAGGTCTTCTACTTTAGCATTCTTTTCTACGGTAAATTGCGAAGCATCATATTCGGTGGTATCACCTTTAATTGTAATAGCTGCTCTTCTCTTAACAACAACTTCTTCGATCAGGTGTGCTACACTAGATAATAGAATCTCTCCTAAATCAGTCTTATTATCTGAAGCTTTTACTTCTTGGATAAAATCTGCATATTTAGGATAAGATATCATCACAAGATGATCGCCATTAGCAGGTTTGTTAAATTCGAAATAGCCATTTTCGTTTGCTCGTGTGTAGTCAACCAAAAGTGAATCTTTTGATTGGACCAACATAATTGAAGCATTTTTCAGTTTCAGTTTGTCTGTAATATCCAATACTTGACCTGTTATTTTGTTTTGTGCTTGGCTACTGACCACAAAACCAAAAAAAGTCAACAGCAATAGGAAAATTCCCTTCATAAGTATTTAGTTAAAAATTTTTTAAAATAAAATAAATTGGTGTTTTTGCATATTTAGGTACAAAGAAAATATTCTTAATTGATTTATTCGTATGAAATATTGTTAATTATTTATTATCATCGGTGAAACCCTACCTTTAGTCGGTAAAATAGCTATATGTATTTTATGATTATTTAGTTTCCATCACAACAAAAGGTTATTAAACAAATAATCCCTATTTTTGTAAAAACATTTTTCAAATGCAAAACATCAAGGAATATGTAGAAGCGAACAAAGATCGTTTCTTAGAAGAATTATTTGAATTATTGCGCTTTCCATCAGTAAGTGCTGATCCACAATATAAAGAAGGCGTATTAAATACAGCTAAATTTGTAGCTCAAAAATTAAAAGATGCAGGTGCAGATAATGTAGAAATCTGTCCTACAGCAGGCTATCCTATCGTTTATGGAGAGAAGATTTTCGATGCTTCTTTACCTACAGTATTGGTATATGGTCACTATGATGTGCAACCTGCTGATCCATTAGAATTGTGGGACACACCTCCATTCGAACCTACTGTACGTGATGGGAAAATTTATGCACGTGGTGCTGCCGATGACAAAGGTCAATTCTACATGCATGTAAAAGCTTTCGAATACATGGTTCGTGAGAACCAATTGGCATGTAATGTGAAATTCATGATTGAAGGTGAAGAAGAAGTTGGTTCAGAAAATTTGGGAATTTTTGTAGCGGCAAACAAAGAACGTTTGAAAGCTGATGTAATTGTAATCTCAGATACATCAATGATCAGCTTAGAAACTCCTTCATTGGAAACTGGTCTTCGTGGTCTTTCTTATGTAGAAGTAGAAGTGACTGGTCCAAATCGCGACCTACACTCTGGTGTGTACGGTGGAGCTGTTGCAAATCCAGCTACTATTCTTGCTAAAATGATTGCTTCTCTCCACGATGAAAACAACCACATTACTATTCCTAATTTCTACGACGATGTCTTAGAGTTAACTCCTGAAGAAAGAAAAGCGTTAAACGAAGCTCCTTTTGATATCGAAGAATACAAAACAGATTTAGGTGTTGCAGATGTATGGGGTGAAGAAGGTTATTCTTCTATCGAACGTACAGGTACACGTCCTACATTAGAGGTAAACGGTATTTGGGGTGGGTATATTGGTGAAGGTGCTAAGACGGTTTTACCTTCTAAAGCATACGCGAAGATCTCTATGCGTTTGGTTCCTAATCAAAATTCGGAGCGTATTACGAAATTGTTCAAAGATCATTTTGAAGCTATCGCACCAAAATCTGTAAAAGTTGAAGTAAAACCGCATCATGGTGGTGAACCAGTTGTAACTCCAACAGATAGTATCGCATACAAAGCCGCGGAGAAAGCTCTTGAAGTAGCGTTCAACAAAAAACCTATTCCTACACGTGGTGGTGGATCTATTCCAATCGTAGCTTTATTCGAAAAAGAATTAGGTATCAAAACTGTATTAATGGGATTTGGATTAGACAGTGATAACTTACACTCTCCAAACGAGAAATATGGTATCGAAAACTATTTAAAAGGTATCGAAACTATTCCTTTATTTCACAAATACTACGCTGAATTAAGCAAATAATTCAGTTTTAAAATATAATATTTAATAGGTCTAGCATTTCTAGACCTATTATTTTTTGATATATTCGTTGCTGTGAATCAAAACTTACTCATGATTTTATGCGGAGGATATTAAGAAAAACACATACCTTTCTTTACTTAGGAGCTGTAATACTGTTTTTTATTCCTTTCTATCCATTTCTATACTTTTTCACGCGAAAGCCCAACAAATATTTCAATCAAATCGTATTCTGCCGAAAATGGATTAGCCTATTATCGACAGCTATTGTAGGTATCCGGTTCCAAGTCGCGTACGAAGAAGAAATAGACTGGAGCAAACCTTATATCATTTGCCCAAATCATACCTCCATATTAGATATCACCGCACTTACTTTCCTTTGCCCACAGCCCTTTTCTTTTATGGGAAAAATTGAGCTGCTAGATAATCCAGTGACTGCGATGTTTTTCAAAAGCATCGATATCACGGTAGATCGCAAAAGTAAAATTTCGGCGTTCAAAGCATTCAAAAAAGCAGATGAAAGATTGAAAGAAGGAAAATCCATTGTCATATTCCCCGAAGGGAAAATTGATGATGAATATCCGCCACAACTGCATGAATTCAAATCGGGCTCCTTCCGATTGGCAATTGATAATAAAATTCAAATTTTGCCTGTAGTCATAAAAGATGCTTGGCGTATATTGTGGGATGGAGGAATGACTTACGGTTCTAGACCAGGAGTTGTACACATCAAACCCCTTAAACCCATTGACACAGAAAAACTTACAGAAGCACAATTAGACGAATTACAACATTACGTATACGATAAAATGAAGCGCGATTGGCTAGAATCTAATCCGCTTTAAAACGTAAAAAAAAGAGACTTTCCACATTAATGTAATTTCGCTGCTATTTAACTTGCTTTTATTAAATATTATATTATTTTTGCGAAAAGTGAAATTTAAAATTGTAAGACTATGTATTGGACTCTAGAATTAGCATCACACTTAGAAGATGCACCATGGCCTGCAACAAAAGATGAATTAATCGACTATGCAATTCGTTCTGGTGCTCCTGTAGAAGTAATAGAAAATCTTCAAGCTTTGGAAGATGATGGCGAGCCTTACGAAAACATCGAAGAGATTTGGCCGGATTACCCAACAAAAGATGATTTCTTTTTTAATGAAGACGAGTATTAATTTAGAATAAAAATCGCACTATTAATTAGTGCGATTTTTATTTTTTAACCAAAACGCTCTCGGATTAATAATTTTGTTAAACGATTTTCGATTACCTTTGTCTTTATTAGAAACAACAGGTATGCAAAAATCTTTAGGCATTTGCTTATTCATTATTCTGATTGCAAAGATTACTTTCGCTCAAAATTTCCCTATTAGTGGTAAGTCTAATAATTCTGCACTCAGCATCCAACCTAAAATAGGCTACTCAATATCCAAAACATCATTTAATATTTCAGGAAATGAATCCGGCAAGAACCCGAATGTGCTTTCCGAACTTATTTGGGATCCAACCAACGCTTTGGAATATGGCATAGAAATGAAATTATCCCATAAAAAGTTTGTTATAAACGGTGAAATCCTTTTAAATAAAACCTTGAGTGGTAACGTAACAGACTTTGATTACGATGGAGATAACCGTACACAACCCTACACACAATTATATCTTAGCAATCACAAGGGCACAGGTCATTCCATAAAAGTTCAGCCTGGGATTGACTGGAGTACGCAAGAAAACTTGTCCTTTGTCACCTACTTAAGTTTTGATCATTCTAGTCGTAGTTTCTATTTATTAAACGATAAGAGTTGGAGAAGCAATGATAGAAACTATCTACCTGGACTCAATTCGTATTACAAATATAAATTCCCGAATTATGGAGCAGGTATAGCTATGGATTATGGGTTTAACGAAAATTGGTCAACACAAATAGCCGTTGAAAGTTATCTTTCCAAATATTACGCATATGGTAACTGGAATTTGATTGAAGACTTCGAAAAACCTATTAGTTATGAACACAAAGGAAATGGCAAAAAGATATTCACAACTGTAGGACTATCTTATGCATTATCACCAGATACTCGTATAGGGCTTCAATATAATTTGGGGCATTTTAACGTACAAAATGGTAAAGATTACCTTTATCATAAGGTCGATGGTGTACTTAGAACGCGATTGAATGATGTCAATGAAACAAAACACTCATTTCTATTGAATTTATGCTATAGCCTACCATTGAGTAATTAAATAAAACTTATTAATCTTTTCTCATCTTTCACAGTCGAATCCTAAAAATTAAACTATGCGCATACTTTTATCCATTCTATTTTCTATACAAAGCATTTTTCTTTTTGGGCAGAATCAAGATTCTATTCCTAAAAAAGAGCATGATTTGCACATCCTAAAAAACTTTATTAACGATTTGGCAAATGATGAAATTAGAGCAGATGTGATATTGAGTAAATATGTCATTATCGAAAATGCAAATGACGAATTATATGATTATTTGGAAGTAAGTTTAGATGAATTGCGTATCAATCTCTTAAGTAAGAAAATTGAGGATATTCAATATATTCCTTTTGCGCAAATGCCGCGCAAAGATATCCGTGATATTGATTTGGAAGAATTAGACAGTAATCGAGTATACTTTTTGCATTACAGAAATCGTCAAGTAGTGGCTCTTTACTTAGCACAAGATAAAATCGCATCATTTACATTGGTTTCTAAAGGAAATAACAAAGCACATTTTGTGTTATATTAATTTTTTCTAAAAATCCTTGACATTGTTGAAAAGATAATATAGATTTGCTTTCAACAAAAGCAAAAATGAATCAATTTGTATCAAATAAAGCATGGTGGCACAACAATTAACGTTGTGGCAATCCCCTATTGCATAAATTTGTATACAATCAAAATATAATAGGCTTGCCAATAAGGTGAGCCTTTTTATTTGGCAATAACCTAAACTTATAAAAAACAACTATTCAGACCGAATCAATATGAAAGAAATATTAAGGCATTTATTTGAATACAAATCTTTCTCACGTAAGGAAGCATATGAAATCCTAACGAATATTGCGACTGGAAAATACGACACACACCAAATTGCCGCATTTATGACGGCATATGGCATGCGAAGCATACGTGTAGAAGAACTGGGTGGTTTTCGCGATGCGATGTACGACCTGTGTCTTAAAATGGATTTTCAAGGTTATGATTTGATCGATATGTGCGGTACAGGTGGCGATGGCAAAAACACTTTTAATATTTCAACTTTAGCTTCTTTTGTTGTGGCTGGGGCAGGTTATAAAGTCGCCAAGCATGGTAATGTTGGGGTATCATCGGGTTGTGGATCTTCAAATGTGATGGAATATTTGGGTTATCAATTTACCAATGACAAAGACATGTTGCAAAAACAATTGGATGAAGCGAATATCTGCTTTCTACATGCGCCTCTTTTCCATCCTGCGATGAAAACGGTAGCACCAATTCGTCGTGCTTTAGGAATTAAAACGTTCTTTAATATGTTGGGACCATTAACGAATCCAGCAAATCCAAAATTCCAATCTGTTGGGGTTTTTTCTTTAGAATTAGCGCGTCTATATGGTTATTTGTACCAAAACACAGACAAACAATACAGCATTATCCATGCGTTGGATGGGTACGATGAAATTTCGTTGACAGGTGATTTCAAACTAATCAACAATCAAGGCGAAAGCTATTATTCGGTAGAGGAAATTGGTTTTGAAGCTGTGAGAGCAGAAGATTTAGCTGGTGGTGATAATGTTGAAGAGGCGGCAGGGATATTTAGAACTATAATCGAAGGTAAAGGAAATACAGTGCAAAATAATGTAGTGCTGACAAATGCAGCTTTTGCGATTAAAACTTTCCATCCGGAAAAATCCTTTGGAGATTGTTACTACGAAGCCGAAGAATCTTTGTTAGGATTAAAAGCTTTGGATAGCTTGAAGAAATTGACAAAATAGTTCATTCTTCGACAAGCTCAGCATGACAGTTAAAAACATGAATAAAGAATTAAAAATAAAGGTTTGTGGGATGCGAGATGCGGAGAATATCCATCAACTTGTGACCTTGCCTATTGATTATATTGGCTTTATATTTTATGCTAAGTCTGCAAGATTTGTTTCGGGAAAACCTGAGGTTAGTATCCCCTCTTCTATCAAAAAAGTTGGTGTATTTGTCAATTCTTCCAAGGAAGAAATAACAGCAAAAATTAAAGAATTTGACTTGCAAGTTGTACAATTACACGGGGATGAATCACCTGAATTCTGTCAAGAAATTAAAGATTTAGGTGTTGAATCTTTTAAGGCTTTTGGGATTGATAACGAATTTGATTGGGCAACAATCGCAACTTACGAAGGAAAGGTAGATTATTTCCTTTTTGATACCAAAAGCAAACAATACGGCGGTACTGGTCAAACATTTAATTGGGAGAAATTGAAGGGTTATCCGTATAAAACGCCTTATTGGTTAAGTGGTGGCATTTCGTTAGATAATATAGAAGAAGCAGCCAATTTTGAAGACAATAGACTGTACGGTTTGGATTTAAATTCAAAATTTGAAATCGAACCTGCATTAAAAAACATACATTCGTTAATACAAGCAATCTCTATTATAAAATGAGTAAATATCAAGTAGATAGCAAAGGATATTACGGTCCATTTGGTGGTGCTTACATCCCCGAAATGCTGTATCCCAATGTGGAAGAATTGCAAAATCAATATTTGCAAATCATGGATGACCCTTCTTTCAAAGAAGAGTTTGAGCAATTACTAAAAGACTATGTTGGCAGACCTTCGCCATTGTATCACGCGAAGCGTTTATCCGAACTTTATGGAGCAAATATCTTCTTGAAAAGAGAAGATTTGAACCATACTGGCGCACACAAAATCAACAATACCATTGGACAGATTTTGTTGGCACAACGATTAGGTAAAAAACGTATTATCGCTGAAACTGGAGCTGGACAACACGGTGTAGCAACAGCGACAGTTTGTGCTTTGAAAGGTTTAGAATGTGTGGTGTACATGGGTGAAATCGACATTCAGCGCCAAGCACCAAACGTTGCGCGTATGAAGATGATGGGTGCGAAGGTAGTTCCTGCGACTTCGGGTAGTAAAACATTGAAAGATGCAACAAACGAAGCATTACGTGATTGGATCAATAATCCTGTAGATACGCATTATATCATTGGTTCAGTAGTGGGACCGCATCCGTATCCCGATATGGTTGCTCGTTTTCAATCTATTATCTCATTCGAAACAAGAAAACAACTCTTAGAAAAGACTGGAAAAGAAACTCCTGATATCGTGATGGCTTGTGTAGGTGGTGGTTCAAATGCAGCGGGTATGTTTTATCATTTCTTGGATGAAGAAGGCGTAAAAATCGTTGCTGTTGAAGCTGCTGGTCATGGTGTGGATTCTGGTGAATCTGCAGCAACAACTGCCTTGGGTAAAGAAGGTGTTTTGCATGGAAGCCGTCAGATTTTGATGCAAACAGAAGATGGTCAAGTTATCGAGCCATATTCCATTTCAGCAGGTTTGGATTATCCAGGAATTGGCCCTCAACATGCTTGGTTATTCAAATCCGGTCGTGGTGAATATGTTTCGGCTACTGATGATGAAGCGATGCAAGCTGGATTACGTCTAACGAAGTTGGAGGGTATTATTCCTGCTATTGAAAGTTCGCACGCTTTAGCGCATTTGGAAAAAATGAATTTCAACGGGGATGAAACGGTTGTCATTTGTCTTTCAGGTCGTGGAGACAAGGATTTAGATAATTATATGAAGTATTTCAATTTATAATATTGCCATAGGCAATAGGCTATAAGCCATACGCTTACTGCTTAAAGCCTAAAGCATAATGCTTAAAAAAAATGCAACTAAATAAACATTCAAACGGATTACTGTCTATATATTTTACAGCGGGCTACCCTACGTTGGATAGTACCGTACAGATTGCCAAAGCTTTAGAAGAAGCGGGTACAGATTTCTTAGAAATCGGCTTTCCATATTCTGACCCAGTAGCGGACGGTCCCACCATTCAACATGCTTCGGAAGAAGCCTTGAAAAATGGCATGTCGCTAAAAGTTCTTTTCGAGCAATTGAAAGATTTACGCAAACATGTCAACATTCCCGTCTATTTGATGGGATATGTTAATCCTGTATTGCAATACGGTGTTGAGAATTTCTGCAAAGCGTGTAAGGAGGTTGGTGTCAACGGAACAATTATCCCAGACTTGCCGATGTACGAATATGAAGAATTATACCAAACCGTTTTCGAAGAAAATGATATAAGCAATATCTTCTTAGTAACTCCACAAACATCGGAACAACGTATTCGCAAAATCGATGATTTGTCTACTAACTTCATCTATTTACTTTCGTCGAATGCGACAACAGGGAAAAATCTAGAAGTAAAAGATCAAGCTGAAGCGTATTTCAAACGTATAAAAGATATGGATTTGAAAAATCCATTTATTATTGGTTTTGGTATTTCAAATCAAGAAACTTTCCAAAAAGCCACCACTTATGCTAATGGCGCAATAGTCGGAACTGCTTTTGTTAAACTTTTAGCAGAAGAAAATTACTTAGAAAAAATCCCTGATTTTATTAAAAGTATTAAAGGCTAATCAAATAAAGTCCGATATCATTATCGGACTTTATTTGTTTGTATCAACTTTCATTCTTTCTATATCAAGACGGATAGGCAAAGCATATTTCGTTCTGACAGGAATACCACTAAATATACCAGGCTTCCACTTCTCGCCTTTTTTCAACAACTCTATTCCAGCTTCTCCTGTACCAAATCCTTTATCAAATTCAACTACAAAATCGGTTAATGTTCCATTTTTTTCCACGACAAATGAAATCATAACGTTACCCTTTACTCTATAATCGTACGCTTTCTGCGGTAAATTATAATTTTGTATAATCCATTCTCGAAAAACCTTCATACCTCCTGGGGGTTCGGGATTTATTTCTACCTGTGTAAATAAAGAATCTCTTTTAAACTCAATTCCACTACCTCTCATACATCCACAGTTTAATTTAAACTTCTCAACACTGTCTTTCTTTAAGGAAGATTTTACTGTTGATGTTAAAACTTGCTTAGGCTTTGAAGTACAACTAGTAAAACATAAAATTGCCACAAAAACAGTAAAATAAATGGCGCACTTCAGATTCATCTTGCTCATAAGCTTATTTATTAAAAGCATAGAATTTTAATTTTGGTCTAGCATTACTTAGTAATATGATGATATATTCGTTAATATTCCATAAAGTTTTAATTTGTTATAAGTCATTATTTTAAGAAATCAACATCATACTTTGCAAACATTAAAACACCTAACTTGTCTTCATCATTAAAATCAGATAATTATGAAACAATTAGAGAATAAAGTAGCAATTGTAACAGGTGGAGCTTCAGGTATAGGAAAGGCTATTGTTGAGCTTTTCGTCAAAGAAGGAGCTAAAGTCTTAATAGCAGATTTGAATGAAGATTCAGGTACTAAGTTAGCTAATTCATTAGGTGAAGCTACTGTATTTGTAAAAGCAGATTCTTCTTCGCCAGAAGACAATAAAAAATTAGTTGATATTGCTGTAGAAAAATTTGGAGCTTTACATATTGCGGTTAATAATGCAGGTATTGGCGGTGATGCAGCTACAGTTGGGGATTATGGCCTTGAAAGTTGGAAAAAAGTCATTGATATTAACTTGAATGGTGTTTTCTACGGTATGCACTATCAACTTCCAGAAATCGAAAAAGTAGGAGGAAGTATTATCAATATGGCTTCTATTTTAGGACAGGTAGGCTTTGCATACTCTTCAGCTTATGTAGCCGCAAAACATGGTGTAGTCGGACTGACAAAAACTGCAGGTTGGGAATACGGTACGCGTGGTGTTCGTATCAATGCAATTGGCCCAGGTTTTATTTCTACTCCACTTGTGGATGATAATTTAAATAAAGAAACATTAACTTTCCTCGAAACACAACATGCTATGCAACGTTTGGGTAAATCTGAAGAAGTTGCCGAATTAGCGCTTTGGTTAGCTTCAGACAAATCTTCGTTTGTAACTGGATCCTACTATCCTGTTGATGGTGGATATTTAGCTAAATAGAGCATTTATAAATTAATTACAGCTTCTCTAATTTTGGTCATAAGTTTTGTATTCCCATCGACTAATATTAGAGAAGCTGTAATTTTAATTAAGGATCACTCCTATTTTCGCTTTCCTCCTCTTTCCCCTCTTCGATTAACTCCTCGACTTCTTCCTTTTCTTCGATATCCAAAGTTTTTACATCGTCTTCTTGTTCGTCATTGTTTTTATCTATGTAAAATGAACAACACATCGGAAAATGGTCTGAACCAATTGACGGTAAAATCTTTAAGTCATCAATAAAAACATCCGGACTATGGTACAATAAATCCAAAGGAATACGGAAAAACCAATAATTCGCATGAAAAGTAGCTAGGTAGCCGCGACCGTATCTTGCGTCAATTAAGCCACTTGCTTTTTTGAATAAAATAGAAACTCGCGACCAAGCAACTGTATTAAAATCCCCAGTGATTACAACAGGTAGTGAATGTTTCTTCGCACGCTTAGCTACACTTAATAAATCACCATCCCGTTCTTTGGAAGTTTCTTCTTCGGTCGGACTTGGTGGTGGTGGATGTACACCAAAGAAAATAAACCGATAACCATCCTCTGTTTCTAACTCAGCTTCTATACTTGGCAAATCATCTGAAACAAAATAATGTACTTTGATATCATGCACTTTCAGCTTAGTATAAAAATGCATTCCATATGTATTTTCTAAGGCGATTTCCCTAAAGTTGGTGTATTCATCTTTTAATTCTTGAAATGCATTTTCCCAATCTTTATTACTTTCCATTGTTAAAAAAGCATCGGGTTGCTCTTTTCGAATCAAATCGACTAATCGGTGATATTCAGTGTTAAATTGATAGACATTTACAGAAATTATCTTTACATTTTTTGAGTGCTCCGCTGATACTTCGTACTTATTACTACGCCAAAATTTAGTAAATCGTATAAAAATATAGCAATTGTATGCCATACATATTAGCAACGCGAATAGAATTAAAATGGGATAAGAAACATCCTTCCACCAAATTATAGTTGCTATCAAAGTGAGTAACTGTAAAAACAACAATTGTGGACGTACAAAATCAGGAACACGAAATACCCAATGCTGATTTCGAATAAATGGTAAAATACTAAGAATGACTATTATTGATGTAACAACCCAAATTGTAGAATTCATATAGGAAACTTAAAAATGTATTACTTGCTGATTTGATACATGTATCTTATTCTCCGAAACTATCTTTCACTATGCAAAGATTAATCCAAACATTTTTCAAAAGCCATACGCGCTGAATCTCTAATTATCACGTCACCACAATATTGATAACCTAATTTCTCTAAAATTCGCAACATAGCCAAATTGTCAAAATTGGTATCCACTTTAATACTAAAGATGTTTCTTGATTTTGCAAAAGTCTCGATATGTTGGAATAGTTGAGTCGCAATGCCCATACCTTTTGCACGTGCCGCAGCCGCAACCCGATGAACGACCACATAATCTCGCTCCGTAAGCCATTTTCCAGTAATAGTTGCGTAATCTGGATCATCTTCAAAAATCACTGCTCCGTATGCCAATATCCCTTTGTCATCCGCTAACACATAAGCCAATTCCTTAGCAATATCATAACGAATGGTATGAGGATTAGGGTATCCATCTTGCCATTGCTTACTACCATCTTGTTTTCGTCGCTCTATAGCGTATTGAAGAATTGTCCAAATTTCGTCCACTTCAGATTCTAATGCTTTCCTAAATTTCATGGTAGATTTTTCTCAATTAATTTTTTCCGTTTTCTCCTGCTTTGAAGTTAATTAAAAGTTATTTTAAAACAACGAAAAATAACCTTTTATAACACGTATTAATAGCGTATTTTTGTATCTCTAAAAATAGCATTATAAAATTCCTAATATATAAAAATGGAACATACACGAATTAAAGAATTATTAAAATCCGAAGAATTTGGAAAAGAGGTTATCGTAAAAGGCTGGGTTAGAACTTTTCGAAATAATCAATTTATAGCGATTAACGATGGTTCTTCAATTAATAATATCCAAGCTGTAGTAGATTTTGAAAACACTTCAGAAGATATCTTAAAAAGAATCACTACAGGTGCAGCAGTTCGTGTAAAAGGTAATTTGGTAGAGTCACAAGGTAAAGGTCAACGTGTAGAAGTACAAGCAACGGAGGTATCGATTATTGGAGATTCAGATCCAGAGAAATATCCATTACAACCAAAAAAACACAGTTTGGAGTTCTTACGCGAGATTGCACATTTGCGCGTACGTACAGGAACTTTCAACGCGATTTTCAAAGTGCGTAATGCTTTGTCATTTGCTATTCATAAATTTTTCCAAGAAAGAGATTTCTTATACTTCCACTCGCCTATTATTACGGGTTCGGATGCCGAAGGTGCTGGTGAAATGTTTAGAGTAACGACTTTAGACCCTATCAATCCACCGTTGACAGAAGATGGTAAAGTAGATTTCAAAGAAGATTTCTTTGGCAAATCAACAAACTTGACAGTTTCTGGTCAATTAGAAGGTGAATTAGCCGCTTTAGCATTTGGAAATATCTATACATTCGGACCTACTTTCCGTGCTGAAAACTCAAACACAACGCGTCACTTAGCAGAGTTCTGGATGATTGAACCAGAAATGGCATTCTATGAATTGGACGATAACATGGACTTGGCAGAAGACTTGTTGAAATATGTCATCAAATACGCTTTAGAAACTTGTCCAGAAGAAATCGAATTCTTGAAAAACCGTTTGTTGGATGAAGAGAAATCAAAACCACAAGCTGAACGTTCGGAATTGAATTTAGTAGAAAAATTAAATTTTGTATTAGAAAATAACTTTGAGCGTTTGACCTATACAGAAGCTATCGATATTTTGAAAGCTTCAAAACCGAACCAAAAGAAACAATTCAAATATCTAATCGAAGGTTGGGGAGCTGATTTACAATCCGAGCACGAAAGATATTTAGTGGAAAAACACTTCAAAAAACCTGTAATATTGACTGATTATCCACGTGAAATTAAGTCATTCTACATGAAACAAAATGAAGTAGATGCACAAGGTCGCCACACGGTACGCGCGATGGACATCTTGTTCCCAGGTATCGGAGAAATGGTCGGCGGTTCTCAACGTGAGGAGAACTTAGATAAATTATTGGCTCGTATGGCTGAGGTTGGAATCGAGCCAGAAGAAATCGAATGGTTCTTAGACACACGCCGTTTTGGTTCGGTACCACATTCTGGTTTTGGTGTTGGATTTGAGCGTTTGGTGTTATTTACAACAGGTATGACGAATATCAGAGACGTGATTCCTTTCCCACGTACCCCGAAAAACGCTGAGTTTTAAAAAAGAACATTATACAGAGAGAGTTGTTATTATAGCAACTCTTTTTTTATAACAGTAAAATAGGATTTTTACTTTTTAATTTTAACTTTTTTACTTTAGTACAGTACATGCTTATAAAAATATATAACGACAATCCAAATCCAAAGGCTATTGATCAGGCTGTAGATATCTTGAAAAAAGGTGGTGTGATTATTTATCCTACCGATACAGTATACGGAATTGGTTGTGATATTACGAATCAAAAAGCCATTGAAAAGGTTTGCCAAATCAGAGGTTTGAAACCTGATAAGGCAAATTTATCTTTTATATGCTACGATTTAACGGATATTTCACAATATACCAAACCTTTTGACACGACAGTATTCCGTGTGTTGAAAAAAGCCTTGCCTGGACCTTTTACTTTTATTTTCAATGCAAGTGGGCAGGTGCCGAAACTACTGAGTTCGAAAAAGAAAACGGTAGGAATTCGTGTGCCAGATAATGCTATCGTACGTGAAATAGTAAAGCAATTGGGCAATCCAATTGTAACTGCTTCCATTCGTGATGAAGACGATATTATTGAATATTCTACCGATCCAGAATTGATTTACGAAAAATACCAAGAATCTGTTGATTTAGTAATTGATGGTGGCTATGGAGACAATGTCGCTTCTACTGTAGTGGATGTCACAAACGGTGACTTTGAGGTTATCCGCGAAGGCAAAGGCGATTTAGAACAATATTTATAAAGGGAAATGGCTTGCAAATTTGCAAGCCATTTCCCTTTATATGTGGTAACTCTGATTTTGAAATTCCATAGCGGAATAATATTCATATTTCCGCTTATCTAATGGGTAATCCCAACAACCCATTCGGTGAAATACTTGTCCACCAAAACCAGATTTGAATCGATACAGTCCATACATAGGATGTGCGGGATCCGCATCTGGTGAAATGCCAAAAAAATCATATTCTGTACAACCTTTCTCTCTTGCCAATTGCATTGCGCGCCATTGCAACGCATATGTTCCCATATAATTTCGATTTTCTGTAGAAGAAGCTCCGTATAAATAAGTTGCGCGATTAGCTGAAACAACTAAAAACATAGCTGCTAAAGGCTCATCATCCACATAAGCAACCAACATATACACATCAGCAGGTGATTCTGAATTATTCGCTCGCGCTGAAAGTACAATTCTAAAATAATTAATATCATGCAAAAAGAAATTGTTTCGCTTTGCTGTCTGTCTATACAGTTCGTACCAAATTTGTAGACTTTCCAAACCCAACGATTCTATCCGAACACCTTTACGTTTTGCCAAATTGATATTATAACGTGTTTTAGGTTTCATATTACCTAACAACAAATCATCGCTTTCACGCAAATTCATGAAGATCGTATTTGAAGGAAGAATATCGGTATTTGCTTTTCTCAAATTTCCAAATTCGGTATTGAAATTCACACGCATTTCTTGCACCCTTCTGGACGGAAGTCCAATCCAATTGCCGTGCAAATCATAGCAATCATCTTCATTTGCCCATTGAGACTGCCACGACAAATCATAGCGAATCAAAATACAGTTTGCCGGTAAATAATGACGAAGCGCTTCTGAAAGTTGTTCTAAAAAATAGCCTTGTTGTTCCTCTGATGGCTCAGTTTCAGGACCATAAGGCACATAAGCGATACAATTATCCTTATCCAAATATTGGAGCATAATCAAAAAATCACCTACCACAAACGTTTCTTCAGACGGTTTACAAAACAAATCCTCTGCCGTTGTTCTGAAATTATAGGCTAAAGAATCTATTCCTTGCAGTTTTTTGACCGCTGACCAATAAGCCGTTTGTTGAATAATACCTGTTTTGTAAAGATGACTATTGTCTTTTTGCTCCAAATCTGAAATCATGATAATACACTTATTTTCAATATTTTATTAAAATCACAAATGGCACAAACATAGGGAATATAACCACACAAAAACAGACCTGATTGTCATAATCGAGCAACAAGAGACTATTAGAACGGTTCTAAATAACTTCAGTGTTTTCTATTCTAAGAAACTTTTCTCTTTCCTTGGAGATAAGAAACATTAAAGACAATTACTGCCAAAAAGATTATCCCATAGGCTAGACCTTGTAATAATGTTATGTTTTCGTCGAAATAAAAAATGGCTAACAAAAAAGCGATGATTGGATTTATATAAAGCAATACGCCCACTAAGGACGAATCTAATCCTTTCAAAGCATACATATTAAGAAACAAAGGAATTATCGTAAAGAAGACAGCTATAATGAGAATATATTGAAAAAACTGGTCTGAATGAGTAACAGCTTCTCCTGAATTCATCCCTAGCGGAATTAAAAACAAGGAACTAATCAGAATATGAAGCGTCAAGGTAAAAAATTTATCCAACTTTTTGCTTGCCTTCTGTACAACTAAATAAATTGCATACGACAGTGCGATGATAACACTATAAACCATATCCATGAAATGACCATACGACAGCATCACACAACTCAAAACACTGAGTGCAACAGCTGTACATTGTCCTGCATTAAGCTTTTCTTTTAAGAATATACTGGCTAATACAGTGGTGAGAATTGGGCAAATCAAATAGGCTAATGAAGTCGCATTAACACTTACGGCATTCATTACATAGATGTATAAGTACCAATTAAGGGCTAACATAATAGCACTAAAAATAGTAGCTGAAATGATTTTTAAACTATCGTTTGGGGCTAAAGAAATGATTAGACAAATATTTTCCTTCGTGACACGATAACGAAAAATTAAACTAATTAATGCGATAATAACCGCTGCAAAAGCCACACGATAAGTCAAAATATCGAGTGCGGCATAGTCGCTGAGTGGTCGTAATACTAAACTAAAAGCTCCCCAAACTACAAATGAAGAAAGTGCAGCAGCGTAATATTTGAGTTGCATGAAATTAAAATAGATTTTTTTCTAAAGAATAACGAACTCTTCTACAATTACATGCCCCACATGTTCATTTACCCGACCAATGATTTGCCTACGATGGATAGCCAATTCGTGTTTTACAACGGCAGACTCCACTTTGACATACAATTTTCTGTCTTTAATATAGATGTGTTGAGTTCTCCTAGCGATGTATGGACCAATAATATCCTCCCAAAAAGTGACTACAGATGACTCCTCATACTTGCGACGCAACCTGTATACCTCCAACCATTTCTCCACCGCCTGCTTCATACTGATATCATCACGCGTAGGTATTTCGTCCACTTTTTTCTTATATAACATGCGCTTGTCCCCCTTCGATATCAAATATACGGATAGGTTGTTGGATTTCGTCGAATATCTTACGAATTCTAGCAGCGTCGGTATCCGTGATAAAGATTTGTCCAAATTCATCGTCCGAAACCATCTGCATAAGCTTCTTTGTGCGACTTTCGTCCAATTTATCGAAGATATCATCCAATAACAGCAAAGGCTTAAACTTATTTTGCTCTTGCAAATACGTGTATTGTGCGAGCTTTAAAGCTATAAGAAATGATTTCTGTTGTCCTTGCGAACCAAATTTCTTCAACGCCATTTCACCGTGAATGGTAAACAGTAAATCGTCCTTATGTATACCCTGAGTAGTTCGCTCCAGAATACGGTCCTTGTCTAAAGAATACTCCAATAAATGCATAAAATCCATTCCATGCAATTGCGATTCATACTGCAAAGTAACCTCTTCCGCATTTTCCGAAAGATATTGATAATGGCGCTGAAAAGAAGGTGTAAATTTCTCCATAAACACCTTCCGTTTATGGTAAATTACTTCCCCCACTTCAACCAATTGCATATTCAGCACTTCCAACAACCCGACATCAAACACTCCCTTTTCTTTGATATTTTTCAACAACGTATTGCGCTGTAATAAGATTTTATTGTATGCAATTAATGTATCTAAATAGCGATTGTCGGTTTGTGAAATAACATTATCAATGAATTTACGACGTTCTTCCGATCCTTCGAGAATAATCAAAGTATCATTTGGCGAAATCATCACCAACGGAAACTGGCCGATATGATCCGCTAATCGTGGATAATCCTTTTTATTGCGTTTGAATTGCTTTTTCTGATTTTTCTTAAGGCTACAGGAAATTACATCCGGTCTCTCTTTTCGTTCAAACTCTCCCTGCACCATGAAATATTCCTCACCTTTTTTGATATGTTGCGAATCAATTGGATTGAAATAAGATTTGCAAAGTGAAAGATAATGTATGGCGTCCAGCAAATTCGTTTTCCCAGCGCCATTTGCCCCTGTGAAAGCATTCACTTCAGGCAGAAAAGACATATTAGAATCTGTATAGTTCTTAAAATTCAAAACGGAAAGTTGCTTCAACCACATGATACAAAGTAAAAACTAAAAAAGTACAAGTCAAAAAAATAGGTTGATTAGTTTTAGACACTAACCAACCTATTTCCAAATTGAATATGAAATCTACTTTACTTCTTCAAAATCTATAAACTCTCCTGCATTAGGAGCTACTTTTCTCTTTTCTTCTTTTTGTGGCACATAATCAACTTTCAATTCACCTTTTGATGATGTATTTGATTGATTTGTATCTTGGTACGTCGACTGTGGACCAAATGGATTACCAGATGTGTACGTATATGTAAAACCTCCTTGCCCCTGTTGTGCTTTTTTCATCATACGTTCCGCCAGTTTTTTCATTGCGTATGGTAATAATAGACGCATCGAAAACTTGAAAACGTAATATGCTATTATAACAAATAATATAAAATATAATGCTGTCATCTGTTTAATCTATTTATTCAAATATATCAAAATCGTCAAAAAACAAAGTCAATATAATGTCAGACTGCCGTCTCTTAACACTATTTAAGATTTGGATTTGAGGATCGCGTTATACAATTCCTCTTGGCGATGCGTCCCGATAATATAGGTCAACCCGTCTTTATCAGTCAACCATACGGAGTCTTTACCACCAGAATAAAATCGAATTTTGCCGTTTTTGTGCAAATTGTATACAGGATTGTTGAAAATATACGTACTGTAAGGCTTCTTTTCTACTGTGACAATCGATGATAAATCAATCTTGACTAAACGTGTAGACCACAGACCACTTAGCACCACATTACCATTGTACACATCCGTCTTGTAATGTACTAAATACATCATAACGATTGACACCACTATAATACAACTGCCCACGATAAAAAACAATTGCCGGGACGGCAAATGATCCATGTTAAGATAATACACGATAAAACAAAATAAAGCCAAAGTCATGCGGACACTAATCCAAGTCATGTCTCTACCTAAAAATTGCCTTTCAACAAAATGCTTTTCTTGACTCATAACCCTTCTAAATTGCAAACTAATTTAAGGACTTTTTGTGTATTATCCCTAATCTTAAATCTTTCGTCCAAATGATAATTGACTACCCAGATAATCCGACCGTCTCCATTTACCAAGATTGGAATTCCTTTTTTATCTACTATGTTAATCTTCTTTTGGATGAAATAATCACTCAACTTCTTCTTTCCTTGCATACCAAGTGGTTGAAAAACATCGCCTTCTTGCCAAGAACGAATAGTCAATGGAAGTACAATTTCATTAAATTCTATTTGCGCAACGCTTTTCTCTCTTTCTACTAATATTAATTCCGATACCTCGAAAGAAAATTGAAACTTATTCCAAACTATCCTTTCTCCGAATCCATCAAATTCAACAGCATCTTGTTCTACTGTTTTTTTTGAAAGAATAACCGCTTCCCTATCCGTAATTAAAATATAATTTTCGGATTGGAATTGCCGTCCTGATTCTTTATCCAAACTATCTAGCAAATCTTGCAAAACATTCTTTTTAAAACCATATGGTTCTAATACAAAATACAATTCATTTAAGGAAAGCTTAGCAAGTTCTGATTTCAGCATTTGCCAAGAATCCGAGTTTCGAGGCAACAAAATATCATTTCGCAAACGATTCATAAACGAAGTCAACACATCTTGACTGTCACGAAATCGCTGGATATTGTCATCCATAATGGAAATAAAATCAGGATTCAACTTTTCCAATTCTGGAATAATGTCTAATCTAATCCTATTTCGTGCATATTTATTTGAAAAATTTGATGAATCATCGCGAAAAGGAATAGCGTATTTTGTGACCAATTCTGTGATATCTTTGCTTTGCAAAAAAAGAATGGGACGAACTACTTTTGAATCGTCACGCTTTGGCAAAATACCTTGAAGACCTTGCAATCCAGTTCCACGTGACAAGTTGAATAAAACCGTTTCTACAGAATCATTCATGTGTTGTGCTACAGCTATTACCTTGCAATTTCTTTCTTCTCTTAATTCTTCAAACCATGCGTAACGTAATTCGCGCGCAGCTACTTGAATGGAAACTTTATTTTCTTCCGAATAACGTAGCGTATCAATTTTTTTCACATGCAGTGGAATTGAATTTTTAGCTGCAAACTCTCGAACTAGTGCCTCATCGCCATCCGATTCTTCGCCTCTAAGTTGAAAATTGCAATGCGCAATCTCTATGGCGTATTGGCTTTGCAAAAGCAACAACACTAACAACATAGAATCTCGCCCACCACTCACCGCAACAAGAATTTTATCCGACTTGCTAAACAGCTTATAATCTTCTACATAACGTTCAAAACGCTCATGAATATTCATGTATCAAAAGTATGTATTAAAAATTGATTTTATTTAACACGAAAAATGATTGTCTTAACATTTTTTTGCTATTTAATTCTCTATTTTTGCCTCGTGAAGAAGTATTTAGTCTTATTCTTATTTTTTGTTTCCGTTCAACTTTTGTTCGGACAAATTCCTGTGCAAGTAAGTGATGCCAGTAGAATGAATTTAGTATCATCAAGTTCAGGTCGTATCAACGCAAAGACAGGACACATGACATTTTACAATCCTGTATATGAGCACAAGGGGAATACTTTAGCTGCTGACAGTGGGTATATATATGAAAATGAAATTAAGCAGCAATTCTTCGAAGCTTTTGGCAATGTAGTTATTACTCAGCCCTCAGGAACGGTTATTTATTCGGATTACTTACATTACGATGCAACGACACAACAGGCTAAGTTGACTGGAAATGTGAAAATGATTGATAAAAATTCAATTCTAACCACGAATTATTTGACCTACAATATGCGTTCAAAAATTGGAACTTATACAGGTGGCGGTCGAATTATCTCTCAAACTGACACTATCACTTCCAAAAACGCATACTATTTTGAAAACACGGGTGACGCATATTTCCGTCATCAAGTCATTGTCCGAAATCCATCTGTAAAAGTGTATACCGATACAATGCGATATAATGGTGCATCCAAAAATACTTTTTTCTTTGGACCTACTAATATTAAAGGCAATAAACAAGAAAATCTATATACTGAAAAAGGTGTCTACAATACATCTACTGGAGTTGCCAACTTTAATAAAAACAATTTATACACAGAAGGAAGTCGTTTCTTAAAAGGAGACAGTCTACACTACGCGCGTGAAACAGGCGTTGGTAAAGCGTTCCGCAATGTTGTTTTTGTAGATACTTTAGATAAATTTTACGCTTATGGTGGTAAAGGGGAATATAGGCAAGACGAAGAGTCAATCGTCATGACCGAAAAGCCATATATTATTACTGTCGTAAAAAACGAATCAGACACTACAACATCAGACTCCAGTAAAATTGATAAGCCATTATTGGAGGTAAAAGCCCTTGATTCAAGAGAAAAAAAAGAAGTAAAACAAAATAATAAAGATAAAAAGCGAACAGAGGCTAAAACTGATAGCCCAAAAGATGCTGAGGTAAATTATCTAGCTAAAAATTCCGTAGCCCAAAAGCCAGAAGCAAAAATGGACTCAGTGTACATGACGGCAGATACTTTGTTTTCACGTATGATACTTGCTAAAGATTATATTCCTTTGGATCTTAAGCTTGATCGTAGTGGAGGACAGATGCTAGAAGAATCTGAAGAAGACTATGGTGATGATGAAAATGGAGAAGGTGATTTTACTGATTTACAAAATACAGACTCTCCCACTGGATTACCAAAGCTGGAGAATACAGCGAATCAAACACTTAGCAAGCCAAATGAGTTAAAAAACAAGAAACAAGTAGCACCTAAAAAGACACAACAACTAATAAATAATACTGGCGAAGGTCGTGAACAGATTGAGAAAACGTTGAAAGCGGATTCTATTCTTCGCCAGAAAGCTATTATACCGCAAGCAGGGCATGCTGATAGTGCTATTAATCAAGCTTTAAAAATTGCACAACAGCCCGATGTAAAATTACAAACAACAGATTCTACCAAACAAGAAATATCAGACACCGCACGTACACGTATTGTAAAAGCATATTATAATGTTCGTTTATTTAAATCCGATTTGCAAGCAGTAGCGGATTCCGTGTATTATGGTATGCAGGATTCTATGTTTAGATTCATGGGAAGACCGATGATTTGGGCACAAGATTCACAAATTTCTGCAGATACGATATTTATGCAAATTGTGAATCAGACCATGGACAATGCTTTATTGAAAGAGAATGCATTTATGGTTAATGCGTTAGCTGATTCTACAAAATTCAATCAGTTAAAAGGTCGCAAAATCACAGCCTTCTTTGCTAAAAATAATATTGAAAGATTATTTGTTGATGGTAACGCGGAGAATTTAGTTTTTTCAGAAAATGAAAAGACAAAAATAATAACGGAAATGTTCCATGACCGAGGTGGACGTATTAAAGTTAAAATGGAAGATCGAAAAATTATTGATTATACAACAATTAAGAAAGTAGATCAAAAAGTTTATCCTTTTGCGTTGGTAACCCAAGAAAATGAAATTTTACCTGGCTTTTCATGGCGACCACAAGACCGTCCAAAATCCAAAGAGGATCTTCTAAATCGTAAACGTGAAGTTCCTAAAGAAACTGACGAAAAAGAAGATTCGGAAGGAAATAAAGAGACCGAAATAAAAGGCAAACCAATAGAAAATAAAGCTGAAGACACAAAACATGCTGAAGAAGCAGAACAATAAAAATCAAAAAGCTCATCAAATGATGAGCTTTTTGATTTTTATTGTTCCTATTTATTTCGTCATATTGACCGACAGGAAGTATAATTTTTATACTTTTAAATGGTTGGTTTTTAATAATTCTTTAAAAATTTCGCCAATTTACCAACAGCAATAGCGCGGTGACTAATTGCATTCTTCTCATCAGCAGACATTTCAGCGAAAGTCTTATCATATCCATTTGGAATGAAAATAGGGTCATAACCGAAGCCTTTTTCTCCTCTTCTTTCTTTGATTATTTGACCTTCGATTGCACCTTCAAAAAAATGCTGTTGTTCATTTAGATATAATGATATCACTGTTTTGAAACGTGCTGTACGGTTAGGATTATCAGCTAATTTTTCCAATACCAAATCAATATTTTTCTCCATATCACGAGAACCTGAATAACGTGCCGAATATACTCCTGGCTCACCATTTAACGCATCAATCTCTAATCCTGAATCATCACCAAAGCAGTACAAACCATACTTATTTACCAAATAATCAGTTTTCTGTTGCGCGTTTTCCTCAAATGTAACTCCTGTTTCGGGAATATCATCTTGACAATCGATATCACTTAAAGATTTCAACACAAACTTATTTCCTACCATTGCTTGTACTTCGTCAAGCTTATGTGCATTATTTGTCGCAAATACTAGTTCTAACATACCGTAAAAGTAAAAAGTAAAAAGGTAGAAGTCAAAATAAAGCTCCTTTATTCAACTCCTTGTTAAAATTAAAAATTATTATCTTTAACAAATCACTTAAATTGATGACATATGAAATACTGCTATTTTATATTCTTATTTATAATCTTCTCTTGTAGTCCAAATAAACTAATATTCAAAGAAAATTTTTCTAATAATAAAAATCAATGGGATATTTTAGACAACAAAGATTTTAAAGTATTAGTTGACAGTGGGGTTTATCAAATTACTAAAAAAATTAAAAACTTTGATAGTAGAGGTTGTTTATGGCTAACTAAAGAAATGAAGAAATTCTCTAGCAGTGATAATTTTTCAATTTCTTTTGATATAAGGGTTCTAAATCAAAAAGATGATGCGAAATTCTTTGACTTTATGTGGGGTAATATAAATTTGAAGTCAAATCTTAAAAAAGAAATTCAGTTTTATCAAATACAGATTTCAGAAGACCAAATTAAACTTAATCAATTTGGTTATCAAGACGAAAGAAAGCAAAACGGTTGGACCTCTGTAGCAAGAGGCATTGATGGACTTTATAAAAACTACTTTTTTAAACAAATGGCATAATATTCAAATCCTTCAATTAAATTCGGAATTAATAATTTATAGAGACCAAATTGAAATATTTAGATCTAAAATAAAACCAACTGAAGGAAATATGATAGGTATTCAAAATTGCATAAAGAGTGAAATTCAAGTAGATAATTTGATAATCACAAAACTAAAAGTTAATAATATTGAAAAGACTAATCCACAATAAAAGTTTTAAATTCTCCCCAGAAAAGTTTCTTTTTATTAACATCTGCAAACATTTCTTCGAATGAAAAGGTATTGAATACCGTAGCGATTCGACCTTTCATATACGAGTTGTGTGCTATTTCTGGAAGTTTTAAGGATGTGGGTTCAACGCCTAGCAAGGTGATTTTCTTCGGCCTGAAGAATTCCATAATACGTTTAAAGTCATTTGGATTTTGAGGATTTGCCAAATTGACTACAGCAACATTTTCAGGAGTCAGCTGCAATGCTGCGATAGTTTTGATAAAAGCTTCTTCCGCCGCTGGCGAAAAGTATGGATATGACGGATAACGCAAAATAAATAATACGCCGGTAGTCTTATTGCCTTTATACACAAACTCTTCTCCTGAGGAATCCCAATTAACAGCAGAATTCTCGTCTAGAGATTGTGACTGAACATCCTCCATAGCAAATCCTGTCGAAAACAAGGTTTCGTTCATCAAAGCCTGTAGTGCTATAGGATTATCTGTAAGAAGGTTGCTCATTGTCTTTAGATTAACAGATATTGGATGTGAGATTTTAGATATAGATATTAGATTGAATATACATCTCTGTTGAACTTCTAGAGTAAAGATATGAGACACAAGAAAAAATCTCATATCTCATATCTAAATACTAATATCTAAACTATTGTCCTAAAATATATGCGAATACCAATGGAGCTACAATAGTTGCATCCGACTCGATCATAAATTTAGGCGTATCAATATCTAATTTACCCCAAGTGATTTTCTCATTAGGCACAGCACCTGAATAAGAACCGTATGAAGTCGTAGAGTCAGAAATCTGACAGAAGTACGACCAGAAAGGAACATCCGTCCATTCTAAATCTTGGTACATCATCGGTACAACACAGATTGGGAAGTCACCAGAGATACCACCAGCAATTTGGAAGAATCCAACACCTTTACCGCCTGAGTTTTCGCGATACCATTCTGTCAAGTAAATCATGTACTCGATACCTGATTTTAAGGTAGAAGCCTTCAAATTACCTTTGATTACATTTGAAGCGAAGATATTACCTGTAGTAGAATCTTCCCATCCTGGACACACGATTGGCAAGTTTTTCTCTGCTGCAGCAACAATCCATGAATCTTTAGGATCGATTTCATAGTATTGCTCCAATACACCAGAATTTACAACTTGGTACAAAAATTCGTGTGGTAAGTAACGCTCACCTTTTGCTTCAGCAGCATGCCAAACATCTTCTAAATGTGCTTGAAGACGACGGAAAGCTTCTTCTTCTGGAATACATGTATCCGTTACACGGTTGAAGTGCGTATCTAATAATTCTCGCTCTTGCTCTGGCGTCAAATCTCTCCAGTTTGGAATACGTTTGTAGTGCGAGTGCGCTACCAAATTCATCACATCCTCTTCTAAGTTTGCACCAGTACACGAGATAATATGTACTTTATCTTGACGGATCATTTCCGCTAAAGAAACACCTAATTCAGCTGTAGACATTGCACCACCTAATGAAATCAACATTTTACCACCTTCTAGTAAATGTTGCTCATATCCTTTTGCTGCATCTACTAACGCAGCGGCATTAAAGTGACGGTAATTGTGCTCAATAAATTGACTAATTGGACCTTTTTGTGTACTCATCTTTATCTATTTTTAATAAGTAGCACAAAGGTACTGAATTAAATTTATTAAAGTATTTTGAACTGAGTAATCCCTGATAGCTGCTTCTTTTTTTAACAAATGTTAAAATTAGCCTTTATCTTTAATTTTAGATTTTGTAGCAATTTATTTAATTCACACGTCCTATAGCAAAACCATTTTATGAGAAGATTAGTTTTAATACCGCTTTTATTAAGTAACATTTTTTTATTTCAATCTTGTGAAAATGTTTTCTGTTGTGATTTGCCTCCTGATTGTTGTGATATACCTAAAGAAGTGGCTATTAGTGTGATCGACCGCCATGGTAACGACTTATTGGATCAAAGTAAAGTTGATGGCTTTAAAATAGATGATTTAAGAGTATTTCATTTTTATAATAATCAAAATCATTACATAGTTAATTCCAATAATCCGAATCGACTAGCCTTAAATCCAAAGGAGAAATTAACTACATATAATGTTAATCTTTCCGAAAAAATAGAAAACCAAAAATCTACGACAATTATCAAATGGAGCAGCGATCAATTGGACACAATAGATGCTTTCTTTCAGAGTGAAAAGATATTATCGAAACTTATAATCAATGCAAAAGATACCATAAGCATTGATACATTAAAAATGAAGTATAATAACTTATCTATTGCACTGATTAAATAATCTATTCTCAATACCACACATTTGTTAAAAAATATTAAAAACAAACTTAATTAATCAGTCAATATTTACAAATTACTTTGCACAGATAAAATATTTTAGAGAGTATCAGAAATTAAATTTATTTTTGGGGCAAAATATAAATCTAACCAAAGACATAAGATATGAGTAATTCTAAATTAATTGATAAAATTCAAATTGGACAAGTAGAATTTGAAGCTTATATTATCAATGATGAGAATAATCTAGAGGCTTTTGCTATTTATTTTCAACAGAAAAAAGAGCCTTTAATATTATTTCAACAAATATCAAGTGATCTTAAAGTAGAAATTAAAATAAATCAAGAATTAGTAAATGAGCTGCAGCAGTTAAAAGCAAAAGATTTAAAGCAGCGAAAAGAACATTACAAAATTTTTCAGGAATTTGCGCTTAACGCAGAACAGAAGGCAAAAGAAATTGCTTTCCAAGATGCAAAACTAACTTATATTTCAGACATACAAGTTATCAAATGCATAGAGCAAGCTTATTTAGCTGATTAATTACTTTCTTCTCAAGAGTTTAGAAAAGAAAATATAGAAGAACACTAAAAATAGTATTAGTACGAGTATAATTATTATTTCTTGCGTTCCTACGCCCCAAGACATTGTATTCATAGGACTAAGGTATAAAAAAATGGGTGATTTCAACAATCACCCATTTTTAGTTTATTATTTTTTCTCAATTTTTGCGGTGTACGCTCCCGGAGTAAGATCTAATGTTAAATCATACAAACCAGCTGAAGCAATATTTATATCATCGCCTCCTTGCGTAATTTCACTCTCCGTACCGCCAAAATTTATATCCCAACCCTTGTTAGCTCTGAATTTAATTAAGCCAGGTACTAAATTCACGGTTACTTTCCAGATATATGTTCCTTTGCTACCTACAAATTCCATATTTGTGTCGTTGTCCCAACTTCCGGGTGTAGCATTTCCGACCACTCCCATGTTTAGCTTTAATGCAGTATAAGTTAATGCATCAGAGTCCATACGAAGGCGATAGAATCCATTTTCAGGTACAGTAATATTATCAGCCTCTTCATCTTGCAATAATGTACCAGTGGTAGTTCCTATTCCGAATGCACCTGCCCAATCCACATTTGTAGGCAAAAACTTAAATCCTCCATCAGCAGTCAAGTATTCAAAAGTCTCAAACGTGGTTTTACTACCTTCACCATACAATGTCATTGCAACAGCATTAGTAGGTTCCCAACCTGCTCCTGTAGACCCACCTACGACAAACATTTGTGGATTACTTTCTTCGAAAGTTATTGGATGCGTTTTAGTCACTGTCTGCCCACCCGATTGATAGGTAATTTTTAGGTTCGCTTCTCCAATATAGCTTTCATCTAAAGGAATATTAAATTCCTTTTCCATAATATTTTGATTAGGCTCTACCATAACCTGTTCAGTAAGCAATGCTGTAGCATCCTTCTCAATGCTAAATTCGAAAGTACTCACATTCAGCGCGATGAAACCTACTTTAAGCTTCTTACCTATCTGGATAGTTGTTACTGTACTTTCATTAATCGAAACAATTTGATCGTCAATGCTATGTTCTACCTTTTTACAGGCGTTAATACCTAAGAAAAGTAGACCACATAAACCAATTGTTAAAAACTTATATATTGTTTTCATAACATTCATAATTAGTAACCTGGATTAGGTGTTAGATTTGTGTTATTTGCCAACGCTGTCGCTGGTATTGGGAATAGGCGCTTAAAGGTCTCTGTTGTGTTTGCTGGCTTAAACAACATAGCATCTTCCCACTTACCAAAACGAATCATATCTGTACGACGCGTTACTTCAAATGTAAACTCCAACCCACGTTCTTTATAGATCGCATCAAAATTCAATGTTCCAGCAGTAAAATGTTTTTCAGGATTTACAGGAAAAGCTCTTTTGCGGACTTGATTAGCTGCCTCTAAAGCTTGTGCGGCAGTGCCATTTGTTGCACCACGCAAGATAGCTTCTGCTTTCATTAATAACACATCAGCTAGTCTAAATACGACTACGTCATTTCCTGCATCACTGCCAATATGGTTTTTGTCTGGTTGGTATTTTACACAACGTGCACCAGCCAAACGACCACCATCGTCTGCTCCACCAATATCAAAATCAGAACCCGGCAATAAATTATATCCTTCGGGATTGATAAAAACATTCACCCCATTATTAATCAAAGGTTGACCTGTGGCATTGTACTGTTGACCGTATAACCATTGTTGCTTACGATTATCTAAATCTTCAAATAAATTGAAATAAGCGGGCTGCGCGCTCCATCCGTTCCATGGATTACCATTCAACTCAAATGTTTGACGATGCGCATAATGTAATACTTTGTTGAATAATGCATTGCCCTTTGCTCTTGATGCATCAAATGGGATTGAAAAGATTGGTTCTGGACTGTCCGCGCCATTGTCTGCTTTAAATTGAGCTAAAAAATCATTTTCTAAGGAATATTTTTCTGACGCAATTACCGCATTCGCATTTTCCACGACTTTGTTCCATTGTGCTGTACCTGTATATACTTGCGCATTGAGATAGGTTTTTGCCAATAATGCGTGTGCAAACCATTTTGTAGGTCTTCCATATGTTGCTAAAGATTTTTCTTCACTCAATAACGGTAGATTTTCTTCCAATTCGGAAACAACAAATTCAAATATCTGCGCACGAGGCGTCGTACTTGGCAACTCTGTACCTGTATCAAAAGATGTTACCAATGGAATATTTCCATACGCATCCATCATCAAATAATAGTACCAAGCGCGCATAGTTTTAATTTCTGCTAATGTTTGGTTCTTTTGTTCTGAATCCTCGGATTTTTCCAACACACTCAATACCCGATTACATGTACCGATAGCATTGAAGCCCCAATTCCATGCATTACGAACGACTTCATGCGACGGCGACCACGTATGAAAATGCATATCGCGCCATTTACCACCATCAAACCAGTCACCTCCCCGTGTAGGAATGATCACTTCGTCCGATCCTGCGGTCTGTAAATCAAAATAATCCCCAAAATATCCCCTAGCCGAGGTATATACAGGTCCCGTAACCGCAACAAACTGCTCGGGCGTTTTTGGAAAAGTATCTTCTGTGTATGCTGAATAAACTTTATCATCGAATTTGGTACACGAAGCGCCAAAAAAAGTAAGTCCAGCCAACAGAAATATATGTAGTTTATTATTTTTCGCTTTCATATTATTTACGTATTAAAATGTAAAATTGACACCAAAAATGAACGAACGAGTTTTTGGATAATAACTTCTATTATCAATACCTGGAGATAATCCGCCTAGGCTCAACTCTGGATCTACGCCCGTGTAATCAGTCAATGTAAATAAGTTTTGTGCAGTCAAATACAATCGCGCTTGCTTGAAATATTTAGCTTGACTTGTGTTGAATCGGTAACCTAAAGTCATATTATCTAGACGCAAAAATGAACCATCTTCTAAGAATCTACTCGACGCGATCAATGGTGTTTCGAAAATCCCTTCTTCTAACGCGTCTTTTGAAATGTTAGTCACATTCGCCTGTTGCAATCTTGATAAATCTGCACGTGTAGCATTGAAGATCTGATTACCGTATACGCCTCTTAAGAAAATATTTAAATCCCAACTTTTGTATCTGAAATTATTATTCCAGCCATAGGTAAATTTAGGAAGCGCATATCCCATAATTTGGTAATCGTCTGGAGCAGAAATTTGATCTTGCGTTACCAATTCGCCTGAAGGTTTTTGATAAATTGTACGTTTCGCAACTTCGTCGTAACCTACATACTTAGCCACATAGAAAGTTCCTAAAGGTTGACCTGGCAATACAATTGATGCAGTTTGCCCAGTCCATCCTTCCAAACCTATACCACCTTCATAACGTTGTGACACACCGATATTCTCAATGTTAGAAGAAAGTGAACCAACTTCGTTTACATTTCTTGCAAAATTCACAGTAGTGGAATAGCGGAAATTTTCATTGGAATATACATTAGCGTTCAACACCACTTCTATTCCTTTATTACTCATACTTGCACCATTTGCCAATAATCTGTTGAATTGATAAGGAGGAGAAGGTACATCGTATTCATACAATAGGTCTTTGGTTTCTTTATTGTAATACTCAATTGTACCACCAATACGACCTCTCCACAATTCGAAATCCAAACCTACATTAAACATGGATGTGCTTTCCCATTTCAAATCTGGGTTTTCATTTTGACTTACACCATATGCATTTACCCATTTACCATTGTAGAAAAATTGTCCATCACGTGGTCCAAACAAAATAATACTACGGTAAGGATCAATATTTTGGTTACCCGATGCACCATAACCTGCTCTTATTTTCAATTCAGAAAATAATTGTTGGTCTTGCATGAAATCTTCACGTGTTAATCGCCAGGCCGCAGAAATGGATGGAAATGTTGCCCATCTGTTATTCACCCCAAATTTGGATGAACCATCACGACGAATAGAAGCACTTAACAAGTATTTCTCATCGTAATTGTAGCCCAAACGACCGTATCCAGAAATTAATAATGATTCTTTGATGTGTGGAAAATCACTGTATGGATTGTACCCTTCGGGCAAAGAACCCAAATTCAAATTATTATCCAACAAATCATCTGACATGAAGCCTACAGATGTACCGCGAAGACCATCATCATTCTTAGTTTTTTGGTAAGAATAACCTGCCATCGCCTCAAATGTGTGTAAATCTGAAGTGAAAGAATAATTCAAATAAGATTCTAAAATTTTGTCAATATGTTTTAACGCTGTACGATCTGCAAATCCTCTTCCTAAAGCGAAAGAATCAAAATCAGTACGCGCCATATAATAATTCTTGTCCCAATGCGTACGTTGGTAAGACAAAACATTCGACCAAACTAAGCCATCAACAAGCTTCAAATCTGCTTTGAAGTTTCCAAGCAACGTGTTATTACTTCTGTTTTCATCACGAAGATTCAACATCGAAACTGGATTCATATAGCCTGTACGACCTACGACTTGAAAATAGCCCCCATATTGTGCATATCCTGGATCATCGGTCATAATCGGCGAAGTCGGCACAAAACGCGCTGCGCCATTAAAAATACCATAATCGATATGCGTAGATGTATTGATGCTATTCGCTAAATTAAATGATAATTTCAGTCGATCTTCAAAAGCGTTTTGATCAACGCCTACACGCGCAACAATTTTTTCTACACCACTACGCTTCACAATACCTTGATTGTTGAAGTAATTCACAGAAGCATTGTATCGTGTGCCTTCACTTCCACCTGTCAGCGATAAATTATGGTTGTGCGATACACCATTTCTGGTGATAGCATCTTGCCAATCCGTTTCGTAGCCTGTTTCAGTCGGCGCTACTGCAAGACCATTTGCTTCGACAAAAGCCTTATGCTCTGCAGCACTTAATACATTCACACGATTAGAAACTGATTCTGATGCAGCATACCCGCTGTATGAAAGTACAGGTGCACCTGCTTTACCTCTTTTGGTCGTCACAAAAATTACTCCATTGGCTGCGCGCGAACCGTAAATTGCTGTCGAAGATGCATCTTTCATCACGTCCATCGATACAATATCATCTGGCGCAATCAATTCAATATTAGCGCCTACAATTCCATCAATGACATATAATGGCGAAGAACTCGCTGTCAAAGAAGAAGGTCCACGCAATTGCATCGTCGCCCCGGCAGTTGGATCACCACCAGATCTGTTCACCGTAAGACCCGCTACCTTACCTGCCAACAATTGGTCTGGAGAACTCACTACCCCTCTATTGAATTCTTCTGGCGTAACACTGGAAATTGAACCCGTCACTTGCTTACGTCTAGCTGTACCGTATCCTATGACTACGACCTCTTCCAATTCATCAGAAGCTGATATTAAGACAATATCCAACTTATTTGCTCCTGCGACTACATTGATACTGGTTTCTGATTTCTCATATCCAATCATATTCACGACAACTATTTGACTCCCTTGCGGTACATTAGTCAACAAATAATCACCATTCGCATCTGTTGAAGTTGCGGTAGCTGAATTTTTAATACTTACAGTTGCCCCTACTACTGCTCCTCCATTCCCATCCGTGATTTTACCAGCAATGGAATTCGCCTGTAGATTCGACGAAGCATAACCAGAAAATGAGAACAGGTTGAGAAGCAAAAACAAATAGAAAAGCAACGAATTACGAAATGTAAAGTTTTGCATAATTTGAGTTTTTGGTTTATAAAATAGATGTATTCAGGTAAACATTCTATAATGAATAGAACAGTTACATAATAGCTTTTGTTTTTCTTTTGGTTACCACAATCTTTGGGAACGTTCCCAAACACTTGACATAAAGATAGAAATTAAATTTATTTAAACCAAAAATTTATTCAACATAAGTATTTCGAAATTTTCAAAATAAGTTTCTATATTACTAGCTCCAAACCCATTTTATGCAAGAAAAAACGACCAAGTCCACGCTACAAATCACTTCATTATGTATTGGCTTTCTAGGGATACAAATTGGTTTTGCATTACAAGCGGGAAATGTAACGCGTATACTCCAAAACTATGGAGCAGATCTCACACAAGTTTCACTTTTTTGGCTTATAGCTCCGCTTTCAGGAGCAATTATTCAACCCCTAATCGGTTATTGGAGTGATAGAAATGTGAATTCGGGTAGCACTAGAGTTCCCTATCTACTGACAGGTGGAATTTTGTGTGCTTTATCATTGTTTGCCTTACCAAATTCAGACGTTCTTCTCGCACTATGGTCTCCCCTTTTGATAGGCGCATTGCTGATTATTATCATAGACTTATCTTTTAATGTCAGCATGCATCCGCTTCGCGCAGCTATCACAGACTACCTTCCCACATTTCAGCAGCCCAAGGGATTTGCGATTCAAACTTTTTTAATAAGTATAGGAGCCATTATAGGATCAACATTGCCTTATATATTACACGAATTTCTATCCTTTAGCACCACTTCAGAATCACAACAGATTGCCGATAATGTAAAATGGTCTTTCTATATTGGTGCATCTCTATTGTTGATCACCGTGTTAATCACAGCAAAAGCAATTACATCTAATAGCATAAAGCCCATATCCACATCTCAACTTAAATCAAGCAAGACTTTTTATCTGCCGCAGATTCCTAAAAAAATGTGGCAATTGGGATTAATACAATTCTTTAGCTGGGCTGGATTCTTTTTAGTTTGGATCTATATGACACCAGCCATTGCCCAACATATTTATGCGGAGTTTGATTATTCATCCCAATCAAAATTGTATGCCGAAGCTGCTAATTATACAGGAATTTTATTCGGATGCTACCATTTGGCTGCAAGTCTATTCTCTCTACTTTTGCCCTATTTATATAAGAAAACGAATGTTATCACTACGCACATGATCGCATTGTTTATTGGAGGAGTCGGGTTGTTGGTTGTATTTAACAGTAAAGCTGTTGATCAACTGTATATCCCAATGGTTTGTATTGGAATAGCTTGGGCAAGTATTTTAGCTTCACCATTTGCTTTATTAAGTCGACTGATTCCGCAGCAAAAAATTGGATTGTACTTCGGAATATTTAACTTATTCATTACAGTACCACAAATATTAGTCGGCTTAAGCAGTGGTATTCTTATACAAGATTACTTTCAGGGAAGGGCAATATTTGCGATTATAATTGCGGGAATATCATTATTAATAGCTGGATCCACTGCGTTTATATTTAGTAAGTCTCTAAAATTGTGACGATTTGCGAATGCGCAATTCTGACTTCAAAACTATCGTATTGGTACCCAATTCTTGCTGTTCGCCTTTTAATTTATTTAGCAATAATTTGGCTGCTTCTTGTCCTATTTGCTCTGCCGGCTGCGTCACTGTAGAAAGCGGAGGCGACAGAAGCTCCGCAATCTGAAGACTGGAGAATGCGACCACTTTCAGATCTCTTGGAATATTTAAATCCAAATCGTTACACACAAAATAGGTAGAAAAAGCCAGACGTTCGACTGAAGCAAATACCGCATCGGGTTTATGATTTAGCAGAACTTCTTTGATGATATTAAAATTTTCATCGTAAGAATTCGAACAGTCAACTATTAGCTCTTCTTGAATCGCGATATCGTATTTCTTAAGGGCGTCTTTATACCCCAAAGCTCTTTCTTTGCCAATAGAATGATCTTTGTCAACCACAAGATACGCTATGGAAGTACAGCCCCCTAATAGCAAATGTTCCGTCGCATTAAAGCTACTCTGGTAATCGTCTGTGACAATTTTCGTAATATCCACATCGTCATATACACGATCAAAAAAAACAATAGGCATTTTTACCAAGTCTATATTATGCAGATAACTGTGGTTATCTCGTTCACCGACAACCGACATTAGCACACCATCCACTTTACCATTCGAAATACTGGTTATAAATTCGCGCTCTTTGTTAATATCATCGTCCGTAGCATAAATCAAAATATGATAGCCTTCACGCTTTGCAATCTCTTCGGCACCTTTGATTATTTGCGTAAAATAGTTGTTTTCTAATTCGGGAACCACAACTGCAATAGTTTTACTCTTTTGCTCACGCAAATTACTAGCATAATGGTTTGGGCGGTAATTAACTTCATTGGCATACGCCAAAATTCGATTACGAGTATTTGGATTTATATCACTTTTCTCTTGAAAAGCACGAGAAACAGTTGACTTTGATAAGTTTAAAGCTTTAGCTATGGATATAATATCTACTTTACTCATAATTTTAGGTTTCTGATATTTTGGAAAACAAAGTAAACAAAAAATGGATGATTAAATCACCCATTTATCGCATTTATCTAAAAACTCCTGCTTGATATCCGCTCCGATTCCTATATCATCCGAAATATGTATCTCGTAACCATTATATTGAACGCCTCCAATTACGGGATCTTCAAGATGACCGACCATGCACGTATCCAAATCATAGAATTTAACATTCGGTGATGCATATGCAAAATGCACTTTTGCTGCCAATGCCAAACGAGATTCTAGCATTCCACCAATCATACACGGAATATTGTATTCGGCAGCTACTGCCTGAATTTTCAAGGCTTCGTTTATACCTGAAGATTTTGAGAACTTAATATTGATATAATCACAAGCATCTGCTTTGCAAAGACGTTCGGTATCATGATGCGAATAAACAGACTCATCTGCCATAATCGGTACAATAGTTTGCGTACGCAATTCAGGCAAAAGATGATCATTGTACGTTCGCATCGGTTGCTCGCAAAATTGAATTTTATAAGCCTCTAAACCTTGAAGAGCTTCGATAGCTCCTTCATAAGACCAGCCTTGATTTGCATCTATACGAATTGGAATATCAAAACCTACAGCTTGACGAATCGCTCTGATACGCGCAATATCATCTTGCGGCTTCTTACCCAATTTCACCTTTAAAGCGAAAGCACCACCATCTTTTAATTTCAATGCTTTTTGCGCCAATTCTTCAGGCGAGGCTATACCTAAGGTAATATCTGTTACAATATCTTTCTTCTTTCCACCTAAATATTGATACAATGGTAAGCATGCTGCTTTCGCCGCTAGGTCATACAATGCCATATCAAATGCTGACTTTATTGTTGCATTGCCAGCAATATATAAATGCAATTCAGCTAAACGCTCTTCCAAAGCCAAGGCATCTTTGCCTTTCCAAATTTTTGCAAAGTCTTGTGCTATTGCCAAACAGGTATTTTGTGTCTCTCCTACAATCATAGGAAATGCCGAACATTCTCCTACGCCATAATGCGCTGTGTCTGTAATTAGCTTAATAAAGGTGTTCTGCGCATAATCCATTGTACCTGTAGCGATAACAAATGGTTCCATAGGAATACTAAGGCGGTAGACTTGAATTTCTGTAATAATCATAACTGTTTGTATAGAAGGACAAAAAAACGAATGAAATTCCATATTACCAATCAAACTACGAAATAAATACAAATTGAGTCTAAAAAAAGCTACAGGATTAAAAATAAATCAAATTATATTAAACTTTATTGAAAATATTTCAATTATTTTGGTTGAAAATTTTTATATTAGCAAACTCTAATTAGGTAACATAATTTATATAAGAATGCAGCAAGAAGGACTTTACAACCCAGAATTTGAACACGACGCTTGTGGTGTTGGTTTTGTAGCACATATAAAAGGTAAAAAATCGCATAACCAAGTGCGTGACGCCTTGATTATGCTAGAAAACATGGAACATCGCGGGGCTTGCGGATGTGATCCTGAAAGTGGTGATGGTGCAGGAATAATGATTCAAGTACCACATGAATTTTTGTGGGAAGAATGCATTGATCTAGGCATACAACTTCAAGAGCCTGGATACTATGGTGTGGGTATGGTATTTTTACCAAAAGAAAAAACGCTAAACGACCTATGTCGTCAAGTTATAAAAGAAGCAGCCGCAGATAGAAAAATGGATTTCTTAGGTTTTCGAGCTGTTCCAGTAAACAAAGAAGGAATTGGACCTACAGCTCTAAGCGCAGAACCTGAAATCGTTCAGTTCTTCGTGTCAAGACCTGAAGGAGTGACAAACACAGAAGATTTCGAAAGAAAATTATACGTTCTCCGAAGACTTATAATCCAAAAAATCAAATCAACCCAAGAATACCCTCTTCCGCTCTACATCGCTTCGCTTTCTTGCAAAACAATTATTTACAAAGGTCAATTGACAACTTATCAAGTTGGCACATATTATAAAGACTTAAAAGATTCACGTGTCGTATCTGCTTTCGGTTTGGTACACTCGCGTTTCTCTACAAATACATTTCCATCATGGTCATTGGCACAGCCTTTCCGTATGATGGCGCACAATGGTGAGATCAACACCTTGACGGGTAACTTAAACTGGTTCTACGCAGCAGTACGCTCTCTTTCTTCTCCGTATTTTACAAAAGAAGAAATGGAAATTTTGTTGCCAGTGGTGGACAAAGGTCAATCCGATTCAGCTTGTCTGGATAATGTAGTTGAAATTCTATTGCACAGTGGACGCAGCTTGCCACACGTGATGTTGATGTTAGTTCCTGAAGCATGGGACGGCAATACACAAATGGATCCATTAAAAAGAGCATTCTACGAATACCACGCGACATTGATGGAGCCATGGGATGGTCCAGCAGCATTGTGTTTCACAGATGGTAAAATTATCGGTGCTACTTTAGATAGAAACGGGTTACGTCCTTTACGTTTTGCAGTAACTTCTGATGATCGCGTAATTGTAGCTTCCGAAGCTGGTGCATTGCCAATTGATGAATCTATTATCATCAAAAAAGGTCGTCAACAGCCGGGCAAAATCTTCGTGGTAGACATGGAAGCTGGAATAATCCGTACAGACGAAGAAGTTAAAGGCGAATTAGTTCGTCAACAACCTTACGGTGAATGGATCAACAATTATAAAATTAAACTAGAAGAATTAGCGGAGCCGCGTGTTACGTTTACATACCTGTCAAAAGAATCTGTTTTCAAATACCAACAGGCATTTGGTTATTCGAGAGAGGACATTGAGACAATATTAACACCAATGGCAACTACTGGTTACGAGCCCATCGGTTCTATGGGTACGGATGTTCCTTTAGCTGTATTGTCGGATCAACCGCAACACATTTCTAGCTATTTCAAACAATTTTTTGCACAAGTAACGAACCCACCAATCGACCCAATTCGTGAGCGTTTGGTAATGAGTTTGGCTACTTTTATAGGTAATTCAGGCAATATTCTTGTCGAAGACAAAAAATCTTGTCATTGCGTGACGTTGGAGCATCCAATCTTAACTTCAAGCGAATTAGAGAAATTACGCTCTATAGATACAGGAGTTTTCCAAGCGAAAACATTACAATCATACTTCCGTGCAGATGGCAAGCCAGGTTCATTAGAAGCAGGTATCGAAAGATTATGTCGTTATGCAGATGATGCGGTACGTGATGGATTCGAAGTCATTATCTTATCAGACCGTGCTATTGATTCTCAACACGCAGCTATCCCTTCAATTCTGGCGGTATCAGCAGTACACCACCACTTGATCAAAACAGGTAACCGTGGTGCGGTAGGTTTGGTCGTAGAAGCGGGTGACGCTTGGGAAGTACACCATTTCGCATGTTTGTTGGCTTTCGGAGCGACAGCAATCAACCCATATTTAGCATTAGCTAGTATCCGTACGTTAAAAGCAGAAGGTCAACTTGAAACAGAGTTAGAATGGGAAGTATTACGCAAAAACTACGTAAAAGCAGTTTGTAATGGCTTGTTGAAAATATTCTCTAAAATGGGTATTTCAACATTGCAATCGTACCATGGTGCTCAAATATTTGAGGTATTAGGTATCGATAAATCTGTAGTGGACAAATATTTCTGTGGCGCAGTATCACGCATTGGCGGATTGGCTTTGGATGATATCGCACGCGAAGCACTAACTAAGCACTGGCGTTCGTTTGAAGCACCACGCAATGTGAAACCATTATTGCCAGAAGGTGGTATTTACCAATGGAAACGTCGCGGCGAAGGTCACTTGTGGAATCCACAAACTGTTCACTTGTTACAACAAGCTTGTCGTAACAATGACTACGAATCATTTAAAAAATATTCTGCATTAATCAATAACCAAAAAGAAGCAATGTTTACGCTTCGCGGATTATTGGATTTTGCAAAACATAGAAACTCAATTTCTATTGACGAGGTAGAACCAGCAAGCGAAATTTTGAAACGCTTTGCTACTGGAGCGATGTCTTTCGGTTCTATTTCACATGAAGCACACAGCACATTAGCTATTGCAATGAACCGCATCGGTGGTAAATCCAATACTGGTGAAGGTGGTGAGGATGAAATCCGTTACCAAAAGTTACCAAATGGAGACTCAATGCGTTCGGCAATCAAACAAGTAGCTTCTGCACGTTTTGGTGTTACATCAAACTACTTGACTCAAGCCGATGAGATCCAAATCAAAATGGCGCAAGGTGCTAAACCAGGGGAAGGTGGTCAATTACCAGGACACAAAGTTGACGATTGGATCGCTAAAACACGTCACTCTACGCCAGGTGTAGGTCTTATATCTCCGCCTCCACACCACGATATTTACTCAATCGAGGATTTAGCACAATTGATTTTCGATTTGAAAAATGCCAATCGCGATGCACGTATCAATGTGAAATTGGTATCGAAAGCAGGTGTAGGCACAATTGCTGCTGGTGTTGCGAAAGCGCACTCTGATGTAATCTTGATTGCAGGATACGACGGCGGTACTGGAGCTTCTCCTATCAGCTCAATCAAACACGCAGGTCTTCCTTGGGAACTTGGTTTGGCTGAAGCGCACCAAACATTAGTGCAAAATAAACTACGTAGTCGAGTTGTATTACAAGCAGACGGTCAAATGAAAACTGGTCGGGACTTAATCATCGCAACTTTATTGGGTGCTGAAGAATGGGGTGTGGCTACAGCGGCATTAATTGCTGGCGGATGTATTATGATGCGCAAATGTCATTTGAATACGTGTCCAGTAGGTGTTGCCACGCAAGATCCTGAATTGCGTAAACTTTTCTCTGGAAAACCAGAAGATATCGTGAATTTGTTTCATTTCTTGGCAGAAGAAATGCGTGAGATTATGGCTCAATTAGGATTCCGTACTATCAATGAAATGGTAGGTCGCGCACAATTCTTGAAAAAACGCGAAGATGTAGGGCATTGGAAAGCTGCCAAAGTAGATTTCTCAGGAATCTTACACGTAGCACGCAACGAAGTTGGTCAATCTCTTTATAATACCGAAGAACAAGATCATGGCATGAGCATGATCCTAGATTGGGGATTGTTAAAACAAGCTAAAGATGCTTTAGATATTAAAACTCCAGTATTCGGAACATTTATCGTAAAAAATACGGATCGTACAATCGGAACTTTACTTTCAAACGAAATATCAAAAATTTATGGTTCGGAAGGTTTGCCTGACAATACAATCAACTTCAAATTTGAAGGTTCTGCTGGTCAATCATTCGGAGCATTTAATACAAAAGGTATTTCATTCGAATTAGAAGGTGAAGCGAACGATTACGTAGGTAAAGGTTTATCAGGTGCACAATTAGCAATTTATCCTGCTAAAGAAAGCACGTTAACACCTCACGAAAACATTATTATTGGTAACGTAGCCTTATATGGCGCGACTTCAGGTCACTTGTTTATCAATGGTATGGCTGGCGAGCGTTTTGCAGTTCGTAACTCGGGAGCTACGGCAGTTGTTGAAGGAATAGGAGACCACGGATGTGAATATATGACTGGTGGCCGTGCTTTAATCTTAGGTGGCACAGGTAGAAACTTCGCAGCAGGTATGAGTGGTGGTATAGCCTGGATTTATGACATCAATGGTAATTTCAAAGAAAATTGCAACCAAGAAATGGTGGATCTTGACCCACTTGAAACTGAAGATGAAACTGAAATCATCGCGCTATTAAAACGTCATGTGAATTTGACAAAAAGCGCGAGAGCATCATATATCTTAGAGAATTGGACTACCGAAAAGAACAGATTCATCAAGGTATTCCCTCGTGAATATAAAAATGTGTTATTGAAAAAAATGGTTGTAGCTTAATTAAAGAGGAAATAAAATCATGGGAAAAGCAACTGGATTTTTAGAATTCGATAGGGTACTTCCTCAAAAAGAGGCTGTAGAAAATAGAAAACAAAATTACCAAGAATTTGTACACACTTATTCTGACGAGCAATTGAACAATCAAGCTGCACGTTGTATGAACTGTGGTATTCCATTCTGTCACTCAGGATGTCCTCTTGGAAATGTCATTCCTGAATTTAACGATGCTGTGTATGACGGCAAATGGGAAGAAGCATACAATATATTATCATCAACTAATAACTTTCCAGAGTTTACAGGCCGTATTTGTCCTGCGCCATGCGAGTCCGCATGCGTATTGGGTATCAACAAAAATCCTGTAGCCATTGAGGAAATCGAAAAACATATCATTGAGATTGCGTACAAAAAAGGCTATGTACAACCTAATAAGTCTGCAATAAAAACTGGTAAAAAAGTTGCTGTTGTTGGTGGCGGTCCTGCTGGACTTGCTGCTGCAGCACAGTTAAACAAAGCAGGTCACGATGTTGTTGTGTACGAACGTGATGACAAAGTTGGCGGATTATTGCGCTATGGAATTCCTGATTTCAAATTAGATAAATCGGTTATCGACAGACGCGTGGACGTAATGAAAGAATCGGGAATTGAATTCCGTACAAATGCAGAAGTTGGTAAAAACGTACCAGCATCTGAATTGGATCAATATGATGCTGTAGTATTGTCTGGAGGTTCTACAATTCCTCGTAATTTGAATATCCCTGGACGCGAACTAAAAGGCGTTTACTATGCAATGGAGTTCTTGAAACAACAAAACCAACGTGTAGGTAAATCTCCTATCGAAACAGAAGAAATCTTAGCTACTGGCAAAAATGTATTGGTAATCGGTGGCGGTGATACTGGATCTGACTGCGTAGGTACTTCAAACAGACACGGTGCTAAATCCGTGACACAGTTTGAATTGATGCCGCAACCACCACAATCTCGTTCAGCTGCTATGCCTTGGCCGACTTATCCGATGTTGTTAAAAACAACGACTTCGCACGAAGAAGGATGTCAAAGACATTGGAGTATCAGCACCAAAGAATTCTTAGGAGACGGAAACGGTAATCTTCGCGCTGCTTTAGTTGTTGATTTGGAATGGGAAACTGACGCTTTAGGCAGACCTACGAAATTCAAAGAAGTTGAAGGTTCTCAACGTGAAATTCCTTGCGAATTGGTAACATTAGCGATGGGATTCTTACACCCACAATATGATGGACTTTTACAACAATTAGGCATCGCATTGGATGAAAGAGGAAACGTTAAAGCTGTAGAAGGTTCTTACCAAACTAGTGCAAGCAAATATTTCGCTGCTGGCGATATGCGTCGCGGTCAATCATTAGTAGTATGGGCGATTTCAGAAGGTCGCGAATGTGCGCGGAAAGTGGATGAATTCTTAATGGGTTCGACGGTATTAGAAAGTAAAGAAGCTGTCTATACATATGCATAGAAACTAATCATCATCTATATTTTTTTAATATTCCCTTTTATTACATTCGTAAAAAAGGGAATTATTTTTTTAAAGTATTTTTCAATAAAAATTATTCAGAATCAAGTTTTATACCCCATTAAACATTAAACCCGTACTTTATTTTAAAAATTAAAAAACACTTCTAAATCTTACATTAATAATCATTGTTGTCCGGTAAAACGGATATTTAATTTTATTTGTTAATTCTAATTCGTTTTATGGCTATTTTCTTACTTATT
>NZ_WUQY01000033.1 GCF_009829085.1 Sphingobacterium bovisgrunnientis
ATATCGTCAGGAACTGGCGATTACACGGGCGGAGACTCAAATAAGACTTTGGCAACAAAGCACAAGTCTGTGAAGCCTGAAGCCCATTTGTCTTTAGCAAATGGGTAGTTCACTAAAGGAAAATAGCTAATTAGAATAATCTTTCTAAAACGTCTTTCGTCGTTGTTTACATGTTAATGTATTACATACTCTCTTCTCTTCGGACTAAACTAAAATGTGTATTAATGGTTCTATTTATACATCGAACCAAAAAATATAATTTAATCCTTATTAAAGCATGCTTACGACAGAAAAAGAAAAGCAAGAATCGACCGCATTTTACAAAGAAGCATTAGAAATGTTGGTAGCCAGTGATTGTCAATTTATGCTTGGTGGTGCATTTGCTATGTTTCAGTATACGGGAATATTTCGAGACACCAAGGATTTAGATATTTTTTGCAAAAGCAGTGAGTATCCGCGGCTACTTAAATATTTTGCGGACAAAGGTTATCGTACAGAGGTAACAGATGCCCGTTGGTTAGCCAAAGTTTTCCATGGTGACTATTTTATAGATATAATATTTGATACTGTTAATAATATCTGTACGGTGGATGATTCTTGGTACGAGCGTGCAACTGTAGGAGAATTTGCCGCTGTACCTGTTAAGTTTATACCAGTTGAAGAGCTTATTTGGTGTAAAATTTATGTACAAAATCGAGAAAGAAACGACAATGCAGATGTTAATCATATTCTGCTGAAATATGGCGCAAATGTGGATTGGGAAATCCTTTTTCAGCGCCTAGACACGCATTGGCATCTCCTACTCGCACAACTTCTCATATTTCAATTTGTATATCCCTCAGAGTATAGAGATATTATTCCTAAATGGCTTTTTGATGAATTGATTCGGCGAGCTAATGAACAATATGACTTGCCTTCCCCTATTGAGCGTGTATGTAGAGGCCCTTTAATTGACCAAACACAATATCAAGTAGATGTAAAAGAATGGAATTATAAAAGCTACACTATAACCACTGTCTAATATGGCCAATAGAAAGAAAACTAAAATTGCAGCCATGGCTGATATACATACAAAAATCACGGATAAAGGTATATTGAGAAATGCCTTCGAAGAAATAAATAAAAATGCAGATGTGCTTGTCATATGTGGTGATTTGACCGATACAGGGGATGAAGAAGAAGCGCAAATATTGGGCGAAGGACTCGAAGTGCTGCGTATTCCTGTGATTGGTGTTCTGGGAAATCACGATTACGAAAAAGGACGGCAAAAAGTAATTAAGCAAATACTATCAGAACATAAGATGACAATATTAGATGGTGAATCTATTGTCGTACAGGATGTAGCCTTTGCTGGAGTAAAAGGATTTGGTGGAGGCTTTGAACATTATATGTTGTCTTTATTCGGAGAAGATATGATGAAACAATTTGTTCACGAGGCAGTTAATGAATCTTTGCAATTGGATCGAGCCCTTACGCGATTAGAACAGGAATGTCCCGATTTGCCCAAAGTGGTGTTAATGCATTATGCACCTATAAAAGATACCATCATCGGCGAACCAGAACAGCTTTTCCCATTTTTAGGATCATCACATTTAGCTGAACCATTAGCCCGTAGGCAGGTATCACTCGCTTTTCATGGCCATGCACATGCCGGCACGCACAAGGGGCAAACAACTAGTAAAATTCCTATATACAATGTTTCGCTACCAGTATTAAGGAAAATAAATAAGGAGCAACATTATATTATTGTAGAAGTATAACTAAAAACCGGAATTAAGCTTTAGGATTACAAAGTAGAGAGGTATTCACCTAAGCTTATCTTAGTAGGTATGTTTAATTTTTTTCTAAGACGATAACGGTGTATTTCAACACCTCTTACAGAGATACTTTGTAATTGAGCAATTTGTTTAGTCGAAAAATTGAGCCTTAAATAAGCACAAACTTTCAAGTCATTACGAGAGAGTTCAGGATGCTTTTGTTTTAACCTACTGAAGAAACCATCATTTAGTTCATCAAAATGCGATGCAAACTGATCCCAATGGGTAGTATTGTTTTCTACATCCTTAAGTAGGGATGTAATGCGACTTAAATCGGTATCCTGATCGATATGGGCAAATTTCGAAAGCTCCACACGTAATTTTGTTAGCGCGCCAGAATTTTCCATAAGCTGCATACTTGTGCTTGCAAGTTCTTTGGTTTTAGCCAATACTTCATGCTCCAATTTCTCATTCTGTAGCTTTACAATTTCTTTTTCATTTTTATCTACTTCCAATTGATGAATATATCGAAGTTGTTCCATTTCTTTTTCATACTTGAGTTGCTGATTTTCCCATGCTCTTTTTTGCATGTTATACGCGTAATAAATGACTAGTATAAGAAGAAAAAAATAGAACATATAAGCCCATATGGACTTATACCAAGGTGGTAATATGCGAAAATGAAAGGAGCTAATCTCTGATTCTTGATTGAGGTTATTTTTAACTTTTATCTTGAAGTTATATATCCCACTCGGAAGATTTGTATAATCCTTTTCTGTATTACTAGACCAAGGAGACCATGTCTTGTCGTAACCTTCCAACCAAAAACTATAGGACACATGTTCATAAATCCCAAAATTGGGAGACGAAAACTCAAAATGGAATGAGTTATACATGGAATTCAATACAATAAGGTCTTTCTCTGTAGTCCCTCCATGTAGTACGCTATCTTGATTTCCTATGGCAACTATAGAAGAAATTAACGCTTTAGGACGCGATCTTTCCTTCATATACTTTTGAAAATTCACATGCAAAATACCTTTTTCAGATCCGATGTACACATTTTGATCATCGTAAGCATATATATTTTCAAATCCAGAGGTATGCATACCTTCTATTTCTGGGAAATAGATTATTTCATATTTCTTTGTATCATAATCCAGTTTAGCTACACCAACTTTTTTTTCACTACAAAACCAAATATTCCCTTTACGGTCTTCCATCAGGTATTTTACTGGAATATTATTGAAGACATCTAGACGCGGGGACGCATAAAACCTACCTTGTGCATCATCATATTCATAAAGACCATTTTGGGTAGCGAATACAATTCCTTGCCCAATTTTATATACATAATTTTGATAGCTGGACGGTAATCCCTCCTTTTGTGTAAAAAGCTTAGTATCGTAATTGGTTTGAGCCTCGTTTATTTTAATCTGGTATATTCCACGGTAAGGATGAGATGCCCAAATATATTTATCATCCAATTCTAAGAAACGAAATGAGTCAAATGTTCCTTTCAGTTTACGAATCAAACTGAATTTATTTCCATCATACCCAAGCAAATCAAGTCCATGATATGTACCCACCAAACTATATTTGATGGGATATACGGCAGATAATGGCAATGTAAGCCAAGAGCCGACACCGTTAATTATTGGATTTATTTTATCTTCTGTGATTTCTAGTATGCCTGTATTATGGGTTAACAACAAATGTCCATTCAATTCATTCAAGCGCCATGCCTCTCCACCATCGCTACCGTTTACCAATTGAAATTTTCCAGGTGATTGACTTTGATCAGCAATATTCTTATCTAACATCGCCCTATACACACCATTGGATGAAGACAAATAAAGACTATTATCAAATACACGAGTTGAATACCCAGTGACATCGTATTCAATGTTTGGACGAAGGTAGCGTATACCAGCTCCATAACTTATTACTGCGATAGCGTTATCTATAGCGGCCCAAATATTTTGCTGATTGTCAACAAATACAGTCGAAACATTTTTATTCGATAAACCTTCAGTAACACCGATTTGTTCTAAGAATTTACCTTCACGTAAGGTTCGAATCATACACCCATCCGTAGCAGTAGCAAATACATATGTATAGTCATCAATCTTCGCAAATGAAGGGGTGTATAAGGTGTGACTTGGTGAAGCCAAATGCTGTGTCAGATTCTTATTGTGTAGTAAAAATGATTTGTTGTTCTGCAAAAACACTAGCGTACTATCCTTAGTAATGTCTAATATTCCAGCGATTTTGGCCTTTTGAAAATGTGTTGCTTTGGCCACATTAATCCATTGGTTATTCTCAAAAGACAATAAACCATTTTCTCGTTCTTGTGCATACAATTTGCCTGATACATGGTCCATATATTCCCACTCCACTGATGCAGGATACACTTTTATTTTATTGGACTGGAAACAGAAAATATAATTGGATGACATAAAGTAAATGCCATTTTCATATTCTACCGTATACCAAACATCTGCAAACTGTCGATAGGCTTCAGGAATTAGCGAATATAGTGATGTATATTGGAGTCCAGTCTGTTTGGTTTGTTCAAAATACCCAAATTCTCCTTGACCACCGACATAGATTCGATCTTTGTCAGCAATGTAAATCGAACGAACTATTGTCTGATTGGGTAATTTGTATTGTTTCCAATATTTTCCATCAAAAGTCAACAGACCTTCATTATTACCAAAATACATTATGCCTTTGCTATCTTGACGGATATCATAAGTGCGACTCCCACCCTGAAAAACAGACTTTCCATAATTATTTACAAGCGGAGCACCTAATGGATTTTGAGCCATAACAGTACGAAAACCTAGAAAAAATAAACAGAATACAAGTAGGTTTAATCGATTCATAATGTAAGCAATAGGCTAATGATGTATTGTTGAAGTAGGCTAAATATAGCTAATTTAATGCAAACAAGCGTACATGATGTATAAATGATGTAGTATAAGACTAGGTTTTAACTTACCATTGCACCTAATTTTGAGTAACTGAATTATAAACCAATTTTCTACACTTTTAATTTTAGCGTGCATGAAAAACAAATTACTGAGCTATGCCTTAGTTATTACAATGTCTTTTATACCTGGAATCATTCTAGCACAAACAAAGACTATAACGGGCAAGATTTACAATGAACAGGGAGCCGCCATTGCAGCAGCGACCATACGTGTTAAAAACACAAACACTAGTGGAACAAGTAGTACAGATAACGGAACCTACACCCTCCAAGTTTCAGAATCAGCAGATTCATTAATTGTTTCTGCAATAGGCTATTCAACCAATACTGTCGCTATCCGTGGCAATGTGATTGATATACAATTACTCGTGAGCAGTGCTCAAAATTTAGATGAAGTCATTGTCGTTGGGTATGGTACGCAGCGTAAAGGAGATCTGACTGCGCCTATTGCAACCGTCGATATGCAGGAAGTATTGAAAAGAACAGTGTCCTCTCCTATGGATGCATTGCAAGGAAGTGTAACAGGTTTACAAATTGTGAGTGCAGGCGCTCCCGGATCTACACCTACGGTTCGTATTCGTGGTGTAGGCTCATTTAATAACGAAAGCCCGCTTTATGTTGTTGATGGAATGTTTATGGATAATATTAATTTCCTTAATCCCAATGACATTGCTGATATATCCGTATTAAAAGATGCTTCGGGTGCAGCTATTTATGGTGTGCGTGCTGCAAATGGAGTGATTATCGTCACAACTAAGAAAGGTACGTTGAATATGAAAACAAAAGTTAGCTACACGGGCTATGCAGGCGTTCAATCCGCTACCAACTTACTCAAAATGGCAAATGGAGAACAGTATGCAAAATACGCGAGTGCTGTGGGTAATCAAGCTATAGTAGACAACTCCATCACAAAATTTGGCGGGCAGAATGGCGTTCCAACGACCAATACCGATTGGTACAACGAGTTATTACGTTCAAACGCATTAATTCAAAACCACAATATCGATGTCCAAGGCGGTAGTGATAAGATTACTTATTCCTTCGGTATGAATTATGTGGATCAAGATGGAATCATGGATGCGAAGAATTACGATAGAAAATATAATATTCGCACCCAAACAGAAGCACGAGTAGCACCGTGGTTGAAGCTTGGATTCACTGCACATTTAAATAATTTCAATGCTTTCTCCCCAAATAGTACGGCTTTCAGACAGGCATACTTCGCTTCGCCACTTTACCCGTCCTATGATCCAAATTTGGAATTAGCAGATCCAGTAAAGTTTGGTTCTAGCACTAGTCTAGGAATGACGTCAGGCTTTTGGTTTAATAACCCATTGGCTACGGCATATTACAACCATAATGCGACTAAAGGTATACAAATTTTGCCAAGCGCGTACATAGAAGCTCAATTTTTAGAAAACAAACTAACTTTTAGGTCGCAATTAAGTCAACGCTACCAGTCCACACATAATATTCAATACAGTCCAGTATACTATATCGATAATGATCAGCGTAACCAACGGTCGTATTTACGTTCTGGACAAGGAAGAAATAGCAATTATATTGTTGATAATTTGTTGACTTACAAAGATGGTGCGGACAAACATCATTGGACAATCTTGCTAGGTCAATCTACACGTGAAGAGCGTTGGCGCGAAACCTGGGTATCGGCGAATGATGTTCCGCAGGCTGAAGAATTTTGGTATGTAGGGCAAGGTGCGCAAGGTATTGGATCGGCAACTGGCTATGGTGAAGGAGGACTTCGTAATGCAGGCGTATCATTCTTCACAAGAGGTACTTATGATTACGACAATAAATATTTATTAACTGCGACATTCCGTGCAGATGGTAGTTCCAAATACCAAACTAAGTGGGGCTATTTTCCTTCTGTAGGTCTAGGATGGGTAATAAACCGTGAGAAGTTCATGGAAGATCAATCCCTATTTGATCTATTGAAAATAAGAGGAAGCTGGGGACTGTTGGGTAATGATGGTATTCAACCCAATGCTGGCTATGGTATCGTGAATTCAGGTAATAATTTCTCCGGTGTATTTGGTAGTACAGGATCAGCAAACGGTGTCCGTGAACCGGGTTATCGTGTAGGCAGGTTCTTCACACAAGTACGTTGGGAAGTCGTGGAAGAATGGGATGCAGGTCTTGACTTTGCCTTATTAAATAATCGTCTTGAAGGTACTGTAGATTACTACTACCGCCAGACCAATGACCTTGCTTTTAGCCGCCCTATTCCATTTATGTGGGATCGCGTCTATGGAAACTGGGGATCTGTTGCAAACAGCGGCTGGGAAGTTTCGTTAAATTGGAAAGATCAAGTTGGACAGTTCGCCTATAAATTAGGAGCAAATGCGACTACATTAAACAATAAAGTACTTGATATTGGTGCATTATCTAATATTCAAAATGGATTCCCTGAATGGAGTGCTGAATTTCCAACACGTATAGTGCCAAATGAACCAATTAATTATTACTACGGTTATGAAGTTGCAGGAGTTTATCAAAATCAAGCTGAAATAGCAGCAGACCCAATCGCAAGTGCATACAATGAAGCGAACCCTGGTGCGCCAATTCAACCCGGTTATTTGCGCTACAAAGATCAGAATAGCAATGGCGAATTGGATGAAGCAGACCGTATTAACCTAGGAAACTACCTACCTAAATTAACGTATGGTTTCAATATTGGAATGTCGTATCAAAAATTTGATTTGAGTGTTGCCTTACAAGGTGTTGCTGGAAATAAAATCCACAACCTAAACCGTGCTATGCGTAGAAAATATCCACAAATGAATGCGGATGCAGCTTTTATGGATAACCTGTGGACGGCAGAAGGTTCTACAAACGAATATCCATCGGCGCAAGGTTCTGTAGCATCTTGGAATCTACAAGCAAGTTCTTTCTTTGTAGAAAGCGGCGCATATTTACGTATTCAAAATATACAGTTAGGTTACAACTTTAATTTAAATACTATTCCTGTTCGTGTATTCGCTACTGCCGATCGTCCTGCGATATTCACACGCTATAATGGATTTACACCAGAAGTGTCAGGAATGGGCTTTGATACGAATGTATACCCTATTGCATCCACGTACAGTTTCGGTTTTAATGTGACATTCTAAGCTATTTTAAGAAATAATTAAGAAGAAATTTATGAAAGCTTTAAAATATATACTACTCAGCAGCTGCATAGGACTAGTAAGTCTACATACGAGTTGCGAAAAGTTTTTAGATAAACCGTTGGAAAATCAACAGCGTTCCGAAGAAATTGATTACACCAATTTAGCATACATGTACGCGCCTGTATCTGGTGTGTACAGATCTGCAGCAGATGACAATCTTGTACATTGGATTGACCTTTCTATACGTGCTATGCGTGATGATGATTACCAACAAGGTGCGCCTAATCCAAACGATAACCCCGAATTGATGGGAATCAAAAACTTTCAAAGTGATGTGACCATTCAATCGTATTGGGGACTAAATCAATCCTGGATCAGTTATTACAGCTTAGCTATTGCAGCGAATAATGCTTTGATGGAATTGGATGAATTTGAAAAGAATATTCCGTCAGGTAATGCAGAACAATTAAAACTCAACAAACAGTACAAAGCTGAAGTTCGTTTCTTACGCGCTTATGCACACCTTTTAGCATCGCGCATTTTTGGTGATGTCCCTATTCTATCCGACAGTGGAGATATTGCACGACTGACGACCATTGGCAAGAGTACAATGGCTGAAGTCCGTGAATTTATCATCAATGAGATGAATGATTGTATTGCTGATTTAGAAGATGCACGTCCAAATCAGTCCAAACATACCGGTGCTGTGACAAAATATTCTGCTTTATTGTTGAAAGCAAAGGCTGCAACAGATTTAGCGAAAAATGACAATGCAAGTCCGTATTGGGATCAAGTGCTAGAGGCTACCGATCAGATAATTCAAAGTGGAAAGTTTTCGCTTTATACGGATTTATATAACTTATTCAAGAAGCCAGGAAAATTAAGCAATGAATCCTTATTCGAGTTACAATATTCTGATTTTGGTGTAGGTACAGGAGATATCGTGCGCCCAGGTGTAGACTGGGGGACTTTCTTCAGGTGGCAAGGACCGTCGGGTAATCAACGTGGTAGCGCAATATCAGGCGCAGGCTGGATTCCTCCTTCACAGAATATCGTAGATTTCTTGACGACCAGAGGTGACGCATTGCGATTAAAAACGACCATCTTAAGATATGGCGCGACAGAAGACACCTTTGTGGAAACTCCAGATGGCGACAAAATCTACGGCAATCCTTTCGGAATAAAATACTTCAACGGTAAAGCATATATGCCCGCCAATCAAATGACGGAAGGAAGATTAGAATACGGAGCGAATAACAATGTACGCATATTGCGTTATGCTGATGCCCTTTTGTTGAATGCTGAAGCACGTGTACGCAAAGGTCAAAATGGTGACACGCCGTTTAATCTCGTACGCACAAGAGCTAATATGTCTACTATCACAGGTGTCACCTTGGATCAAATCTTGGACGAACGCCGAGCAGAGTTTGCATGTGAATGGTGGGGAGAGCGTTTCAATGACTTGGTACGTACAGGCCGTGCGCAGCAAGTGTTTGGTTCTAAATTTACACCAGGAAAAAGCGAATATGTGCCTATTCCGCAAACACAAATTGACGCTAACTCTAATTTCAAATAAGCGTATTCTCTAACACAAACAATACTATTAATTTATAGGGATTGCTATACATATAATTAGTATAGCAATCCCTTTCTTCCACAGCGTAAAGTATCACACGAATGCTTAAATTTATAATCCAATTACATACGTATCTAAATTGCTTCTCATGACTGTAAACAAAATACATCTTCTCATTTTTACTATTTTAGTATTTGTCACACAGGCATTTGCACAGAAACCTTTTCCTGTCAAAATTGAAAAAACTAAGAACGGTTTTCAATTAATACGAAATGGTGAACCTTATTTCATAAAAGGTGCTGGTGGTACAAGCTACATCGAGAAACTAAAAGAATATGGTGGCAATTCAATCCGCACGTGGAGCAGCACGAATGCCAAAGCCATCCTTGATGAAGCGCATCGCTTGGGACTTACCGTCACGCTTGGACTCAGTACCGCTACAGAAAGACATGGTTTTAATTATGACGATGCAGACGCAGTCAAAAGCCAATTGGAAAGATTGCGTGAAGAGGTTATAAAATATAAAGACCACCCTGCGCTACTGGCTTGGGGAATTGGCAATGAATTGAATCTACATTACAGCAATACAAAAGTATGGGATGCGGTAGAAGATATTGCCAAGATGATAAAGTCTGAAGACAAGAATCATTTAGTCACAACTATGTTAGCTGGTATAAATCAGAAAGAAATTGATCTGATAAAGTCTAAATGTCCTTCACTTGATATGATAGCTGTGCAAGTGTATGGAGGATTGGCAGGTGTACCAGAGCAGATACGCAAGGTTGGTTGGGATAAAGCATATATAGTGACGGAATGGGGACCTACAGGCCATTGGGAAGGTCCACAGACACCATGGAAAGCCAGCATTGAGGAAACTAGTAAAGAAAAGGCTGCGGTTTACAAGAGTCGTTACCAAGCATCTATCGCGTCAGACAAAAGCTGCTTGGGTTCATATGTTTTTTTATGGGGACAAAAGCAAGAGCGTACACCTACCTGGTATGGTTTGTTTACTGAAGATGGCTTAGAAAACGAAGTTGTAGATGTCATGCAATATTTGTGGACAGGCAATTGGCCAAGCAACAGAGCACCACGATTGGATTCTTTACGTTTAGACGGCAAGCAAGCAACTGACCATATCTATCTTAGATCGGGAGAAAAGTATACTACACAGGTATTTGTTGAAGATCCCGACAATGATAAGATGAATGTACGCTGGGAAATTCTTCACGAAAGTACAGATCTGAAAGAAGGCGGTGATCGTGAAAGCAGACCTGATCGTATAGACGGCATCTTGACAGAAGTTTCCTTTGGTAAGGCGATCATCATAGCACCAACAAAAGCTGGAGCTTATCGCATTTTTGTTTATGTCACCGACGGCAATAATCACGTAGCTACAGCCAATATTCCGTTTTACGTTACGGCATCAACCAATGCAATTCCAGTAGCTTCTTCAGGAAAATACACATTTGAAACTACCCCTTCTTGGGCGGATGAATTTAATTATACCGGATTACCCGATCCCACCAAATGGTCTTATGATGTAGGCTCCTTGTATAACGGTTGGGGCAATAATGAACTGCAATACTATACCCAAGCAAATCCTAAAAATGTATTTGTAAAAGATGGTAAACTAAAAATTACAGCACTAAAGCAAAAAAAAGGTGGTCTAAATTATACCTCTACCCGTTTGGTAAGTAAATCTAAAGGTGATTTTTTATATGGACGGTTTGAAGCAAGAGCTAAAGTCCCTAAAGGTAGAGGCACTTGGCCCGCTATATGGATGCTGCCTACAGAATCAAAATATGGTGGTTGGCCTAATTCTGGAGAGATTGATATCCTAGAACATGTCGGTTATGATATGGACGTCGTTCACATCTCTGTGCATACCAAAGCGTATCACCATTCCATTCAAACACAAAAAACAGCCACCAAGAAAATACAAGACGCTTCCGAGCAATTCCACTTGTATCGCATTGACTGGACTCCCGACTACATCAAAGGCTTTGTCGATGACGTAGAAATTTTTCACTTCGACAACGAAAAGAAATCTTATCTCGAATGGCCTTTTGACCAAAAGTTTCACTGGCTCATCAATCTCGCAGTAGGCGGTTTTTGGGGAGGGCTTAAAGGTATTGATGAAAAAGCATTTCCTGCCACATTTGAAGTCGACTACGTACGAGTTTATGATCTAATTGAGGTTAATTAATATAATGTATTGTGAAATTTAAGGATTTTTAAGGATTGGGTTTGTATTTAAAATTTGCATCGTCACACCAACGTAAGGAGGAATCTCCGCATTTAATGCCTTATTAGTATTAACCATAAGAACCTCCCTAGGATGGTTTAGCATAGAGATATCAGCGAAGTTGAAGCGTAAAAAAACAGATTAAAAAGTAAAGCGGCTCAAAACCTATAAAGAAAAAGTACTATCCATACAATTTATCGAAAATGTCGCCTAACAAACTTTTGCAAAAATGTATGAAGGAAGGAACACTCTTGCAAAAGTTTAAAGCGACACGGTTTAGCTTCGCTGAGCTCGGCTTATAGCCTTCAGTTGCGGTCCTTTTGAAAAGACAAAAGGACGAGCCAGTCGTGGTTTAAGCGAGATTAAATAACTTTTAAGGCTTGCGGCTCGAGCGAGACAACTGAACATTCAAGGCTTGTGTCTTGATCAAAGCAATATAACTCTAACATTAACATTTATCGATCACCCCCATCGATACTGCCCAGATCAATGCTATAGTAAGCAACAAACCCACTACATTATACATCCAATCTGGAAGCTTATAGGGCTGCTGGTTGTAGTTGTTGTAGCTCATCATCTGACCAATCCAATAAATCTTTTAATACATACACAGGGCTATCCTTCTCATCGAGCTGTTGGATATAATCTACGATCTCCCCATCTACTTTTATGGCAATTCCCTCCTTCAGTACATGAAAATCGCTGTTAATTAATTCTTGAATCTCTACTCTTGTCATAATTGTTATGTGCTTTAGGATAAGAACAAGAAGAAAGATAATTTAGTTTTTGGTGATAGGAGTATTTTTTTTAGCGATGCTATATTGAATTAAACGTTATAACACTCTATAATAGCAGGACCACTTTTTCAGTATAATACGAATAAATTTATTAACGAATAAGTCTTCCTCTATTATAAAAATAAACGAAAGAAATTGAATTAATGGGTACATATGTTATAGTATCAATGTTGAACATGCCAAGTTCTCTAAAAACTATCTTTCTCATATCTTTGGAAAATCTATGATAAAGACATAAAGCAGACTTTAGTTTAAATGCGAGTGTATCATTCCGAACAAATTTAACTCCATCATAGGAAAATTAATTTGCACCATTTAATATCAATAAACGTTCTACAGAATCATTGTTTTTAGTTTAAATTAATAATAGACTTCAAAATAATCTAACCTTCCATCATTGGTGTAAATTTTTTATGATAAGAGAATATCGTAAATAGTTTAAAAGACAATCGAATCCAAAAGTTTATCACTTTCTTTTTAAGTCATCCATTCATAAGGTTTGTAGAAAGTTCAATCAGATAAATTCTTCCCATTGTGATTTGCATCGAAGTCCGTATAGAAGTTTGTTATTGATTTACTCTAATAATTTGTATTATCAGTTAGCTTTAAACATGACCGAAATGTTATTGTTGCAAATAATAGCAAAAAGAATAGCTTCATGATTTGATTATTTATTCAATTGCGTAATTGCATCTTTATTAAAGTTGATTATCTACTTACGCATACTTCCAATATATATATAACAATAACTTAAATTGATAGATTTATCAAGAAATCATCTCCCTACCTCCCTATTGCTCGTAGTTTTCTAGACTTAAAGTCCTGTTTGAAATGCTCATCACGACACTGTGTTGCAAAACCCTATTGCACCTTACGCATTTGTAAGGCAACTTGCTCAAAGATTTTATTATAAGGTTTTCTTAGTATATACATCTGGATTATTCGCATTTTTGGATTCATAGTCTGGCTATAACAAGTTTGATTTCTTAACGAGAATACTCTACAATTCTTAACACGTGCTCAACCTTAAGTCATGTTTTTAAGATAGAAGCATCAAATTAATATATTAGCATTAACCAAAAGAAACAGCGTAGGATGGTTTTGTGTGATGAAATCAATGAAGTTGAAGTGTTTAAAACAGATTTTAGAAGTGAAACGGCTTAAATCTGTTTAGCGTTAACGAGGTGATTTTAGCTATAATTTCCAAGCCATAATTGCTTTGCATACTTTCGTCATCGAGGAAGAAAGTATGAGCCTATCGCGCTAAGGCGATATTTAAGGTTTTGTAAGGATTGTGTTTATTTAAAATTTAGACTTGCATCTTAAGCGAGACAACAGGACTTTGAAGCCTTTTGGCAATAAAAAACTACTTATTCCATTTCTTAATAGCCCGTAGCAATAAAGGGTAAGCCGGATAATCCATATCGTGGCCGTATCCATCCAATTCATAGAGTTCAACATTGGTATTGCCGTGCAGTTTGAGCATACGTAGTAGGTAAGCATTCTCCTCATAGCGTCCCATCATTTCCATTTCCCTATCGCCAGTCAACAATAGTGTACGTGGTATATCCTTTCTCACCCAATACAGGGGCGAGAGTTCATCAATTTTCGGTTGTAATTCCGGCATCCCCATCTCCTTACGTGCAGTGAAGTGTGTGATAGTTTGTGCGCTAAATGATACTACTCCAAATAATTGATTGGCATCAAGTCCTCTTTTGCGGAGATAGTCTTGATTTAAAGTCAGCATTAAAGAGAGGTATGCTCCTGCCGAATAACCGCCTATAATTATTTTTTGTTTGCTACCACCCAATCGTTCGATATTATCAAATGTCCATTTCACCGCATCGGCAGCATCCTCAATAATATCGGCTACTTTCGCTTTAGGCGAAAAACGATAACCTACCGCTACGACAGCTATATCGTTATTTTTCAAATAAGAAGGAATCTCTTTGTTGCCTCCGGTCAAACCTCCACCATGAAACCACAGTACTGTGACAAAATCCTTTTTGTTAGTAGGGAAATATACATCCAATTTACATTGCGCATTACTGTAAGAGTCCGTATTTGGGGTATAACTAATATCTTTTTGATGGGTATACGTGGTCTCCTGCGCATAAATAAAAGAGGTATGAGATACAAAGCTAAAGACAAGAGATATTAAAGCGATAATATAGATTTTCATAGGTACAGTGTTATAATTATTACAATATAGAATTTCTAAAGTACGAATAAAATATATAATGATTTTAACTTTTGTCAATTGATTCCGAACTAAAAGAGCACTGTATTGTTCAAAATAAGAGAACTAAAAAAAGGTATATTATGAGAAAATTAGATGGAAGACGAATCGCAATTTTGACAGAAGATGGATTTGAACAAATCGAATTGACAAGTCCAAAAGAGGCTCTAGTAGATGCGGGTGCTCAAGTTGATATCATATCTCCGCAAGAAGAAAAAGTGCGGTCTAAAAAAGGCGATGATTGGGATGAGGACTTCAATGTAGATTTTCCTTTAGCAAGTGCCAATGTAGACGATTACGATGGGTTACTAATCCCAGGTGGTGTGATTAATCCCGACAAACTACGTGTGAATCAAGACGCTTTATCTTTTGTAAAAGCATTTTTTAGCGCAGGAAAACCTGTTGCAGCTATTTGCCATGGACCACAGGTGCTCATAGATGCAGAAGTTGTAGAAGGACGTAAAATCACTTCCGTAGGTGCTATCAAAAAGGATTTAATTAATGCAAAAGCACTTTGGGAAGACAGTGCTGTGGTCACAGATCAAGGTTTAGTTACAAGTCGTACACCTGATGACTTACCTGCATTCAACAAGAAGATCGTAGAAGAATTTGCAGAAGGTATTCATAAGGGTCAGCACGCCTAATAAAGACATTATACATTTATCTAAATATATTGCAAAAAGCTGTTTCTTAATTGAAATGGCTTTTATTGTTAAGAAGTTTATTACTTTTAATTCCAATGAAGAATAAGCATACATTTGAAGCTACACTCACTTGGGAGAAAATACAGCAGACAGCAGCTAATGCGGTTACAATTTCAACTAAAAGCCATACTGTTCATATCCAAGGGAAAGCTGATCTGGCAGTATCTGCCGCTAAAGCCTTCAAAGGTGACCCATCCATGTACAACCCCGAAGATCTACTATTGAGCAGTTTGGTATCCTGTCATATGATGTCTTATCTCTATGTCTGCGCGCAACATCAGATTGAAATCATATCCTATACGGATCACGCACAAGCTATTCTTGAAACTTATCCAGATGGATCGGGCAAAATTATAGAAGTGATATTAGCACCTAAAGTGGTTGTACAAGATAGTGCTACCATTGAGCTAGCAAATTCCCTACATGCGAAAGCCAATAAACTTTGTTTTATCGCTAACTCTTGCAATTTCCCTGTTCAGCACCAGTCACAGTGTACCGCGGAATACTAAAATGGTGCACATACCTAAAGATAAGGAGCTGAATTTCTGTACACTTAATACAATGGAGAGATTTAAATTCTAAGAATTTTAATTCACTGAATTAATTTAGCTTTGCATATCTTTACCGAGTCATGCGATGAAAGGTAGTTATAGCTAAAACTGCATGATCCGAATCTAACCTATTCTGTTTTAGAAAAAGTGAATACCGATAGTCTAAATATTTATGAAGAAGTTGATCTTTTGCTCGAACATTTAGCAAATGGCAATCAGACTGCTTTTGAATATATTTTCAACACCTATTATCCCCGTATTTGCCTGTATGCCGCTCCTTTTGCTACCGAAGATAAACAGGCGGAAGACATTGCTAAAGAAGCTTTTATACGCATTTGGAACAGCGACAAAAGCTTTAAATCTATAGAGCACCTTAAAAACACGCTTTACCTGAGCACCAAACAAATAGGCATTAATCACCAAGTCTCGCACCAGCGCACGCTGCAACGTGAAGAAAAGTATTACAGCATACAGCAACCCTATCAGGACCATCATCTGCAACATATGATTCAGTCGGAGGTGATGGGCGAACTCTATGAAGCGATAAATAAACTACCAGAGCAAGCAAAGGCTGTCATCGTCTCTACCTACTTGGAAGGCAAATCAAATCAAGAAGTAGCAAAGGAAATGAATATTTCTTTGCAGACTGTAAAGAATTATAAAATGCGCGCGCTAAAGCAATTGCGGCAGCATTTAGCACCCGATACTTTTCAGCTATTGTTATCCGCATATTTTATTTTTGAAAAAATAACATCGGACTAGGTACTATTTCGTATTGGCGCGGTAATATACTACAAACAACTACCGCGTATGCACCTAAACGAAGATCCATTACGTATCAGTATACTCATCCAGAAAAAAATCAACAACAGTCTATCTGCTGCTGAAGAACAGGAGTTAATAGAGTGGCTGGATGAGAAACCAGAACATGCAGCGCTATATACCCGTTGTTTGGATAAGTTTGTGCAACAAGAATCTTATCGCTACTTAACTCATGTAGATACAAAAAGTGCTTGGAAAGACATTCTTCCCGCTATTGAAGTTAAAGAAACTAAAAGCAAGGCTATTCTCACGCGCAACTTGTTACGCTATGTCGCTGCGGCATGCATCCTCATTATTGGATTTTTTGTAGCACTACCCTACTTAACAAAAAATAGCCTTACGGTAGAAACAGATCTAGCAACTGTGGATTATTCCCCAGCAGAGAATAAAGCTATATTAAAATTATCTGACGGTACGACATTAACATTAGACACGAAGCACGAAGAAGTAGCTATTGCTGGAAACAGTATCAAATACAGCGATGGCAAAGAGCTAATCAATACCGATGACATCTCTTCTGCTGTTATTTCTACACCTAGAGGTGGTTATTACCGCGTCGTACTGCCTGATGGTACCAAAGTACAATTAAATGCAGGTAGCTCCCTTACCTATCCTCTTACATTTACGGGTAATACGCGCGAGGTATGGGCGACAGGTGAACTTTATTTTGAAGTTACGCCTGATAAAGCGAAGCCTTTTGTGGTACATACAGAACAACAAGTGTTACGCGTATTAGGAACTAAATTCAATGTCAATTCGTATGCTGAGGCGAAGACAGTTAAAACTTCATTAATAGAAGGAAAAGTACAAATCGCTTCTCCAACACTAAAACCAATAGTACTTACCCCTGGACAACAGAGTATTGTGAAGCCTAATCGTATCAAAGTGAAAAACATAGACACCGAGCAAGCAACAGCTTGGATTCATGGAAAGTTTAATTTTGATGGTAAACATTTACGAGAAGTGATGCACGAATTATCGCTGTGGTATGACATTGATGTAGACATCGATGCAGATGTGCCTGAAGTCGAGTTTTTTGGTGGTATCTACCGAGACAACAACCTATCGACTATACTATCGCTATTGGAACAAAATGAAATTGCCTATAAACTAACTAACGATAAAAAATTACTAATCACCAAAGTCAAACCGAAATAATATGAAGCAACAAATAAGAAAAGAATAATCTAAAAAATGGAAAAACAGAGAAGTGCTGCAACACCTCCCTGTTTAAAAGTTAGTTCAGTAAGTTATTGAGCTATCTACATGTGTAAGTAACAGAACTCAAAACTAAACCTTAACAAATTTAATGAATTTAAATTACTTATTACGAGTGATCAAATTAACCGCATTTCTGTATTTTATCGCATTCCTTCAACTTAGTTATGCATCCTACTCCCAAACTATCACCTACACCTCTAATAGGGAGTCCTTGGAAAATATACTACAAGTCATCAAAAAACAGACACAATTTGAAGTTCTGGGAACGAAGGCAATGCTGGAAGGAAGTAAAACTGTATCCATAGCGGCAAGAAATATGCCTTTGGATGCCTTTTTAAAACAAATATTTGATAAGCAACCTGTAGGTTACAAAATCGTTGATCGCACAATCGTATTGACCAAAAACAAAAATAGCTCCCCTATATCTACCTCCCTTCACAAAGAAGAAGAAATTCAACAGGGAATTACAATTACGGTGACAGATCAAAAAAAAACGCCTATCGCAGGTGCCACTGTGGCATCCACGAAAGCTGACTTGGGTAAGACTGACAATAAAGGGGTATTCAAATTAAACGAACGCCCACAAGATGGTATTGTCATCATCAAGATGCTTGGTTTCGAAAGTTTAAGGTATAGACTAAATGATAATCAGCAAACATTTCAGATTGCATTAAAAGAAGATTTAAGTGAAGTGAGCGAGGTTATCATCACTGGCTACCAAACGATTAACAAAAACTCCTTTACAGGAACAGCAATCACAAAATCGGGAGAAGAGCTTAGACAGGTAAATCCACAAAACGTCTTGCAGGCCATGCAAGTATTTGATCCTTCATTCAAATTATTGGACAACAATCTTTTGGGATCGAATCCCAATGCAATGCCTAACATCACGGTACGTGGTACCTCTGCACTTCCTACGGGCAACAATGAAATCTTGCGTCGTGATAATATAATTACCAACACGAATATGCCGGCTTTTATTTTGGATGGCTATGAAGTTGGAGTAAGCAAAGTACTCGACTTGGATATGACGCGTATAGAGTCCGTAACGATTCTAAAAGATGCTGCTGCTACAGCAATCTATGGTTCAAGAGCAGCAAATGGCGTAGTAGTGATTACAACAAAGGTTCCGCAAGAAGGAAAATTACGCGTAAGCTATTCGCACGAGACCAATGTGAATGCGCCGGATTTATCAGACTACAATTTGTTAAATGCAAGTGACAAATTGGAATACGAAAGATTAGCTGGACTATACAGTAACGTAAATCAAAACATCGCTCAAATCGAATTGGATAAAGTCTACAACAATAAGCTAGCGAATGTGGTTGGAGGTATCAATACGGATTGGATTGCGCAACCTGTACGTACCGCTGTAGGACAAAAGCACGCGCTTTATTTAGAAGGTGGCGCATCGACATTCAGGTATGGTATTGATTTACGCTACCAAACACGTCCTGGCGTAATGAAAGGTTCTGCCAGAAATCAGTATTCGGGCGGTGTAAACTTAAGTTACAACCTGAATAATAAGATCAAGTTTCAGAATGAATTGACCATAGCAGCAGTTCAAGGCATAGAGTCACCCTATGGCAATTTTGCCAATTACGCACGTATGAATCCATACTACCGAATGACTGATGATAATGGAAATATACTGCAACAGGTGGACGAGTGGAACCGCTATTACAGCAATGGCTCTTCCTACGGTGAAAATGTTTTAAACCCACTGTATAATGCAACGCTAAGTAATTTTGATCAATCTAAATACACAGAGGTGATGAATAATTTGGCGGTAGACTATGAAATCACACAAGGTCTTCGTCTACGTGGTCAGTTAAGTTTATTAAAGCGTATGAGTCTTTACGACAGCTTCCTTTCGCCTAAATCAAACGAATTCTTTCACTACCCTACTAGCCAAACAGATCAAAAAGGAAGTTATACAAGTGGCAATAACGACGAAATCTATTGGGATGGAAACATCAGACTGAACTGGGTGAAAAACATCGGACAAAACAATATTAACATTGTAGCTGGATCAAATATTCGCAGTGATTTTTCGGATTACCGTTCATTCACAGCACATGGATTTGCTAACGATAGATTCACAAGTATTGGATTTAGTAAAGGGTACCTTGAAAATGCAAAGCCCTACAGTAGTCTTAACCAATCCCGTCTACTAGGTGCTTTTTTGAGTGCAAACTATTCCTTTGCAAATACGTATTTATTTGATGCAACAGTTCGCGCCGATGGTTCGTCTAAGTTTGGTTCGAACAATAGAGTTGCGCCATTCTGGTCTACAGGTATAGGTTGGAATGTTCACAATGAATCGTGGTTTGATGTGGCTTCGATATCTCAATTACGCTTTCGTGCAACTACCGGTGTGACAGGGGCTGTTCAGTTTTCACCGTATATGTCCCGTACGACTTACGCCTACCAACAAGACAATTGGTACTCTTCAGGTATTGGTGCTATTGTGAATAATTATGGTAATGACAACCTTAGCTGGCAAAAAACAAGATCTACGGATTTGGGTATCGATTTAGCTTTATTCCAAGACAGAATTACTATTTCACCTCGCTATTACTACAAGCTTACCAAGGATATATTAGCGGATATAAACATCGCACCATCTACAGGCTTCGTATCCTACAAAGAGAACTTAGGTGATATGCAGAATAAAGGCTATGAATTAAACTTCAATGCATTCGCTCTTAAAAAACAAGATTGGACGTTGAGTTTTATGGCCAATTTCGTACGCAATGAAAATAAGATTGTAAAAATATCTAATGCACTGAAAAGTTATAATGACCGCGTTGATGATGCCCAAGGAGACAATTCATTAATGGGTGTTCCCCTATTACGTTATAACGAAGGTCAATCAGTAGATGCAATTTATGCTGTACCTTCATTGGGTATAGATCCTGAAAATGGTAAAGAAATCTTCTTAACAAAAAACGGGACACTTTCCTACGATTGGGATGCTGAAGATATCACTGTGGTAGCTGTCGCTACTCCAAAGGCAGAAGGTTTCTTCGGAGCTACATTGCGCTACAAGCAGTTTACAGCAGTGACGTACCTTCAATTACGTGTTGGTGGTAAATCGTACAACCAAACAATAGTGGATCGTGTGGAAAATGCTGACCCGCGCTACAATGTGGACGATAGAGTATTGGCAGAAAAATGGAAGCAACCTGGAGATCATACATTCTACAAAAGTATCAGTGATCTCGGACAGACACGTGTATCTTCTCGCTTCATCATGGATGATAATTTACTCAATCTACAGTCTCTGTTTATATCCTACGAAGCGAATCCAGAGTTTGCGCAGAAACTAAGGTTATCAAACTTAAGAATCAGTGCGACTACAAATGATTTAATGCGATGGTCTTCTATTCAACAAGAACGCGGAATAAGTTATCCATTTGCACGTAGCGTTAGCTTCGCATTACAAGCCGCTTTTTAACCACTTAAATTGTATGAAAATGAGAAAATCACTACCAATATATATTCTGCTCACGCTTTTACTAGGCACTTCATGTGCAAAATGGTTAGATATACAACCCGAAACAGAGATCGACAAATCGGCGCTATTCACGACAGAAGATGGGTTCAAAGAAGCCCTGCTGGGTGTCTATATCCGAGGCAGTAAAACAGACCTTTACGGTAAAGAATTGACTGTAGGTATGCCAGAAGTCCTAGCACAAAACTATACCATCTCTTCATTTGATCCGTATCGCTACAAAGCGACAGCAGAATTCAAATACGATGATCAATATTTCTTGGGCAGAAAAGATAACATTTGGAAAGGCTTATACCACGGTATTGTCAATTCCAATCTGATATTAGAGAACATAGATCAAAAACGTAACCTATTTAGAGGAGACAATTACAACCTTATCAAAGGTGAGGCCTATGCATTACGTGCGTATCTGCATTTTGATTTGTTACGTCTGTTTGCACCTAGCTTCAAGCAAAGCGCTACTGCGGAAGCTATCCCCTATGTTACTTCATACTCGAATCTATCTACTCAGTTCGCTACCGTAACAACGGTTATTGATTCGGTAGTAAATGACTTTGAGAAAGCTAAGGTATTACTAGAGAAAGACCCAATAATATCGAAGCTTTATGTTATCGGGTATCCCAATGAAACCGATACATTGGCCAATTCAGAAATGACCAATCCGGATTTGTTCCTACAAAATCGCAGACACCGCATGAATTATTATGCCGTATGTGCTTCTTTGGCTCGTGTATACTTGTATAAAGGAGATTATACCAAGGCGCTTTTAAATGCGAAAATCATCATTGATAGCAAGAAATTTCCATGGACAAATACCACCGACTTTATTGCTGTTGAAGAAAAAAATAAAGATAAAATTCAATACAAAGAACTTCTATTTGGCTGGTATATTCCGACATTGAATGCTGACCTCAACACCTATTGGTTTTCCAATGGTACAAGTGGAATGCACTTGGATCAGAATGATGCACGCACAATCTATGAAATTTCTACTGTTGGCGCTACAGATATGCGTTATACGCAGTGGTTTTTGACAGTAAGTAGTGGAACCGACTATATATCTGAAGTGGTTAAATACCGTAGAAATTCAATTTCGGATGGTGCTGCTGCCAACTTACATTTCTTGATGGCCCCAGCTATTAAATTGAGTGAGGTGTATTTGATAGCGGCAGAAAGCAGTTTTGATACTAACCCTACCCAAGCGCGTCAATATTTGGATGAACTGCGTATCAATCGCGGAATCGAACAACCTACGACCATTACAACAAAGGATGCGTTTATTACTGAAATTTTGAAAGAAATTCGAAAAGACAGTTACGGTGAAGGTCAACTTTTCTATGCTTACAAAAGATTGCATCGTGCAATAAATGGTCTAAAAGGAACTTTAATACAGCCTGACAACAAATTCTTTGTATTACCGCTGCCTGATGACGAGATCATATATGGTAACCAAAAAAAATAGAGTATGAAAATTGAAACTATAACTACCTACATATTGATAAGTATAGCTTTAAGCATACTTACTTTTTCCGCTTGCAAACAAGCCGAACCTTTACTATACGACCGTGATGCGAATATTTATTTTGATTTGCCTTCGGCACAAAAAGACAGTATAGTCTACACATTCGCATATAATATGAATAAGGCTTCTGATACTATTTACATACCAGTAAGCCTATCGGGAATTCGTGAACCAAAAGAGCGCTTCTATTCCGCTTATGTGGAGCAGGACTCATCGACAGCTGTGGAAGATGTGCATTTTGAAAAGCTAGCTGTACAGTACAAATTAGATGTTGGTGCTGGTAAAACATTCTTACCTTTGGTAATTTACAATGTTCCTGATTTGGAAGAAAATTCCGTTTCGTTAATCATCAAATTAAAGGAATCAGCTGATTTTAATATTAAGAATCCTAAAATCATTAAAGCTAAAATTGTTTTTTCAGCCCGCTTGGAACAACCTATTTGGTGGAGCATGTGGCTGCAAGATTATTCTAGAACCAAACATCAGTTATTTATAATTGCTACTGATCAAACTACCTTGACCACAGAAGGTCTTGACGCACCGAAGAACCTATATTTTGCAGACATGTTGCGTGCGATGCTGAACAATCCTTTTCAATGGGTAGATAGAAATCCGCAAAAAGGATATGAATTATCTACGAAAGATAATGGTGCTACCTATGACTTCTACCATAAGGATAACCCAAGTCGTACGATTACCTTGAAGAAAAATGTTGGATCTGGACAATATCAATTTATTGACGAATTAGGAAGGGAGGTTAGATAATGATAATACATGTAAACATTAAATTAAAACTAATTGCTGCGGTATGTGTTAGCGTATTTATCACGCTTACGGCATGCTATAAAGACAAAGGTAATTACGAATACAATATGCCTGTGATTCCCAAAGTAGAGGGACTCGACACCTTGTATAATGCAAATGTAGGTGACAGCCTTATAATTACCCCTATCTATAAAGATATAGCACCCGAAGACATTGAAGCAAATTGGGAAATAGCCGTACCTGAAGCTGTAAACTACGATCAATACAAGTATACTGGAAGCTCGCTGCGCACGATATTTGGTTTGCAAGCTAAACTATACAATGCGCGACTTACACTGACCAATAAATCAAATGGAATTAAATATTTCTACGACTTCAAAATTCAAGGAAATACCGAATTTTCTAAAGGAACATTGGTTTTGAGTTTAGAAAATGGAAGGTCTCAACTTTCATTTATCAAACCAAATGGAGACGTTCAGGCGCGCATTTACGAGTCCATTAACCTAAAGCCACTTCCTGATAATCCTTTGTCAATTCATTACATGACAAATAAATTTACAGGAAATACCCCATTAGGCTATTGGATCATCAGCAAAAATGGAGGCGTACGATTAAATGTGAATAACCTTGTACAAGAAGAATTAAAGCCTGGAACGTTGGAAGATAACTTCTTCCTGGCTCCTAATCCATTAGAAGTGGGTAGTTTGCAAATGACACCCAACGGCGTACTTATGGGTGTGATAAATGGCAAATTCTATGGCGGTACCACAAATACATGGGATCAAGCAAATACATATGGTATGTTTGGTGGGTATGCGGATGGTGACTATGAACTTCACAACAATTTTATTTTGACCAATGTCAATGACAACCTCAGTATGATTGCTTTTGAGAAGAACAAAAAGCAGTTTCTTCGATTAAACAATTATGGCTCGCCTATGTATTTTGGAACACAATATTCGGTAATGGTAACTGATATTTTTGATCCAATGAATCTAGGGCTAGAATTATTACATATGGTTCAAATAAATAATACGGACACCTATGCCTATGCAAAAGACCAAGCAGGTGTGGTATATGAATTGAAGTTTAATGTGAATTTTAATGGACCTTTTACATTTACTCCGGTACATAAGAAAATCTTTTCCAATCAGCAGATCATTACCCCTAACACTAAAATCATAGCGACGCGTATTGGATATATTTTTATTGCCAGCGGTAATAAAGTATTTCGCTACACACCGCTTAATGGTAATATACTTGAGATAGAAACTAAATTTCAAGACAACGTAACGATGCTTAAACTTTCGGATGATGAACAAACATTAATCGTGGGATCAGGTTCTACACTTTTCTACACCAACATTTCGACAGGTAATAATGGAATACTACTCGAAAAAATTGAAGGAATTCCAGGTACAGCAGTTGATATAACTTGGCGATAAACACATTTAAAAAATACATACTATGAAATCATTATATACATTACTTGCAGCACTTTTGGTTAGTAATCTGTCGCTGGCACAAGACAACAATTTCCAAATCGACGGAAAAGCACCTAAAAGTTTGGATGGTAAAAAAATATACTTAGACTATGTCAACAACGGCTATTCTGTAGCAGACTCAGCCATAATCAAAAATGGTAAATTCGCTTTCAGGGGTCAAGTAGAAGAACCTAATTATGCCCGTATGATACTAGACAAGGAAGGTCTTGGCAAAATGAAAACGCAATACAACGGTGATCGTCTTTACTTTTATATAGGAAATGAAAAGTATAAATTTTCGGTAGCTGATTCGATAAAAACTGCAGCAATTACAGGTTCTGCCTTACATCAAGCATTCCAAGAATACTTGGATTTTATTGGCGGCGATTTTATGCATATTATCGATAAAGCAAATGCTACGTTTAATGCTGTACCACAAGATGCAGCCGATAAAAATGAACAGTATGCAGCCATCAAATCAAAATTTGATAAAATATTTGATGATAGAACAGATAAACAATTGGAGTTTGCGAAACTAAATACCGATTCATTTTTTGCTGCAGAAGCATTAACAGAAGTAGCAAATAAAAAAGGTACTCAAGCTATAGAGCCTACTTTCCTTGAACTGAATCGTGCAGTCAGAACTTCTATAAAAGGAAAAGAATTAGAATCGCGCATCCTAGCAGACAAAAATATTGTTGTGGGTAGTATGGCTCCAAATTTTTCGCAGCCAGACAAAGATGGAAAAATGATTCAGTTGGCAGACTTCAAAGGTAAATTTGTACTCCTTGACTTTTGGGCGAGTTGGTGTGCGCCTTGTAGAGCAGAAAACCCAAATTTAAAGAAAGCTTACATCAATTTTAAACCAAAGGGATTAGAGGTTTTTGCCGTATCAATAGATGAAAACAACGGTCGAGAAGCTTGGCTGAAAGCTATAAAAGATGATGATTTGCCGTGGGTACATGCTGCAGACTTAAAGGGTTGGAGAAATGAGGCTGCGGTATTATATGGAGTTCGAGGCGTACCACAAAATTACTTAATAGACCCATCTGGTAAGATCGTTGCTATAAATCTAAAAGAAGAAAATCTGCATAAAGTATTAGCAGATCTCGTCAAGTAATAGTGTCCAAAAACATTTTCATCGGTTGAAATGTTAACCAGGTTACAGGCTAAGTCCAGTAATCTGGTTTTTTTTAAGAGAACTTTTTAAGGCTAAGGTTGTTCGACATAAATAAACAGAAAGGATTGAGAATGGGAATAAATGGAAATACAAATACTACTTTAAACTCAACAAAAAAAAACCTATCAAGAAATAAGCGAATTCCAAAAATTCTTGAAAATCAAATTCTAAAGGCTTTATCTCATTATCCAGAGTTAAAGCGTACCAATATACGATTTGTTTTTACCCGAAAATTGAAGTCATCTATTATGGCAGCTAGGCCTGTTGTTCATACCTTACTTGGCCCTCGAGGTAAAAGAGCATATGAAATCCTGATTAAACCCGTATTTAAATTAACGCATACCATACAACCGATTCACCGTATATCAGATGAAGTCTTGATTGGATGGATAGGCCATGAGCTAGGACATATTATGGATTATGAACAGCGTTCTACATTCAGTGTAGCAAAATTTGGTTTATTATATTTGATTTCTAAACGTTATATCCGTAAAGCCGAACGTGTGGCTGATACTTTTGCTGTTAATCGAGGAATGGGATCCTATATTCTGGCAACAAAAGATTATATTTTGAGCAACAGTGAATTACCTCAGAAATACAAAGATAAAATAGCAAAGTTATATTTATCACCCGATGATATTGTAGAATTGGTAGCTAAAATGGAAAAGAAAAAATCAAATGCAATTCGAGAAGAGCTAATAAAAGAAGAAACCGATATTGTGGAAGAGATTAAATCATAAAATTTCTTATACAATATCAGTTTAATACTAATTATAAAGTGTTTATATAATTTTCAAATTCCTCGAAATCTTCTTCTTTCATGACACGAGGAATTTTTGTTTGTCCTCCTAACTTTTTAAATTTCTCACTCCAAGCGTAGAAATGCGTGACTGGTATTACATTTACCTGAATTTCATCTAAAGCTTGATTTCTTGCTACTTTGTAATTTTTATTGGTATCCTTCAATTCTTGATCTAAAGATTCTTTAATTTCCGAAGATACTTCAATCTTATCTGATCCCAAATACCAACGATTAATGTTTTTCTCCCCATCTTTTATCGAAGCAACCGTAAATTCACTAATGTGAAGATTAAATTTTTCTTCCAACTTCAGAATGGCATTATTCATTTGATGAACTGAAAGTTGTTCACCTACTACATTTAAAAAATGCTTGGTGCGTCCACTGATAATAATTTCAGCACGTTCTTTGTCTGTAAACATTACTGTATCACCAATCATATATCGCCAAGCCCCCGATACAGTAGAGATTAAAAGAACGTATTCCACATCTTCTTCTACTTGATCTATGGTCAGCACTTGCGCGGATGATTTAACAGAGCCGTCTTCATCCATATTTTCATCAACAAACGGTACAAATTCAAAAAATACGCCATTATCAACTATAAGTGCCATCCCGTTAGTATCTGGCCTTTTTTGAGTTGCTAGGTATCCTTCAGATGCCAGATAAGTATCAATATAAATCATGGGATGCGCGAATAGTTTTTCAAAACTTTTGCGATAAGGACCAAACGCTACCCCCCCAGTCGTATAGACACGCAAATTTGGCCAAATGTCATGAATTGTTTCAACGTTATTGTAACGAATTATCTCCTTTAATAAAATTTCAGACCACGATGGAATACCTGTCATACTGCCAATATCCCAATTTTTAGCTGCTCTAATTATTTTACCAAGACGTTCATCCCATTCTTTACTAGCTGCAATGTGACGCCCAGGCTTATAAAATTTTCGAAACCATAAAGGAATATTGGCCGCTGATATACCGCTAATTTCACCTTCTAAAAATCCATTGTTATGCTTCAATTGTGTACTACTACCAAGCATCATAATATCCTTTTCGAAGAAATCAGCGGGTAAATCAAAGTTTTTAAGACTAAGAATTTGTTGAATGCCTGATTTTTTAATTGCATCAATCATGTCATCGGTAACGGGAATAGCCTTACTATTACTAGTTGTGCCACTACTCAAAGCAAAATACCTCTGCCCTCCTGGCCAAGTAATATTTTCATGACCCTGATGAAGATAATGCCACCACTGCTCATGAATTTTGTCGTAATCATAAATGGGAACTTCTGATTGAAAGGCTTTGATTGGGTCTGTTTCCAAAAGAATATTTGAAAAATTGTATTTTCTTCCAAATGCTGTTTCTTTTGCTCTGTTGAGCAAAGAAAGCAAAACTTCTTGTTGCGCTTTTATTGGATTAGGATCTGAACTAATTATACCAGAAACGCCAATTGCTCGTTTTATAATCTCACCAATTATTGCCATAATATAGAATTTTACTATAGAACAATCAAATTTTATGGCGGTTGAACTCTGTACGTATAATAGTAATTACTAATAAAACAATAGCACACTAATAATTATTATTCTTCCCAACAAAATATACTTACTGGAAATATAAAGAACTATATAAAAACTTCGTATACCCTTATTGTCATCCAATACCATAACTCAGGATTCCTCATCTAACCCAACTTTAATAATATAACCTAAAAATGCCTAAGACTGATCTTAAGACATAAATACTTACATTTTTAAAATTCAAAAAAGATGGTTCTCTAATTTGAATTAGAAAGGATCTAAATCACCTTAAATTTTTATAAAAAAATTTTCCAATTTAAGAATTTACTTATTTATAATTTTTCAATTCTTGATGTACGCTATCTTTAAAATTTCGGCTTATAAAAAGATATGACTGTCTTTTGTTCCTATTAGAAGTATATCCCTCATTAAAAGATTTTATATGCTTATACTTTTCTTCCAGGTCATCTTTAAGTGTTATATACTCTTGGTTACCTTTCTTTACTATTCCTTTAATAAAAAATTTATTTATCCAAATCCACCTGTTGCATTGCAGCATAAAATCACTGTTTTTCAACTCATTAATAATATCCCTATTTTCATAAGACTCCCAGGTGCCATCATGTTTAAATATTATTGTGGATTCTTTATTTACCTTTAAAACCGCTAGATTTAATTCAAGCTCAGCAAATTCTCTTTTAAAATCATTTGAAGACCACAAATCATTTTTGATCTCTATTTTTTCATTATTTTGAGACTTTAGAGTTTCTTCATTAGTATTATTTAACTCGATCTGATCATGGATACCTATTTTTGAACTTGTTTTACTAGTTTTTAAGATTCTATTTTGATCGTAAAAATAGTATACCAAGAGCCCTAGTGTGGTAATACATAAAATATTAATTACCATGTAGTATTCAGTTTGCATGTAGCCACTACTATTAAAATCTAGATTTAATAAGGAAAAAATAATTTCCATCAATGTTGTAAAGACAAAAATCGGAAATAATATCCCTACAGCTAACCTTGATACAATAAATAGTAATATGTGTTGATTTTCAGAATGATGAATATTATGGTGAAACCTTAAGGAGAGTTTAAAGTAGTAATACAATAAGCCAACACCAATTATGAACATATACCAGAATTGAAAACTCTTCATTGCTTTTAATATAGGAATTGATTGACGCGCAACTAGGATATAAAACGACAAAATTGTAGATAGTAGTAAAAGTATAATGTTAATATGAATTTTTCTACACATAAAATATGCTGCCATAGGTTACAAGTATTAAAATATAATTAAATAATATACTTTTAACAAATTTTTCCCAACAAAACCTAATCAGTATTAACTAAAGTAAGTTCCAAAATTGTATTTGAGTAATATTCTATTTCCAAAAATATTTTGAAATTTTCATCCTATCAGGGATAACATGCAGTTGGGGATAAAATAATGCATTTGAGGCTATAATCCGAGATGCAGAATATATTATTGGGGGCCATGAGTGCTAATTTTATACTAATAATTTCATTTCAAAACAACTACATTATGGAAAAACACCCATTAACAAATCTCGGAATTGCTCAGCTAATAGCTGAACTTTACGCTTTAAATGACGCTCAATTGCAAGTAGAAATTGATTCAATTCTATTAGATTTTGACAGCTGGATATTAAATCATATTGAGCTAAATATTCATCAGCAAAATTATCTCTCGCAGCTTCCTGTTGAAGTAAAAACTTGCATTCAGGTACAAGTAGCTAATAGTATGACTCTACGCTCACCTATTATTTTTACCAAGGCTGTTCCAATGTCGAATCCATCTGATCCAGAACCTCCTAAAGAAGGAAGGGGAAAGCTAATTGGACTTAAAAGTACTACAGCTAATAATTATAATAGTGTTATTGGATTAGTAAATCAAGACATACTTGAAATTGATATTAGTTACTCTAAAGAAGAGGATGCCAAGTAAACAACAAATTTTAGCTGGGAGATTGATTTAATATCTCCTTGCTAAATTCTTACTGAGGAACACTTAATAGAAGGCCACAATAGTATTAATAATTTCTTATAAATTACTTTTTATACTGTAATCTAGAACCTAAAATATCTTGGTTTTATTAAAAAGTTGCAGCTATGATTTGGTGAAGATCTGTGACAATGTCATTTTTTAATAGGTGATTAAGGGTAAATTATATTTACTTAAAAGTGCTGTAAAATAATTACTAGAAATAATACTTATTAATTATCTATAGATTTTTCAATAATCATGTCAATGAAAAGGAGTCATCATTTAAAGCAGTGATTTTCTTTAGGGAAAGAAGAACTTAATTTTTCGAAATTAAATAAATAAAATTCACAACATTCTTTTTTTAAGCATTTCTTAATTAAGCGCTGAGCTATCAGATCGAGCTTCAATCTTTAATACTTAAAAGATAAAAACTAAAAAATAGAACCAAATAAAAACCATCAAAAATGGTAGTTATAAGAAATAACAATCCTACATTTCGAGCACTTTTAGCTTTTTGGAAAAAGCATAGTACTATTGAAATGCATCACATAGAGTGGATAAAGGAAAATATAGAAATAATAAAACCACTTTCTAAGGGAGATATTATCTACTTACAGGGTCAAAAGCAAAAATATGTCTATTTCGTATCCCATGGCGCAATTGCAAGAATTATTTATGATTCGAATTACAGAATACACATACTAAGTATAGCACTGCCTGAAATGGCTTTAATGAGTACTGTACATTTATTTAGTTCCACTCCTTCCGTAGGTAATATCATTGCACTACATGCAAATACTAGAATTATTAAAATTCCATATAAAGCACTAAAACATGTACAGCAGGATATTCCAGAAGTCAATACATTAGTTAGCATACTGAATAACAAAAAGAAAAAACAACTGGCTCAACTACGTATTTTGAGTAGCATCAGCAGCACAATCGACAGATACTTATATTTTGCTGAAAACATGAAAAATCTAAAAGCTTCTTTAACCCATAAAGAAGCCGCACAATTATTAGGAATATCAATAAACTCAATTTACCGGGCATTAAATAAATGGAGAAATAGATAAAGTACTCTAAATAAATCCCATTAGTGAGTAGTCTTTTCATATGGTACAGTTTCCAAATTTGAATTATAGGTCCTACATCCTATTATAAAATTAGAAATTATGAAAATACAGACATATATACTTGTAGCTATTACGATCCTTCTACTTACACTATGGGTTCCAGCTAGTTTAAACAAGATTACTGATTTTGAATCTTTCAAGCACAATATTTATAATCAGCCATTTAACACATACATAGCTAAAGTTATTATCTACAGTATTCCATTATTAGAAATTACGACAGTAGTATTTATTGTAATACCAAAATATAGATTATGGGGATTTATTTTATCGACTTTACTATTGAGCGTGTTTACATTATATATTGCTGCAGCACTCCTAAATTTTTGGGATAAATTACCATGTGGCTGTGGTCTTATAATTTCTAGTATGAATTGGCATGAACATTTATGGTTCAACTCAATCTTTTTAATTCTCAGTGCCACTGCTTGGTCTATACAGTTCTCACTTCAAAAGATTCCTCTAATAAATTATAAAATATTCAATGATAATAAAACTTCGGAATCTAGATTCTAGGTTAATTTAGGTAAAGGGCATCGCCAGCCAAATGGTTTTCAGAATATCCAAATGTGAACTTTCAGGCATCGAACAAAAAATGAGAGTTGTTGGATAACAAAAATGGACTATCCTATTAGATAGCCCAAATAAGCAAATAAAATTTTACTAACAATGTAAATCAAACACTATGAAAAACATTAAAAACTATGCAATGGCTTTGGTAGCCTTAGTCATTGCTGCTACAAGTCTGACGCTTATGTCATTTGTTAAAAAGGAACAATCTTCGAACTGGTATCCTGTGAATACTTCTGGTATCATTTCATCAACTCCACTATCTTCCCCGCCAAGTAATAGCCCTGATGATCCATGTAGTACTGCTAAAAACACCGATATGTGCGCGATAGAAATTGAATTGAACCCAGCAAATCCCTTCCCAACATCTGTTACTCAAGCTCAAACCGATCATAATGTAACCGATGAAGCATATAGCCGATTAGTTGAGTAAAAATTAAAAGAGAGCTCCAATAAAATTTGGAGCTCTTCCTTTAATTATCTTATATTTTGTTGCACTCCAGAAAATTTAATGACATATTCAGGAATTGGCATAGTATACCTATTATCAAATGGAGGAAGTGTATAAATTTGATTATCTAATTTCCTTGTTAATATCATTTTTGCACCAGAGGTGTTATTAAATCTTTTCAAGTCTTCCCATCTATTTGATCGCAAGACCATTTCTTTACGCTTTTCTTTCAATATCAATTCCATCAATTGATCTTTAGAAACTTCATATTGAGGAACATAACTTAATTTATTTATTCGTTTAATTTTCAGATTATTATACAATGATAATGCTACATCTAATTTATCAATTCTTGCGGCTGCTTCCATTCCAATTACATAAACTTCATTAAGTGATATTCCAGAGAACATAAACAAATTACCTACATAACTACCTTTGAAAGTCTTATTTCCGAGTCCATTATCTCTAAAAAACATTCCCAATCTAAGATCATCATTAGAGTATGTTACTAATAAATTTGTATCAATACATAATCTACTTTGAGCTAATGCTGAGATAGATGGTTGCCATGAATTTAATAGAATTTCTTTATTATTTAAACCATATGCAGGAAATGGATAAGATCTAGATGCATCTAATTCATTATAATCAATTAATTCAGCATTCATTTTTAAGCAAAGATCTGCATTATGAAAAGCTTTCTCATAATCTTGAAAATACAAATATACTCTTGCCAAAAGTGCCAATACACTTTGTTTTGATGGTCTTTCAATATTATATTTAGAGTCATCAAATAAAGTTTGAGCATTATTTAAATCTTCAATTATAAAATCATAAGCTGCTTTTACGTTTTCACGTGTTACTGGTATAGTAATATCTGATTCTTTTCTTAGAGGTATTCCAATTTTGTTACTTAAATCCTGTGATTCGGAACCATACTCACCAAACAAAACTAAAATATTAAAGTGGTTCCATGCACGATGAAATAACGCTCTTGCCATCACATCGTTCCATTTCTTTTGATCATTTTCTGATGGCACAATCTTATTCAAACCTTCAATCGCAATGTTAGAATAAAATATCCGCTCATACCCATTATCCCAATCTGCTGATTGAGTTCCTTCGAAAATCTCCTTATCCCATATATATACATTACGTTGAAAGGGTGTAACAATCGTTTCCCACGAGCTTTTGGTTAAAAAATAATCATCACTTGAAATTAGTGCGAGAGACTGTGAACCCTTCTCATTAAATATCGCTACACGATCAAGTAAAGCTTCAAAATCTTCTATAGTTGATAATATAACCAGATTTTTAGCAGGTTTTACATCTAAGAAACCTTGTGAGCAACTTAGGGTCAAAATACTAGTTATGAACATATATAATATTTTCTTAATCATAATCATATAATTTAAAAGTTAGCTCTTAATCCTAATGAAAACTGTTTGGGAGGATTATAGTAGTAAAGATGATATTCTGGATCTAAACCTTGTTTATTTTTTGTCCAAATCAAACCAAGATTTTCCATTACCCCTATTACATCTAACTTAAATAAGTTATTCTTTAAGGGCAAACTATAATTTATCTGAATACTTTGTAACCTAATATAATCTCCTCTCTCAACTAATACATCAGAATTCATATAATATAGTTCTCTATTACGATCAACTGTAGTAGGAATTGCAGGTATATATGTTTTATCTTCATCCCCTGGTTGCTGCCAACGTAAATAATAATCGTTATGCATATTCCAACTATCTAAAAGTTCTTGGTAATTTATAGAGCTTCTCCTAAAATTGTACTTACCTTTCCAAAGAATCAATGCACTTAAGGATAGCTGTTTGTAACTCAATCCAGCTCGAAATGAACCATTCCATATTGGAAAACTGCTTCCTATATTCATAAGGTTTTCAGGAAGAAACTTGGGAACATTAGTATAATTAGTAGTCAGATTACCTTCTTCCATAATTAATGGGGCTCCAGTTTGGCTATCAAGCCCATACCAAGGAAATGCATAAAATATATCACGTGACTTGCCTGCAACGGCAGGAACGATATATTGAAAATAGTCTTGTATACCCAATGGTACAACGTTATAATCGACTACTTTATTCCAATTTTTACTAATACTAAAATCAGTATCAATTATGAGCTTATTCCCTATGTTATTTTTGCTAAACAATCTTACATCAAAACCTGAACTTTCAAATTTGCCATAATTGATCATTTGTTTAACTCCCGATAAAACTGGATTGATTCCTGTAGTAGGATCTGCTTCTTTTAAGCCCATAAGATCGTATGCATCCTTCTTGAAAAAATCTATACTTCCACCTAATGAACGTTTAAGTAGTGCCCAATCTACACCAATATTCCAGGAAAGTACACGTTCCCATTTAAGTTGTGGATTTCCTGCGGTTTTTAAAAGTGCCTCTCTTAATCCAGTACTACTATTAGTTGTAAATACTGCTGTTGGATAAGCTGTCGCATTCTTGTTGATATTACCATTCTCCCCTATTGTAGCTCTTAATTTTAATTCTGACAACTTTGAATTATTCATGAATTTTTCATTGTGTAAAAGCCAGCCAGAAGCTAAAGACCATAATGGAACTCCTTTCTGATTGGTTTTTACGCCAAATAAATTAGAGCCATCCCAGCGCAAACTAGTTGTTAATAAATATCTGTTATCCCACATCAGCGTTCCTAAGCCATAATAAGAAATAAACCTATCTGTAAGCTCATAGATTTGACTATTTGATGAAGGGATTCGTTGAGCTCCATCAGGATTCACTGTATAGTATTTGCTATAATCAAATATATTTTGCCCTATATAATTATCCTCACTGAAATTATACAATATCTGTAAAGGATCAAATATGGAAATATATGAGCTAATTTCACCTCCAACTAAAGAATTTATCGAAAGTTTATTAAATATATTTTTATTAAAATCCAGTTGCATACGCCCACCATACTTACGCGAAGCATCAACAGTTTTATGTCTTATAGCACCATTTGGAATAATGAATGAACCAGGACCTTGCATAAACCTGTTGACTAAGTTTCTTGTATAATACGAATCTGCAGTAAAATGATTAATTCTGTCCCCATTTGTGCTATTAAATATATAATTAGCTGAGATCGTTAAATCTTTTGATAACTTATAATTTAAATTGCTAAACATTCGAATGGAATTATTTTTATAAGTATTATCTCTAATATCTAGTTCTTCCAAGGGACTAAATAACCAATCTCTATTATGAGATTGATTAAATGAATCTAAAAAGAATGGGTTAAATGCAATTGCGCTTCTAGTTGGTTCTCCATTAATATCAATCAGAGATGCATAAGGGTATATCATATTCTTATCTGCTGGAACTATTCCTGACTGATCAAATAACGATACACTATTATTTCGTTCCATTCTATGGATATAATCTATCGAAAACTGTGCTTCAAATTTAGATGTGATCCTTATCTTATTATCTACCCTTAGTGATAGTCTTGAATTAGAATTCCCTACCAAAACAGGTTTAACATCATCATAACCAATAGAGAACAGGTAGCTATGTAAGGATGAGCCTCCACTCATATTAATATTCATTATTTTATCTATGGCATTTTGATATAAGTATTGATCTGCTTGCTTTCTTATATCCTGTTCCATAAATTTTGATTTTTCAAATTGAAATTCGTTTTCATCAATTAGGCCCTTATGCTTTTTGGACAATAGATGTGCATATGGAGATAACAATATTGTTTTTTCATCACGATAATAATTTCGATTAAACATAATTTCCTCGAAACCCATATATTCAGGAGCAGATATAAATCTATTGTTAGCATATAAATTAGGTTTATTACTGATACGAGTTGTAAATAATGCATTTATTGATTTACTTTCTCCTATTTTAGATTGTTTGAGCTGAATTACGATAACACCATTTGCGGACTTAGCCCCCCAAATTGCAGATGCGGAAGCATCTTTTAAAAAAGATATCGATTCAATGTCATTGGGATTAATGTCAGATAATTTGCCTTCAAAGGGAAAATTGTTAACAATAATTAATGGTCGAGCATCACTCATTAACGTACTCATACCTCTTAACCGCAGTGAAACATCCGTTTTCCCTCCTTCTGTTTGCATTGCTGCTCTCCGATCCAAAGCAAGTGATCCAGAAAGTCCATCCAATCTATCTAGAATATTCGATGAGAGTGATTGATTTAACTTTTTTTTATCAAAAATCTCAAAAGATCCTGCCGCACGTTCCTTAGGTATCAAAGTATATCCCGTAGCGTATACAGCTACCTCTTGGATTTCTCCATCATTCCTTTCCAAATGAATAATTAATTCGTCCAATTTATTATTGATTATAATAGTTTTGGATTTGTATTGAACATGACTTATATGGAGCATCATTGAGTCCCTTACCTGTGGAATCGTAAATCTTCCTTGTTCACCAGTAACGTAAAAAATTGTACGCCCGTGTATTTGAAGCGTTACTCCAGCAATAGGCTCATTGGTGCCTTCTGAGCGAATAATTCCAGATACATCTCTTATTGATTGCCCCTTAATTCCTGTTGCTAATATGCTTAGGAACAATAAAAAAAAATAACATTTTAATTTCATCATATTATTAGGTTAGTCTTGAAAAGGTGAAGTATATATTGGTTCATAACGATTTTCTTTTGGTATGTAGTTGATGTGACCATCTTTTAATTGATTAATAAATTCATATGATTCCTGTATCGGGTTTGAAGCTCCCAAATAATATCCGTCTTTAATCCACACATTAGGACCAACAAGTGTTTGTTTTAGAAAATAATTTGCTAGAAAATAAGATGCCGGACCGATGACCTGTGTATTTTTCCAATTCCGATCTTTAGCATATCGTATGGCCCAAAAATCAAATTCCACATTTACAGCTAATACGCTGATATTATCTTTTAGTGATTTGTGATTTGTTTCCCAATGCACTACAGAAGCTAAGCAAGGTTTACACCAATAAGCCCAAAAATCTAATACAACTATGCGATTCTCACTTAACTCACGAAGTGTTACAAATTCACGATCCAGTGAATCATTAAAAACCCTAATACGCATATCTAAAACATAATCATCAATTTTAGACTCTACTGGGAGACTTTGAATTAAGTTTGCTTTCGCCTTATACGATTTTACAGGATATTTATTGAAATCAATGTCTGAATGCTGCTGACGAAGCTTATTTTCTAATCCAGTGTCAATTCTTTCTGAAAGGAAATATGTAAATGGAATTTTAAATGATGTAGTGTCCTGTCGTACGGCAGCAAAAACTGCATTACTACTAAAGATCAATAGAAAAATGATGGTCAACATATTCATGTTGTGCGTAGGGATAATATTATTAAAATATTTTATAACATTTTTAACGAAATCTAAGTCTTTAACTTCATCAGAAGCCCCCTCTTTCTGTGAATACATTTTTCCTTCCGCGTCTTTTGAATACTTCAATCGTAATTGATACTCATAAATTTGTGAAGCCAGATATGAAGTATACCCTTCTAAATCTTCTGCACAAATTTCTTCATCCATATGTTGCCTCTTTGCCTTAAATATTTTAAAAATCGCGGGTGATTTAGCGGAAGATATGTACTCTAATAAAGGCATACCTCTTCCCTCTTGATAAAAATTCTTCATTTTCAAGTGTAATATATTTGGTTAATCGTAAAAAGCTGGTGTAGGATTTTTAAATGATTAAAGTCAAATCAATATAAATATCATACATAACTCCAGCCTTTACTAACAAAAATTAAAATGGAATTGTAAAATGCCGACTTCACAAAAGTATATTTGAAAGACAATATGTGCTTCAAACCACTTGTAAGATTGCATAAGGAGTAGTATATTTAGAGTGCGAACAATAAAATACGATATTGATTATTAAATCTTACTATGTATATCTTTATCTAGTACAGAAGTCGGCTACAGTAGACATAAGGTAAATAGGCCTATTCCATAAATCAGAATAGGCACCCTTTTTCTTTATGCGCTGTATATTTTAAATCATCAACTATTCTGGTGATCGTTTGATGTTCTTATAGATAAGATTTAATGAAATCCGTTGTTGATCATGGATCAACATCATGGACTTGATGGTAGTTGGTTTCGTTTTCATAATAGTTTTTTTATGTAATGGTTATGAATACGCTGCAACTCTAAAAGCAAAAGAGAAAGGCTGTATAGGTAGGTAAATACCAATAGAGCGAGGCTCAATGCTTCCGAACAGGCACCGTCAAGAGCCCCATAATCAAGATTATGTTTCCACAGAAGACTTACATGAGCTTCGCCCTATTGAACTTATATCTGTAAAGATAAAAAAATTCAATAGAAAGCGAGCTCACGATTTACTCATGTGGAATTTGACGGTTTCGTTCATGAGTAACACCGTTGTTAGCAGCGAATCATCACTGCTATATGTGTCGCTATAATAATTAACTAGAACAAATATAACAATAAAAATTCAAATGGACAACATCTCGTCCATTAATTTTTAAATAATTAAAAATGATAATAATATGGTTAGTAAAGTTCAAATAGAAGCATACCAAAGAAGCTTTATTGAATTTCTTAAGAAAAAATTCTGTTCTCCTTATAAAATTAGTGGTAATGAAGTTTCTAGAAACGACTATGCTAATAAAAGCGGTATTTCAAGAGGAACACTGACGAGAATCAATGATGGCTCCCCATATGACATCCCACTGTCAACAATCTACAAACTTTGCACATTTGAAAATATTTCTGTACCTGAATTATTCCAAGAATTTGATAAATCTTTAAATGAATGATTACACAAAAGAGATGTCTAAAGTGATGGGCTGATGAATTGAATTTAATATTAGCTTAGTAAATTCAATCTCTTAGTTTCGATTATGCCACGATTATTACTAACAATGACTGGACGAATTACTTCGGTTGCTGTAGTCACTTTTAAAATTTATCTATATTGCTAAATGATAAAAAAACTATAAATTCTGGTTCAGAGACACAAAATTAATTTGCTTTGAAAAGAAACATTGAGATTTTCTATGTTGAGAACTATTTTCCGATACAAAAAGTAAAATTAAACATTAAAACTATAATTTTCAATAAGTTAAGAAAACAAAAGATGTACATTAGGTGTACAATAGAAAAATGTTCGGATAATATATATTCAACTATTGTCCAAAATTTACATCGGTAGTAATTTCACCTATAATCTCACCTTAATAGTTAAGACGTATCCGGCCTATGAACTACAGGTCCGCTGATTTTTTGAAGTTCTGAGGATATAGCTCTTTAAGATTTTTGTGGTTTATGGACATAATATTTTCCAGCGTATGTTTTAACCACTGAAATGGGTTTACCTCATGCTTTTTGCAGATCGCAAAAAAAGAGTATATCATTGCTGCACGCTGTGCTGCTTCATGGCTTCCTGCGAAGAGGTAATTTTTTCGTCCCAGCTTATGTAAAACTTTTCATAAGCTGGGTTATGCATAGCTGGTGATTATGTAAAGTGCGCGACAATTAATTGCATTCTCAACTGTTGTCAGGTGTATTCATTGTCGCATCACTTCACATAATAAATCTATTAAAAGTGCTTCAGCCAATCCATTAGATTATCATTTGACAACCAGATAGGTTCCGTTTCAGGTACAACCGAGGTATAAGCTTTCTCAATCGCCATGCGCTTCGCTTTTGAATCTGCCCTCGCGTAAACCTCTGTAGTTTAGGAATACGAAAACTTCACCATTGGTGGCCTGGCGATGCATAACTGAACTAATCAATCCGCAAAGCCCATCAAATGATTTTCTCATGTCACAAAAACCATCGTATAGATAAAAACGATGCGATGAACTCAGAGCAAACACTAGTATAGACGGATCAGTTGTGAAAGCAGAGCAAGATCATTTTCGACATTTACACGCACACCATTGGGATAAATGATCTCGATATTACACTTAACTGGCGCCTTATCGATTGTTATAAAACTACTGCATACTTTGTCATTTTGTTTACTGCGAGATAACCAATAATAAAAAGTTGCCTCAGTGATGCCGTTTTCAGAGCAGTAAGCTTTTTTGCTTTTTCCGCTCGTTTGCCAGTCTGCTATCATAGATAACATCGACGCTCTTTTTTCTTGCATATTCATCATGCAAAACTATGATTTACAGTTAATCTATTAAATATGTACTTGATAGGATGAATACCTTTCAACCAGTCGTGCATCTGCGAGGCAGAGGTGTCGCTATGGCTCTCCAATTTCTTCCGTACAAATTCCGTATACTCTTCCAACGTTTTCTTTCTACCTTTAGGCGTTGAAAGATCGCGTTCAAATTCGTCCTCACTCTGACTGAGCAAACGTTTGGCTGTACGCCAGTTCATTCCTAGGTAATCTGCGATCTTTGATACTGAAAAGCCCTCACGAGAAAGCTTGTGAACTTCATGATAGGTCATAAGTTTGTTTAAATAATAGTTCATTAATACCCTTGTTTTTTTTCTTGATCACAAAGGTTGTTTTTTCTTTCGGGGTATAGCCCCGGAAGATGAACTATGTATTCATTCTTGCCAATAATCCTGCACTTGTTCTTGCCAATTATTCTGCACCATTCTTGCCAATTATTGTGTAGTAATATTTGCCAAAAATCGTGTAGTTTTATTTACCGATCACAGACCCTTTATAAACTGATTTATTTTGATTATAAAACTTAATATTCACCTTAATAGATAATAAACTATGATATAGAAAATTTCAAAGGACAGACATGAGCACATCTACTGCAACCAGATGAGTTCTTATTATAGATACAGGTTTTATTCATCATTCTGTTTGTTACAATTTTTATATCTTCTTCCACTTTATTTACTTTATCGATATTAATAATATGAGCTGCTATTTTAGAAGCCATTATCGCCTCAATTGAAGAATCTATTGAAGGAATTTTACCTGTATGCTCTTCTCTTGTAACTGATGTTATAATATCAACACATCCTAACATACCTAGAACAGAAGCTCCTATAGCACTAGAAATATGGTCTTGACCTATTGATATATCAGTAGGAATTGGACCTAATGGCATTATAGGGTAATTCATATTTTTATAATATTCCGAAATTTTTTTTAAACGTGATAAGTTACTATGACCAGGTCCTTCAATTATTATATTAACACCTTTACTATAAACATAATCTGCTATTTGTTTTTGGATTTTGAACTCTTCAATTTGACAAACATCTAAGCTATCGAAAATATTTGATGATCTAAACGAAGCTCCAATACTTATTGCAACATTATATTTATAACAAATATTAATTATTTCATCTAAAATTTCTATATAGACATTCTCCTTTTTCTTTGATTTTATTAAATCCTTTACGACCATTACTCCACCTCTAGAAGTTATAGGAACATATCTTTTAGTTGACAACTCTAATAACTTTAAAGTTGGTGTAGGATGTATAGTAATAAAACCCACTCCTTCCTCACATTGCTCTATTATTATGTCCAATAAACTATTTTTATCAATAGATTCGTTTACACTCTTAACCTGATAAATAGGTAAAGTTGAAACAACCGCATTATCAAACCTTTTAATGATTTCTTTATACAGATAAGACTTTGAAGTAAAAAGACTTAAATCAGAAATTATTTCAGGTTGATAAAAGTCATCTAATGACATAATTGAATCTAATTTTTTTAATTGCGTAAATAGATCCTTTTGAGATGTACAGCCAGTTAAAACAGAAACAATTGTTTCATGTTTAGCACCAACGTAATATCCACCTGATTTTGTTTTAATATAACATTCCAACTTTAATTGAATTTAGATCACAGCTGTCCTAAATAAATTTAGGGTGTAAAAAAATCTGCCCTCTTCTATTAATTAGGAAAGCTTTTTGTGAAA
>NZ_WUQY01000034.1 GCF_009829085.1 Sphingobacterium bovisgrunnientis
CAAATACTCGTGCCATATGTTAACAAATTTAATTCTTTATTTTTTAAATCTGTCTCCACTCAAAGGTAGCAACTCCATTGTATATTTTAAATAGTGTTTCTTTTCTCTGAGTAATAGCATATTTGAGAAGTAAGGAAATCCTGTTTTTGGGAACTTCAATACCTTTATTTTCTTTATAAATGGTATGGCAACCGAATAAATTCTTGGTATACATTATTACATCGGCTAATAATTGTTCGTCAATAAGATATTAATACCATTAACGGTATTGGCAATAACATTTTTTATCTAAAATTATCATACATTATGCAAGTCAAGTACTTTATTTAGTATTTTGTTGTGCAATTGAAGTGGTGTTTGTTGAATTTTATGAAAAATAATAATGAATTGATTTCTTTGATAAATTTAAAAATTGTAACTTTTCATTTTATCCGCTTCTTCATTAATTGACGGTGTTTGCAGTATACGATGAGTAGGGCTGTTTTCATCAAGGAAAGGTTAAAAATGTTAAGTCGCTTACGCCCTATCTATTATAGTCCGAGGTTTTTCTCGGACTTTCTGCTTATTATTCTTCTGTATAAAAATCGATTAAGCTACCTACGTATTCATATTCCCATCCGTCAACAATATCATCGTAAGCTTCGTCAGGAATATTCATGTGATTCACTTCGAATGAAGTTCCTTTTTTATGTTCGTGCAATTTAATCGTTACTATTGATTGCTCCTCATCCCCAAAATACCACTCTTGTACAATTTTTTTGTCCGGAATCAATTCTATAAATCGCCCATTAATACTGCCATCCCAAAGAGAAAATTCACCACCTTCTTTTGGATCTATTTCTACGCTATCACCCGTCCATAGGCGAATTGTAATTTCAGTAGTAAGCGCTTTGTATATTTCCTCAGGTGTTGCAGGAATAATATAATATTTTTTAAAACTCTTCATTAGTGACAAAGATAAAGCAATTGAATAGTATTTTATTTTTTAGTTCTGAATTTTTACTTTTGGAAATGAGTAATATACTTCCCAATGACTTACTGTCGCTACTAAAGGGCGATCCTTCGTTTGATTATGAGGCTTTTATAGCTATCCACAATAAAGAAGAGAAAACATCATCAATCCGTATTAACCCAGTAAAAAATTTTCAGATTGCAGATTATGTAATTGAAAGTGCAATTCCATGGTGTGAGCACGCCTATTATTTAAAGACTCGGCCTGTATTTACTTTGGATCCACTATTTCACAGTGGGTGTTATTATTCTCAAGAGTCAAGTTCTATGTTTTTGGATTATTTAACCCGAAAATTAAATCTACATTTAGAACCGATAAAAGCTCTAGACCTTTGTGCCGCTCCAGGAGGGAAATCTACTTTACTTAACTCGGCGCTACATGATGACAGTCTATTGGTGGCTAATGAAATCATAAAATCCCGTGTCAATATACTAACGACTAATTTAGTTCGGTGGGGAAATTCAAACACAGTAGTTTCTAATAATGATCCATCAGCTTTTGGTCGACTGCCTGGTTATTTTGATTTGATGGTAGTCGATGCGCCATGCTCAGGTTCTGGGATGTTTCACAAAGATCATTCAGCTATTGATGAATGGTCGTTAGCTAATGTGAAATTGTGCAGCGAACGTCAACAGCGTATTTTAGGACAAAGTCTTTCAGCTTTGAAGACAGGTGGTTATTTGTTTTATTCAACTTGTTCTTATTCGAACGAAGAGAATGAAGATATAGTTGATTGGCTTATCAACGAGTTTGAAATGGAATCTGTTGCCGTGGAAGTAGATGCGAGTTGGGGAATTTCGGTAACGACATCAAAATTACATCAAGCAACTGGCTATCGATTTTATCCGCATTTATTAAAAGGTGAGGGTTTCTTTTGTGCTGTGTTGAGAAAGAAAGAGGAGCAGGACACATTTTCGATGAAAAAAATAAAAAAAGAAAAAAATGTTGCTCCACAACATATAGCGCAAGAATGGGTTAATGCTGAGAGACACTATTCTTTTCTTCAACACAATTTTTTACATGTCTTTCCGAAGCAAAATGAGCAAGATCTCCAAGCTTTGCAAAGTGTTTTGTATTTGAAAAATGCCGGAACGGAGATTGGTGAGCTAAAAGGAAAAACTCTAGTTCCAAGCCATGATTTAGCTTTAAGTAATCTTGTACGTGCAGATTTACCACATATAGATTTAGAGCTCGATCAAGCCCAAAACTATTTACGGAAAGAACAACTTCCATCTAGTGTAAATCCTGAAAATTTATCAGGCTGGATTTTAGCGCGATACAATGGGACTAATTTGGGCTGGATAAAAGCAATGCCAAATCGCATTAACAATTATTATCCGAAAGAAATTAGAATTTGGAATTTATAGACTTTGTTGATGATCAACTATAAGTTGACAGATATCTTTAGCGACCTCTTGTTTAGACTTGAGGTCGTAATTTTTTGGGGCATTTTCACGTGATAGAATAGTCACTTTGTTGGTGTCCGTACCAAAACCCGCGCCAGCATCTTGCATTGAATTTAAGACAATAAAATCAGCATTTTTGCGTATAAGTTTATCTTGGGCGTGAGCCATTTCGTTATTTGTCTCCAACGCAAAACCTATCAAGGTTTGGTTTTTATTCTTCCGTTGTCCTAATGTACCTAAGATGTCTGTTGTTTTCTTAAGCTCAATAGTGAAGTCTTCAGCTTTCTTTTTTATTTTCTCTATAGCAGGTTCTTTAGGTGTATAATCCGCTACAGCCGCACTCATTACGATGATATCTGCGTTGTTAAATTCTTCATTGCAAGCATCATACATTTCTTGCGCAGAATGCACAGGTATAGTTTTAATCTCAGAAGAAGCTTTCAAGTGAGTAGGACCACTTACCAAAATTACGTTAGCGCCTTTCGATTTTAACTCTTCGGCAATGGCATAGCCCATTTTTCCAGAGGAGTGATTCCCAATGAATCTAACGGGATCAATAGCCTCATATGTCGGCCCTGCTGTGACTAATGCTGTTTTACCTGTCAAAGGTTTATTTTGACCCAAATCCTCTTCTAAGAATGCTATTATCTCATCTGGCTCAGCCAATCGACCTTCACCCACCAATCCACTAGCTAGCTCTCCGTTTCCTGGCGGAATTATAATATTGCCATAACTCTTAAGTAAGGACAAATTATGTTGCGTAGCAGGGTGCTTCCACATGTCCAAATCCATCGCTGGAGCTAGATATACGGGACATTTGGCAGATAGGTATGTTGCTGCTAGCAAATTATCACAAAAACCATTAGCCAATTTGGCAATAGTGTTTGCAGATGCTGGTGCTATTAACATCAGATCCGCATGCAAGCCTAAATGTACGTGATTATTCCATTCGCCAGTTTTTGGATCATAATAATCCACCAATACAGGCTTCTTAGATAATGTAGATAAGGTAAGAGGGGTGATAAATTGGGTAGACTCTGGCGTCATAATGACGTGCACAGAAGCTTCCTCTTTAATGAGCAGTCGTATTAAAGAAGCTATTTTGTATGCGGCAATACTGCCGCATACACCTAGCACAATATTTTTGTCTTTTAGCGAAGACATAGCTTCTCTAGTGATTAGTCTTGATCTTTAGAAGGATTTCTAAAGTAAACTTTGTCTTTCAAAAATTCGTCAATAGCTACTAATGAAGGCTTTGGCATACGTTCGTAGTGTTTAGAAATTTCGATTTGCTCGCGGTTTTCGAAAACTTCTTCTAAGTTATCATTGTTGCTTGCAAACTCAGCCAATTTCGCATTTAGCTCCTCTTTCACTTCTACACCAATTTGGTTTGCTCTTTTGCTGATGATCACGATTGACTCGTAAAGATTGTCAGTAGCTTTGTCCAATTCTCTCAAATCTCTTGTTACTGTAGAATTTGGGATGGTGTTGTTTTTTGCTTGACTCATATTAACTAAATATTATTTTTAATTTCTTGTTATTTTGTTGAACCGTCTGCGCTTGCTTCTTCTTTTTTGGATTCAGTGATGCCCAGTTCTTTATTTCTTTCTTCCAGTTCCTTATTGTATTGATTCATAAGGCGGATCGCAGAAACGATTTTTTTATCAGCACTTTTTTTCAAATCATCTGCTTCAGATTTGAATTTGCTCGATGGAAAATGTTCCGAAAAGCTATTGTAATAATCTATAGCTTCATTAAAACGCTCCTCCTGACGATGTACACGACTGTTGTCAGCGAATAAATACTGAGATTTTAACATCAAAAACTCAATTTCTTCGGCGAACTTCGTATCAGGGTACTGTCTCAATACATTTTCTAAAGCGATTACTGCCGCACGATAATCATCTGCCAGCCCCATATTGTAATAAAGCTTTGCGTTATCGAATGCTTTTTTCTCAAGTTTCTCTCTTAAATCTTGAATTAATTCACCAGCTTTTTCTGCTCTTTCTGACTCTGGATAATAGTTTACAAATAATTGTAATTCATCAATCGCCTTACGCGTGTTATCTTGATCTAATGTTGACCTTGGAGATTCGATGTAATAGCAATATGCAGCCATATATCTACATTCCTCAGCTCTAGGGCTATTTGGGTAGGTATTGGCGAAGTTTTTAAAGTGAAAACGTGCTGAAGTATAATCTCTTAATTTGTAATTAGCGTTAGCAATAAGATAAAATAAATCCTCGGCTTCCGCTCTTCCACGATATTTTCCAGCTAAATCATCAAACAAAATGAGTGCTTTAGAATATTTGCCTTTCTCATATAGCTTGACTGCTTCTTGGTATTTCATTGTAATATTGTTACTGTTGCGAAGTTTTTCAAACTTGCTTTTACAGCCTACAAAAAACAATGTAGCTAAGCACAAAGCTAAAATTACAGGTATACGTCTATTCAAAAACATTTTACAAAGATACGTCAATTAACAATAATATTCAATTAAATTTTAAACCGCAATTTACTTGATTTTTAGTAACTAATATATTTTTACAAAAGCCTTTAACAAACTTTAACCATTACCGGATTATGTCATTATTTTGCTAATAATAAGGGCTTAATTTCAGATAGGAATAAAATTCATTATATTTACGGATTATTAAGTAATACAAAAAATGAGCTTACACGAGAGAGTAGAACAAGCATTAGATACAATCCGTCCGTATTTGGAGACTGATGGGGGCAATGTTAGTATTGAAGAGATTACGGAGGATAAGGTCGTGAAGTTAAAATTGTTGGGTGCATGTGCGAGTTGCTCGATGAGTATTATGACATTTAAAGCTGGTCTTGAGCAAGCTATTAAAAAAGCTGTGCCTGAGATTGTTGCTGTAGAAGCGATAAACATCACGGATATGAATGATCCGAACGCTACATTACCCGGACAAACTTTGTAACGAAAATGTTGTTAATTGATTAACACATTTTAACAGGATCGAATAGTCTTTAATTTTATTTTTGTTTAAATGTCTATAAAATCCATTAAATATCTTTTTGTCGGTTTAGGGGTTATGCTTCTTACCTTAGGTTCTGTATTTGCACAGACCAAAAAGATTCTTCAATTTAGTGGTCTAATTACGTCAATGGGTTCGGATCTTCCTGTCGGATTCGTAACAATAAAAAACACCTCCTTTAATAATCAAACATATATGTCCAACAATGAGGGGTACTTTTCATTCGTGGCACATGTTGGGGATATTATTGAATTTTCCAGTGTTGGATTTGATCCTATTACATATACAATTCCCGAGGTAGAAGGTGACAAATACACTGCGTCAGTAAAAATGCGCGCATTAGTTATTGAACTTCCTGCTGTTACGCCGTTTCCGTGGGCAAGTTACGAAGATTATTTAGCTGATTTTATGGCTATGGGTGGTGATGACCCAATTGCTACAGCTCGACGTAATTTGAGTCCTGAAGCTATTGCAGCTCTTGCACGTGTCGTGCCGCGAAGTGCAGAGGAAATCCAGACGTTCAACTCTTTGCAACGCCACCAGTACATGCAAAACAAGAATATTAACCAACGCATGAACAATCCTTTCTTGAATCCATTTAATTGGTATCAATTTATAAATTCCATCAAGAAAGGGGATTATAGTCGTGAAAAACTTAAATACTAAATTTATTCCTCGCTCTTAAGATTTGCTATTTTACCAATTTCTCTTACGCTGAGTTTGGATGAGAAATAGGATACAATAATGGATAGTGTCGATATTGTAAAAAATACTAAGATGAAATCTTGTGTACGCATATCTACTGGATATACATCGATGAAACTTCCATTCACATTATTAGTACGAATTAAGCCGTATGTTTCTTGCAAGAAACAAAAAACATAACCAACTGCTATACCAATAGTACTTCCGATCAAGGCAATCATGATACCTTCGTAGAAGAAAATTTTTTCAATTGTAGACTTATTCGCGCCGATATGCTGAAGAATTTTCATGTCTTCTTTCTTGTCGATGACGAGCATCGTAAGTGATCCAATGATGTTAAAAATGGCTATTATTCCGATAAATGTAAGGATAAAGAACACAATCCATTTTTCAGATTTTATAGTTTTGTAGAGCGTCGGATTTTGCTGTTCCCTGTTTTTAACTTGAAAATCTTGTCCTAGTTTTTTCTGAATTTCTTTTTGCAAAGCATACGATTCGCTCGGATCTTTCAAAAATAATTCAACTGCCGAAATAGCTTTGTCTTCTCCTAGAATATCTCGTGCAAAATCCAAAGGTAGTATAACGAGATTTTGAAATTCAGGCTCAAACGTCAAAATTCCATTAACAGCTATTTGACGAATATTAAAATCTTCTAATGGATTTATATTATTGACCGAAGATTCTTTTCGTGGGAAATATAAGTCGATTGTATTATTAAATTCTGAGATTGGAACTTGTAAATTTGTTTGAATTTGAGGTCCAATTAATGCATAATTCGTCGAATCTGCTTTAATCTGAAAATTGCCAATATGCAAAATATGTTCTTTAGACTGCTTCTCTAGACTTTCTTGCGTGATACCTTTTAATTGACCTACAATTTGCTTCCCTTCATGTTGAATTAAAACTTTATCCTCTAGGGTTTCAGAGTAATTTTTAACAGCGGGAAGTTTTTCTAGTTCTGGAAAAGTTGCGTTTTTGTTTGGATCAAATGTTTTACCTTTGACTGCTTCAATACGCAAATCTGGGGAAAAGGTGCTATTCATCGACAAGATGAATTTTTCCATACCATTATAAAAAGTCAATACAATAACTAAAGCTGCTGTGCTCACAAAAATTCCTACAATACTTATTATTGAAATAATGTTAATAGCATTGACAGATTTCTTCGAAAAAAGATACCGTAAAGCAAAGAATAAGGGTACACTTATTTTTTTCATCCTCTCACAAAAGGGTTTGTTTTTTTCTCAAATCCAATAGTCGTGGTGGGACCGTGGCCAGGATATACTTCGACATTTTCAGGTAACCTGTAGATACTTTTTTGTATACTATTTAAAAGTGTCTGATGATCACCACCAGGCAAATCTGTGCGACCTATACTATTCTGAAATAACACATCACCACCTATTAAAATTTTTTGGTCAGCGATATAATAACATAAATGACCAGGAGAATGGCCTGGCGCAAAAATAGCCTCTATTTTATGACCTCCGAATTCAATAATCTCTTTATCTTGAAGGAATGTTTCTGGAATAGGCGATGTTTCGTATCGGAAACCCATTTGCGGGGCGTAGTTTTCTACAGAAACAAGAACAGGAACTTCAAATTCATGAAAATTTGGTTTTAATCCCCAATTTTCGTGAATGAAATGGTTTCCAAGTACATGATCAATATGACAATGTGTATTTAATAGTAAAGTCGGTTTAAGATTATTATTCACAATAAAATCTTTAAAATAACTTTGTTCTTGTAATGAGTGCATTCCGGGATCTATAATTACACAATTACCTTCCTGATCGATAAGTAGATACGTGTTTTCTTGGTATGGATTAAATGTAAATGTTTCAATAGTTAACATGAATCAAATTTAACTATTTATTTCCATCTAATCGTAGAAATCATGTGCTGAATGTCTGATTTTAGAAATTCAAGAACGGGTTGAATAGAATCTAGGTTTGGTTTTTCATTAAAATATAAAGCACCTCTCAAATAATGATTTTTCTGGTCGGATACAAAAAATTGAAAATTAGAGGCGGTATTTCCTTGTATATTGTAGACAAGTCCATGAACATTATTTTCTGGGTTAGCAATTTTTTGCTGATCAATAGCAGTTGCTTTTGTCGTATGCTTAAATACGAATGCCCTTGCGTCTTCTGTTAATGCATCCAGCGTTGCGAATTTATCAATTGCAAAGTAGCTCAAATGTAAACGGGCATTGAATTGTGGGAAATCAATGTTTTTCCAACAAGGTTTCGCATTTTTATTCGTATCATCAATTAATAAGCTGTAGGCAGGAATGTCAAATAGAAAGGGACACCCAACTACTGATTGATTCGTGTATTTTTTTTCTGGAAAATGAATGCGATGATAAGCTTTTGGTTTAGGACTGTAATCTGTATTTTGACAGCTAAAGAAACAAAAAACTATGAATAATAAAACTACTGTACGTGACATCTAAAAGGTGTTACTCCAAATTTCCCAGTTTTTTTCAGCTTGCAATAAAAGCATTTCGTAACCATTTTTGATTACAGCCCCTCTTTCTTTGCCTTTTTTTAGGAATAATGTCTCCTCCGGATTGTATATTAAATCATAAAGTAAATGATTCTTACCAATGCCATTATATGGAATGTTGGGACAACTATCCATATTAGGGTAAGTTCCGACTGGAGAACAGTTTATTATTAACGAATGCTCTGAAATTAACTTTTCGTCCAAGTCTTCATAAGTCAAATCACCCGTATCTTTATTGCGACTCACAATTTTGTATGGAATACCTAATTGATCAAGAGAGTGGAATACGGCTTTGGCAGCTCCGCCATTTCCTAATACTAAAGCTTGTGAGTGATTTGGCAATAATAGAGGCTCCAAAGATTTTTGAAGTCCATAAGCATCCGTATTGTATCCCTTTAAAAAAGATTTCCCATCTTTATATGAAATCGTGATGCAATTGACAGCCTTCATAACTGATGCTTCCTCAGACAATTCATCTAAATAGGGGATAACCGCCTGCTTGTGTGGAAGGGTAACATTGAATCCTCGAAATGTTTGATCTTGGTCAAAAATTTTCGGAAATTGATCAATATGCTCAATAGCATATGTGTCGTAATGCACATTGTCAATATTTTCTTTTTCGAATTTTGTTAAATAGTAATTTTTAGAAAAGGAATGTCCCAAAGGATATCCAATTAACCCTAACTTAATCATTCTTGTCGGTATACTTTTTTATGATTTCTACAATAATTTGATTTCCTTGCAATTGCGGAAGGTATTCAAATAGTATGTGGTGTTTTTCTGGACCAAATGCCAAAGCAAGTTCTAGGAAATTTAATGCTTCAGTATATTGCCCATTTGCAAATAAGTACGCAACTAATCTATAATACAATTCTGGAGCTTCTGTGTTAATTTTTATCGCTTCAGAAATTGTTTCAATAGCTTCGTTTATCTTATTTTGTTCAAAATATATAGATGAAAAGTCCAACCACGCTTCAATGTCAGTTGGATTCAATTCCACGACTTTAGTATAAGCTAATTCCGACTCTTCAATCTGTCCTAATTTGTAACGTGCATCAGCTATTGCAAACCAATAATCTGGATTTTCATCGTCCAACTCTAAGGCTTTTTTGTAAAAGTGCAAAGACTCAAAATAGCGTTCTTCGAAATCTAGTGTTACCCCAATGCCAAACCAAGCGTCTGCCATCTCAGTATCTAGTTTGACCGCTTTTTTATAATAATCACGTGCGGTATCCATTAACTCCAACTTCTCGTAGCATTCCCCAATAGCACAATACGTATCTGCGTTTGGTTGTTCATACTCAAAAGTTTGCTTATAAATTTCAATAGCTTCGGTGTATCGATCCAAATTCACTAACGCATTTCCTTTGTTGAAATAAGCAGATGAAAAACTTTCATTAATCAATATGGCATAATCGTAGGCATCAATTGCTTCTTCATATCGGCTAAGTTTATGAAATGCGTTACCCAAATAGTACCAGCAATTATAAGAATATGGATCTTGATCAATTAACTTAGTGAAAAATTCTAGACATTCTTCCTTTTCATCTAGCACATCGTAACAAAAGTTGAGTTCTAATAACGCATCAGGATTATCTACAGATATTTTAAGTGATTTCTTTAAGAAATTCTTGGCTTTAGAAAAATTGGCTTGCATTTGATATATAGTAGCCAATTGATGGTATATTTCAGCTTTATTTTCAGCATTTTCTAATGCCTGATTAAACAGTTCTTCTGAAGTTTCAAACATCCCTTGTGAAGCATATATGGATGCTTTGATAAGCAGAATGTCAGAATCCGAAGGTTCTAAAGATTCAGCTTTCTCGATGGCTTCAAGTGCTAAAGAAAATTGACGCATCAGCGAAAGAATTTGCGCTTTCTTAGCAAAGAATCCAGCTTCATAGGGGTGTTGGCTGGTTGCAAATTCAATGACCTGCAAAGCCTTTATGGAATCGTTCTTGTCAGAATAAAAATCTATTATACTCTCAAAAGTATTTGCGTCAAAAAAATATTGATCCTCGTTTCGAATCATTTCTTCAAAACGGTTTACAAATTTTTTTTGCTCTTCTGCTGATCCAAAGTCAAATTCCTCTTCCATATCCATTCCAATTTAGTGAAAAATACGCTTTTTATATATAACGCTTTTAAATTATTTTCCACATATCCACAAGTTTAGAGTATGCTGTGGTGTAAAGGTTTAAAAACTAAGAAGCCGTCACATAATATGTGACGGCTTCTTTATGCTAAATAATTATAAATTATAATTATTTTTTGATCTCAACACGACGGTTTTGAACACGTCCTTCTTCAGTCGCATTTGAAGCAATTGGATTAGCTTCACCGTAACCATTTGCATTAATGCTTGAAGCAGCAACACCAGCGTTAACTAAGTATTGTTTTACAGCGTTAGCACGGTCTTTAGATAAGTTAATGTTGTATTCTTCAGTACCTTCTGCAGAAGCATATCCGTCTAAAGTAACTGTACCATTTGAATCACGTAATTCTTTAGCTAATTTATCCAAAGTAGCATATGATTCTGTTTTCAATACTGAACTATCAAACTCGAAACCGATAGGAGCAAAATATGCATTTGAAGTTAATTCTTGCTTAGGCTCAGGGAATTTGATTGGACATCCAGAACCATCAACTACTGTGCCAGCAGGAGTGTTAGGGCATTTATCAAATTTGTCAGAAACACCGTCGCCATCAGAATCTTTACCTAATTGATCAACTGTACCTTCTAAAGTAGAAACACGTTGTTTTAATGCTTCAACTTCGTTACGTAATGAAGGGTCTTTCAATTCATCGTATAATGTAGATACTGGGTTAGCAAAAGTTAAGTTTTCTTTATCGCGAGAACCTAATGTAAATTCTAAACCACCGTATAGGTTTGAGAATTTTTGTTTTCCAGTAGAAAAATCAGATGGTCCATAGAAATAGTTATCATCAGTGAAGTTCATAGTGTAACCTAAGTTCAATGCTACAACTTCAGATAATTTAAATTTAACACCAACACCTACAGGAACGTATGCTGCTAATTTATAATCTCTATCACCAGTAGGTTCACGATCTCCGAAAATTTCTTCACCCCAGTTACCTTTGTTGTCAAAAGAAGCACCAGTGAAGTCGTTGTTCGCGTATAATACTGGATTATTAGCTAAAACACCTAAACCAACTTTAGCGTAAAAATTAACAGCATTTTCTCTTCTTAAAAAGTCAATAGTTCCTAATTGGAAAACACCATTTAAACTAGCTGCCCAGTTTACTTCTGTGATTGCTGACTTTGATCCAGCTGTTAACCATTGGTTAGTTTCAACAGCGCCATTACCAGTAGATCCTGATAAATCATGGTTGTAAGTTTTAACTTTACCACGGTTACCTTCTAATTCTAATCCGAATAAGTGAGAGAATTGTTTACGGATTGTTAAACCATAGTATTCTCCAACTTTATTTTGGAAAAGACCAACTTTTTGACCGTAAGCATTTGAACCACCGATAATAGCATTAGGAGTTGTGATACCACCTTGTAAGCCAATTGACCATGTTCTGTATTGAGAACGGCCACCGAATACAGTAGGAGTTTGTGCTTGAGCTACATCAGCGTAACCTAAAGCGGCTACTAAAGAAGCGGCAACAGCTGTTTTTTTAATTGTAGAATAGTTCATACTCTTTTTTGTTTAAGGTTATAAAAATTTTTAATTGTTTTCTAATTTAACATTACTTAACAATAATGATGCCAAAAAAATAAACGCGATCAAGTGTTAAATAAATGACTAATGTAGTCAAAATTTGACGTAAAACTAAATAATTGGTTATAATCTAGCAACTCGTATCATTAAAAAGTTACACGATATTCAATAAAAAAAATAGTGACGTGGTATTTTGTCCACATCACTATTCTTTTTTATATTATAATATATAATGAATAATTGCTAAAGTAATACCACCAAGTACTGCACTGACTGGTATTGTTAATACCCAGGCCCAAAGTAAACTTATCGTCACCCCCCATCTTACAGCAGAGACTCTTTTCACTACACCTACACCGATGATTGCACCAGTGATCGTATGTGTCGTTGATGCTGGAATACCGAAGTGTTCAGTGATACCTAATGTAACAGCACCCGCACTTTCAGCACTTACACCTTCTAATGGAGTAACTTTAGTGATTTTAGTACCCATTGTTTTCACAATTTTCCAACCGCCACTCATTGTTCCTAATGCAATAGCCGCGTAACAAGAGATTGGAATCCATTCGGGCATTTGCTCTCCAGCTGTTGCTGCACCTCCAGCAATCATCGCTACGAAAATAATACCCATTACTTTTTGGGCATCGTTACCACCATGTGCAAAGCTTAATCCTGCAGAAGAAATTAATTGAAGAATTTTAAACCATTTCTCGGCCACACGAGGTTTTGCATTGCGGCATATATTGATAATTATAAGTGTAATAATTATGGATATGGTCATACCAATGACTGGCGCGAGTACTATAAAAGAAATGATTTTTAAAGTTGCACTAATATTAATAGCATCGATTGGATTTGCTCCTAAAAATAAAGCATAAGCCATACCCGAACCCGCAAAACCACCAATTAATGTATGCGAAGAACTTGAAGGAATACCGTAGTACCATGTAAACAAATTCCAAGAGATAGCTGCTACTAATCCTGCGAAGATAACTTCTAAGGTAATATATTCTTCTAATACCGTTTTCGCGATTGTATTGGCAACTTTGTGATCTGTGAAATAAAAGTATGCTGCAAAATTGAAAATCGCAGCCCAAAGTACAGCCATAAATGGTGTTAATACTTTGGTCGAAACTATTGTGGCGATTGAATTAGCTGCATCGTGGAATCCATTGATATAATCAAATGCAATGGCCAAGACAATAACTACCACTAATAATGTTGTAATCATGTTGAATGAATTAAAGTAGATTAATATAAATGATTAGGCATTCTTAACCAGAATACTTTCTAATACATTCGCTACATCTTCACATTTGTCCGTAGCATCTTCCATTGCTGACAAAACTTCTTTATGTTTGATTAAAGAGATTGCATCTGTTTCGAATTCGAAAAGATCTGCTACCGCTCTGTCAAAGATGTAATCTGCTTTGTTTTCAACACTGTTAATTCGTACGCAAGAATCCGTAATGTTGCGGATATTTTTTAAATCCTTTAATTCGAATAATGCTTTAGCAACATGTTCTGTAGCTTCTAAGATCAATTCTGTTAATTCAATCATAGGCTGCGTAGTTTTTTCTACTTTGTATAATTGAATACGATTCGAAGCACCATGAATAAAGTCTGCCACATCGTCCAAAGAACTTGCTAATGCGTGGATATCTTCTCTATCAAATGGTGTGATGAAATTACGTCCTAATTCAAGGTGGATCTGGTGGGTGATATTATCTCCAACATGCTCTAAATCTTCAAGTTTCTTAGATATAGATTTTCTGTCTTCAATATTTGGTGTGTTGACACATTCTTTTAAAAGCTTAGCCATCTCTATTAAATTGGCACCAGCTTGTTCAAATAATGGAAAGAACTTTTTATCCTTAGGGACAAAGTACTGAAAAATACTATTTAGTGACATATACTTATATTTTCACCAAATGTATAATCTTAATGTTAATTTAATGTTAAGTCTTTTCAGAAATTTTTAGTGGTGGGCTTTTGATTTCGCTAATGTGAAACCAAATGTTGTGCCTATGCCCTCTGTGCTACGCGCATGTACGGTCTGCTCATGTGCCTCGATAATGTGTTTTACTATAGATAAACCTAATCCTGAACCGCCAATGTCACGAGATCGACTTTTGTCGGTACGGAAAAACCGCTCGAAAACTCGAGGTATATTTTTTTCTTCAATACCAAATCCATTATCGGTCACTTCCACTAAAATCTGATCAAGAAGTGGGTAAATGTTTACTTTAGTTTTGCCGCCATCTCTTCCGTATTTAATAGAATTGTCAATCAAATTGATCAAAACTTGTTGAATACGCTGTCTGTCAGCTTTCACAAAAATCGGACTGTTATTTTTTAAATCGATAACAATTTCAATGTTCTGCTTTTGTGCTTTATCGATTAAATGGTCAACGGTTTCTAAAATAAGTTCTACAATGTCGAATTTTTCAAGATTAATAGAAATTTGTCCTGATTCAAGTTTTGATATTTCGTCAAGATCATTCAAAAGATATGTAAGACGATCTATATTTCGGGATGCTTTATTCAAAAAATTGTTTGCCATTTCTACATCCTCCTCGATCATACCATCTTTTAAGGTTTCGATATAACCTTGAATCGCAAAAAGTGGCGTTTTGAATTCGTGTGAAATATTTGAGAGAAATTCTCTTCGAAATTTTTCTTGTGCTTTTAATTGGTCTATTTCAGAAGACTTTTGAATCGCCCAATCGCGGACTTCTTTTTCTGTACTAAGAATAGGATCTTCACTTGCGTGCTCTGCTAAGACGACTTTCATGTCTTTGCCTAATTTGAGACTGCGAATAAGTTTATAAATATTGCTGATACGTGTGTGGATATGGTAGTGCAATATATTAGTGAGAATAATAAAACTAATCACAAAAGAGACAACCATTATCAGCAATGAATGTTGCCAATCCTGCGCATAGAAAAAACTCACACTTGCAAGTGAAAGTGAAAAACCAGCTGATATATAAAAAACTAGCAACCTAAAGTTCATAAAAAAAGCCTCATATTATGAGGCTAAATTACTTATTTAATGTTAAGATAATATTAAAAACGCGCAATAACTGTTTTGCCGCCTATTACCTTCTCACCAATATTTACCGTTACTTTGGTGCCAATAGGTAAAAATACATCTACACGAGAACCAAATTTAATAAATCCGAATTCTTCGCCTTGTTGTACATTATCTTCTTCTTTCACGTACCATACGATTCTACGTGCTAATGCTCCAGCAATCTGACGAAAAAGAACTTCCACACCATTATCTTTTTTCACTACAACAGTAGTTCTTTCGTTTTCTGTAGATGATTTTGGATGCCATGCAACTAAAAACTTACCAGGGTGATATTTGAAATAAGATACTATACCCGAAATAGGATTTCTATTTACGTGAACATTTACAGGAGACATAAAAATAGAAACTTGTAATCTTCTATCATTAAAATACTCTGTTTCCTCTGTCTCTTCAATCACGACTACTTTACCATCTGCAGGGCAAAGTATTGCATTTTCGTCTAGCGTAATTACTTTTTTTGGGCTACGAAAGAATTGAACAATTGTAATGAATAGAAATGCTGATATAAGGTATAAAAACCATTTAACATACTGATTAGCATCGAAATAATCAGCTGTCGCATTAATTATAAAAATAAATAAAACAACTAAAGCTAAACTTGTATATCCTTCTTTGTGAAATTTCATTAATGTCAGTTTTGTGCAAATATAAGGAACTACGCCCAATAAAATGTAAAATACTATTCTCCGATTTCTCTTTCAACCTTTAGGTGTTGTATTGTTGCTGCTTTATCAGTGAAAATAAAACTTCCTGTTAAAGTGATATTGTCTCGGATTTGCTTTCCATCTTTTATTGATGGAATAAAATATTCAACAGTTTCAAAAAGCGACCTAATCTTATTTACGTCAGACTTAACAAATTCCTCAGGCGTTTCTAAAACCTCCATCGAATTTACTAAACCCTTATTACTAACGTCATAAATTACTTTGAATTCAAACTGACCAGCATATTCGAATTTATCGTCCGTCAGAAAATGATTAAATTTCTTAATATTATGCGTGATGAAACCACTGTATGAATCAAAATTGCAATCATAAACTATGAAAGATTCTGCCCTACTGAAAAAATCGCTAGGTACAATATAGAAATCTTCATAAGCAATATATTGTTCTAAAAATTCTGGTGCTATCTCGTAGCTATTTTGTTTACCTTCAATAAATAATTGACTATAAATTGGTATAAACTTCTTTTTTCTAGCATCAATTATAAGGGAAGTTAGCCATGCGCCATCGGGCTTGCCTTTTGAAATCTTGCCTTTTTTTAAATAGGAAGTAAAGCCATGATCCGTAAATCCTTTTATCGGAAAAGTCATTTCGTATTCTCCTTCACCGTTAGCAATCTTTCGAATACCATATGTATCCCAAAAGTCTACAAATTGAAAATCATCGTTCTCAAATGACAACGTAAGCATGGGTTTACCATCGGGATAATAGTATTTCCAAAGCCCTTTTTCTTTGTTATCTACATACTCTGATTCCCATCTTATCTGCCCATTGGGATGATAAGCCGTAAATTTTCCATTCCTAACACCGTCTTCATAAAAACCATGTAAAAGCAACTTTCCTTGCAAATTAAAATCTTTGAATTCTCCATTAAACTTCCAGTTAACCGTGTCGTACTGCGCCACACGCATTATACTCTTGAATTCACAATCTTTATCGACTAAGTAATAATTATCGTCATAAAAAAACCTTGTATAATTTTCGTTAGCCTTTTCTTTGTATCGAATTTCTTGTGCAAAAATGATACTGCCGCAAAAAAGATACGCTAATACTATATAAAGTTTTTTGATTTTCATAGCTTTAAGACCTTAATGTGCTTCTAACCAATTGCTACCTTCCCCAACTTCAACTTCTATTGGAACGCGCATTGGTATTGCGGTTTTCATTCTTTCTAAGATAATATTTTTAAATGATTCAACTTCATTTTTAGGCACATCGAACACTAACTCATCATGCACTTGCATAATCATCTTCCCTTGTAGCCCTTGCTCTTTTATATCGTTTTGAATATTAATCATCGCAACTTTGATCATATCGGCGGCCGATCCCTGAATAGGAGCATTAATTGCATTTCGCTCCGCGAATCCTCTGACCGTCATATTTGCAGAATTGATGTCTCTTAAATAACGACGACGTTTTAATATTGTTTCAACATAACCTTTTTCTTTCGCAGATTCTACTGCTTTGGACATGTATTGCTTGATACCGTGATATTGATTAAAATATTGGTCGATAATTTCCGCTGCTTCGCGACGCGGGATACCTAAACTTTGAGAAAGTCCAAAAGCTGATTGTCCGTAAATAATACCAAAGTTTACAGCTTTTGCATTGCGACGTTGATCCGAAGTAACTTCATTGATGTCAACACCATATACACGTGCGGCAGTAGCTTTGTGAATATCGTGTCCTAAAGTGAAAGCTTCTAACATATTTTCATCTTGGCTCAATTCTGCCATGATACGTAACTCGATCTGCGAGTAATCGGCAGAAAGCAATACATGATTATCTGATCTTGGAATAAATGCTTTGCGCACTTCGCGTCCTTTTTCGGTACGAATTGGAATATTCTGTAAATTTGGGTTAGTCGAACTTAAGCGTCCTGTTGCTGCAACAGCTTGATTGTATGATGTATGAATTAAACCTGTGTTTGGATTGATCAGCGTCGGCAAGGCATCCACGTAAGTAGATTTTAACTTTTGAAACTGACGGAAATCCAAAATATCTTTAACAATATCCGATTTGTGGGCTAATGCCAAAAGCACATCTTCACCTGTTTTATATTGACCTGTTTTAGTCTTCTTCGCTTTAGGATCTAATTGTAATTTGTCAAATAAAACTTCGCCTAATTGTTTTGGAGAAGCAATATTGAATTGCACACCAGCCTTTTCGTAAATACTATTCTCAAGAGTTGCGATATCTTTTTGTAGTGATTCAGAAAAAGTCTTCAATGTGTCAACATCGATTTTAACACCATTTTTCTCAATCTCCGCCAACGTATACACTAAAGGAAATTCTACTTTCTGGGCCAGCTCATCTGTTTTTGTTTCCAACAAAAGGGGAGAGAGTCTTTCGTATAATTGCCACGTAATATCAGCGTCTTCAGAAGCGTATTCTTTGATTTTCTCAATCTCTACATCACGCATATTACCTTGATTTTTACCTTTTCCGCCAATTAATTCGGTGATAGAAACTGGGGTGTAGCGCAAATAAGTTTCGGCTAAAATATCCATACCATGACGCGTGTCAGGATCAATCAAGTAATGCGCCAGCATCGTGTCAAATAGTTCACCTTGCACATTTACGTCATATTTTGCAAGCAACAAGATGTCGTATTTAAGATTTTGACCTACTTTTTTGATGGTTGTATTTTCTAGAACTGGTTTGAAAATATCCACAATTTGTTGTGCAACTTCCTTGTCAGCTGGAGTGGGCACATAAAAAGCTTTGCCTTTTTCGTACGAAAAGGATAATCCAACGATTTCAGCAGTCAACGCATCAAGTCCAGTAGACTCTGTGTCAAAACAAAATATTTTTTGATTTGCCAAGTCATTAGCTAGTGCTTTAATTTTGCTGATTTCATCGACTAAAATGTACTCGTGTGTTGTATTGTGAATATTGTTTGAAGCAGTTGCAGGAGCTTCAGTCTCTTGATCTGAAATACTTGGAGTATCAGCAATTGGCGCAGCAAATAAATCCATTTGCGCAGTCGCTGGTTTACTATTCTCAACTACAGAAAATTCCTCGCCAAATACGCGTTTACCTAATGTTCTGAATTCCAATTCTGAGAATAAAGGTTCTAGAATTTCTTTATTTGGATCAATTACTTTTAGATTTTCTTCTTCCAATTCAACAGGGACGTCCAATAAAATTGTTGCCAACTTTTTGGATACCAAACCTTGCTCTGCGAAATTTATGACGTTTTCTTGTAGTTTACCTTTCAGCTTATCTGCATTCGCTATTATTCCTTCTACTGAACCAAACTCTTGAATTAATTTCTTAGCTGTTTTCTCACCAATTCCTGGGATTCCTGGGATATTATCCACGGCATCTCCCCAAAGCCCTAAAATATCAATGACTTGAGATACATCCGTAATTTCCCATTTTTCTAAAATTTCAGGAACGCCTAAAACTTCTGCTCCATTGCCCATTCGAGCTGGTTTGTAAATGAAAATATTTTCCGATACGAGCTGTCCAAAATCCTTATCTGGCGTCATACAATATACCGTGAAACCCTCTTGTTCGGCTTTCTTGGCTAACGTACCAATAATATCGTCCGCTTCGTAGCCATCTTTGGTTATGACAGGAATGTTGAATCCTTCGATTAATTTGAACACATAAGGAATAGATTTGGCTAAATCTTCAGGCATTTCTTGGCGATTAGCCTTGTATGCTTCGAATTCAATATGACGATTTGTAGGTGCTGCTGTGTCAAATACAACAGCCAAATGCGTAGGCTTTTGATTTTTCAAAACATCCAATAAGGTATTTGTAAAACCTAAGATAGCACCTGTATTCAAGCCATATGAAGTCAAACGTGGCACTTTGCTCAGGGCAAAGTAAGCTCTATAAATTAGAGCCATTCCGTCTAAAAGAAATAGTTTTTTCACCTAATATTTATTTATGTGTACTTACAAAGGTAATAATAATAGAGTGATGTAATATGAGGTGTTTTATGGGTTTTATGAAGAAAATTCAATATGATAATATGAATTAATTTTATCAATATTTATATAACTAAATCTCAGGTTGTGTTTCAATTGAATTTTTCATCTATTTAGTAAGGAGGTTATTATATTTTTTTTTAGTTGATAAATTAAATTATAAAACAGGCCGTCTAAAAAGGTTTCTTAAAGAAAGAACCCCGTCATTAAAAAAAATATAGACATGCCCCAAAAAGTGTCTAACTTTTGGGGGCACTCCATTCTGGACAGCTTCTTTTGAAAACAAAAAATTATTTAGTTGCTTGTAAATAATGAACTATAAAATTCTTATCTATAGTATGATTTGGGTGTGTTTTCGTTAAATATTCTACACTTTCTTTAGGTAATAACGTTATTTTTATACTTATTTTGATGTCGGTGTCTAGCCATTCCATAAGTTGGGCTTTTGAATATAAACTTGGTACACGTATTTCTCTTTCTAGGCCAATTTTTATCTCTTTTAATGATTCGGAATATGTTATTTGGTTCGGATAAAATGTTGTATAATATTCTCTATTGCCAAATTTATAGTTATTTATTATTGGTCGGCTATACCCTGGGTCTAGAACAAACCATTCCCCATCATTAATAGAAGCTTCATAAACTACTATTCCATTTTTGTAATATTCACTTATGTCACCAGGCTTTATAATTTCTTGAGCACTATTTGAGGAAAATATTGAATAAGTTGAAGAGCTGCTAGCTGGAACATATTGACTACATATTTCACAACTTTTCGAATATCCAAAATTTGTTTTTATTAAAATGCGTTTTTCAAGACCTCGTTTTGGAATTAAGGCTATTGGACTTCCCCAACCTTGATTGGTTTTGGGTCCGTAAAAATCCATATTAGATAGGTCAATATAAAAATCACCATTTTTTCCAATTTGAATAGTCGGGCTAGTAGCACCATTTAGAATTGATGATCCATGTTCTCCATTATTACCTGAATCTCCTTTATATCCTTTTAAACTTATGCCCGTTCCCCATCCACTTTCTGTTTTGGGTCCAAATAGGTTTCTTGATTCAATATTTAAATAATAGTCACCAACTCTTCCTGTAGTATCATTAGGATCTATTTGTCCAGAAAATATTGTACTTCCGTCCATTCCTGGAGGTCCTTCATTGCCAGGGTTGTTTTTCTTAGAACATGAAAGTATTAATGTTATTAAAAAAATTAGTGAAAAATAGACGAAAAAATAGTTTCTTTTCATTGGTTATTGATTAGGAATAATTGTTTGGTTTATAATTTTTTTTGTAAAATTACATTAAAATAATCCTTAATTACCTTTGGATTAATGATTATTTTAAAAATACTTAACTATAGGTATAACTAATTCAAATTAGGATAATTGCTCTTGTTGCATATCAATTATTATTCTAATTTATTTTTGCGACTTTTGTAAAATGTTGATACAAATCAAAGTTATTGCTTCATTTGCCCTATGAGAGGATTAGTTATTAAATCTACTGGTAGTTGGTATCAAGTACAGGATGAGCATGGAAACTCTTACGATTGCCGTATTCAAGGGAAATTTAGAATTAAGGGTATTAAAACGACAAATCCAATTGCGGTGGGAGATTGGGTAAATTTTGAACTTGAAGCCGATCAAAATACAGGTATTATTACAGTCTTGGAGCCACGTAGAAATTACATTATCCGTAAATCTGTCAATCTTTCGAAGCAAACGCAGATTATAGGGGCTAATTTGGACCAAGCTATTTTGGTCGTAACATTAGCTTCACCTCCGACTTCGATGGGGTTTATTGATCGTTTTTTGGTTACAGCTGAAGCGTATGGTATTCCGGCGATTCTAGTTTTTAATAAGTTAGATTTATTTAGTGAAGAAGGGTTAGAGATTTTAGAAGAATATAAAGCGGTTTACGAAAATATTGGTTATCCATGCTACCAAGTTTCAGCGATGGAAGGTACGAATATCGACCATATCATTGCATTGTTAAAAGATAAAGTTACATTAGTTTCAGGTCATTCGGGTGTTGGGAAATCCACATTGATAAATAGCATTGTTCCAGATGCGGCTTTGCGAACAGGACTTATTTCAGACTGGTCGGATAAAGGAAAGCATACAACAACCTTTGCGGAAATGATTGATTTGCCTTTTGGTGGAAAATTAATTGACACGCCTGGTATTCGCGAATTGGGTATAGTAGATATCGAGAAAAAAGAACTATCACATTTCTTCCCAGAGATGCGTGCATTCTTAAACAAGTGCAGATTTAATAATTGTGTACATATCAATGAGCCAGGTTGTGTGGTGTTAGATGCCGTTGAAAACGGTGAAATTGAACCTTCACGCTACGAAAGCTACATAAGTATGTATAATAATGACGATAATAGAAGTTAAATTGCTGCGATAATTCGTTGAAAACAAAATGCTTTGTCTATTGTTTTGTTATAAATCAATAAGCAAAGCATTTTTTTATGAGGCCAGTTTGGAAATGGGTACTTGGTATCATAGGCGCAATCCTGATCATTCTTATTTCAGTCGTATGGTATTATAGCCGAAATTGGAAACCTATAGTAGAGACAAAACTTAAAGAAGTCGTTCACAATTCCACTAATGGGCTGTATTCCTTGCACTATGATGATTTAGATCTAAATATTGGATTAGGTAATTTCACCCTTACCAATGCTGAATTAATTCCTGATTCTGCGGTTTATCAGAAAATGATTTTGACGAAGGATGCTCCGAATAATCGTTTTCATATTAAGTTAAAAAAATTAAAAGTACGCCGCTTCAATCTTATGGACGTACTCACCAATAAAAAATTACACATCAAGTCTATTTCTTTCGAAGAACCTAATATTCATTTGATGAGTGAATATCACGCATTCAATGACACTGTACGCACAGAACCAAAGAAAAGTTTGTATGAAAGTATTAAAGATATTTTTACTTCAATAAATGTGCGTGATGTAGATATTGACAATGTGCAGTTTAAATATTCTAAGTTTGAAGAGGGAAAGCAGAGTAGCATTGACGTGGATAAAGTTACCATAAAAGTGCACGATGTACTGGTGGATGAAACTTCGCTAGAAGATACAACGCGGTTTTTTTATACTAAAATGGTGGATGTAAGCGTACCTGGGTTTGAATATGATCTCCCAGATGGATTTTATAAAGTAAAATTCAAAGGGTTGAAGATTAATACACGTGAGCAAAATATATTGCTGACTGATGTGGATTTTCGACCAAAGATGAGTAAGGCGGCATTTTATAAACAAAAAAAACAAAATGTGACAATGGCTGAGCTCAAATTTGATACGTTGCGCGTGGAACGTTTAAATTTTCAGGCATTAGTAGACTACCAACAAACAATAGCGTGGAAAGTCCAACTTAAAAACGGTACGGTCGATTTGCATGCCGATAAGCGCTATCCAAAATTCCCGATTATCAAAATAGGACAATCGCCTCATCAAAAACTGTTGAAACTTAAAAAGCTATTGAGTTTGGACACCGTTATAGTTGATAACGTCACAGTTACATATCACGAAATGAGTGGTAAATACTTCCGAGAAGGCTTTATAAGTTTTAACAATGCTTCGGGAATGCTTACAAATGTCACAAACGATTCTTCTGCTCTAAAAAAGGATAAGTATATGCGTGCCGATTTGCGCGCAAAAATTATGAATGCTGGTAATATTCACGCCAAATTTGGTTTTGATATGCTGAGCAAAACTGGACAACATACCTATAGTGGCACGCTCGGAGCAATGAATGCTACTGCGTTCAATCGCATTCTAAGGCCTCTATTAAATGTGGAAATTGCTTCAGGAAATATCAAAAAAGTAGCTTTCAACATGCAAGGTACTGATCGCAAAAATTGGGGTGAGTTTCGTTTTGACTATGACGACTTAAAGATCAGTCTTCTAAATAAGAAGAATGAAAATGGGGAACAATCATCCAAAAAAGTAGTCTCATATCTCATTAATCAATTATTGATTAATGATAGTAACCCTGATAATAAGGGCGTATATACAATTGGTAAAGTGAATTATACACGCGTGCCTGAGCACACTTTTTTCAAAACAATGTGGCAAAGTATGCTTGACGGTATAAAACAATGTGCAGGAATTAGCAAAGAACGTGAGGCGAAATTGATGGGAGCAGCTGAAACGGGTAAAGGCGTCGTTGAAAAAGGAAAAGACATTGTTGAAGGGGCAAAAGATGTCGGTAAGAAGACAGGTAATTTTATCAAAGGAATTTTTAAGAAAAAAGATAAATCCGAAGAGGATTCTAAACAGTAATTGCTTGTAAAGTAAAGTATATTACTATGTTTGTATAATGGAATCCATAGCAAGTTTTCTAAAATATGTATTTCGTTATCGCGCTAATGTAGTCGATAAAGTCATGTTTTATGTGAGTGTGATTTGTATACTCACCGTCATTACACATGTAGGATATATTACAAGTCCAGAAATTGCTTTATACACCGAAAGGTCCATTGTAATAATGTTTTATGGACTTTTTTTATTGGATCTAATTCGTACAGGCTCATCTATCTATGCGAGTCGTAGGATTAATGTTTCTCAATATTCAGGAATTGCTGTCGTCGCTGGACTTTTATTTATCGTCTTAGCTCGAGTTACAGATGCAGGATTCTTAGATTATTTTGCGCGCGACGAATGGATGTATTTTGGCATAGGTGCAGTGTTTATATCCGAACTGTCCAAAAGCAGTTTATTTTTTGATAATTTCTATTTTAATCCGACTATCTTATTTGTCATTAGTTTTATCGGGCTGATTTTGATCGGGACGTTATTGTTAATGTTGCCTAGAACGACCTTACACGCGCCTTTAAGTTTTGTTGATGCTTTATTTATGGCTACCAGCGCGGTTTGTATTACAGGTTTGACGGTTGCTGATATTTCTACTAATTTTTCGCTTTTTGGACAAAGTGTAATTCTTGCGTTGATACAGGTTGGTGGTTTAGGTATAATGACTTTTACCGGTTTTTTTGGTTATTTTTTTTCTGGCGGTTTCTCCTACAAAAATCAACTGATGTTTGGAGAGATTCTGGGGGAGAATAAGCTGAATTCAGTGATTTCGACTTTGCTTACGATTATATCAATTACACTTTTATTCGAATTTATAGGTGCGGCGTTTATTTTCTTTTCACTGGATAAAGAACAGTTTACTACAATCGGCGAGCAGGTCTTCTTTTCTGTATTTCATTCCATAAGTTCGTTTTGTAATTCTGGGTTCTCCATTCTTCCAGAAGGAATTGGAAATGATAATTACCGTTTTAATTATGGTTTTCAAATCGTACTCGCTTTAATATTTGTTTTAGGCGGAATGGGCTTTGGAACGGTGTACAATTTTTATACCTACGTAAAATCCCAAATCCAATCTTTATTTCAAGCCATTGTAAACAAACAACGTTATAAGCACAAGGCACAGCAATTTTCATTTAACACAAAATTTATTGTGCTCTGTAATATGATTGTGCTGTTCTTGGCGACGGTTTCCTATTATGTGATGGAGCAAAATTATACACTCACAGAAGATAAAACCGCTGCTGGTGAATGGGTGACTTCGTTTTTCATGGCAAACGCCTCGCGATCCGCGGGGTTCAATAGTGTAAATATTAGCTTTCTCAATATTCCTACCTTGATTATGATTACGACCCTAATGTGGATTGGTGTTGCGCCAGGTTCTACAGGAGGAGGAATAAAAGTGACGACATTGGCTTTAGCTTTTATGAATATTATAGCATTAGCGCGAGGAAAGGATTCAATTGAAATTTTTAAAAGAAGAATAGCCGCAGAATCGATTAATAAAGCTTTTGCGATTATAATTTTGTCAGTGTTAACTATTACGTTATCATTTATTTTGTTGAATGTGACAGATCCTGAAAAGCAAATGATTCCATTACTCTTCGAGGCAGTATCAGCTTACACAACCTGTGGATTGAGTATGGGCGTTACGCAATCATTAAGTGCAGCTGGTAAAATAATAGTTATCGTGACGATGTTTGTTGGACGGGTTGGGATGCTAACACTTTTGGTGGCATTTATAAAGAATACAAAAAACAAAAGTTATATTTATCCTACGGAGAAGTTACTTTTCTAGTTTTTCACGTGAAAAAAATCAAGAATGAAATATATAATTTTGGGATTGGGGCATTTTGGACGTTCGTTGGGTATTCACCTGACGGAATTGGGACATGAGGTAATCGGTGCTGATCTCAATATTCAAATTGTCGAACAGTTAAAAGATAAAATCACACATACCGTTTGCCTAGATACTACCGATCGGGAGGCTGTGAGTTCGCTGCCGCTTAAAGATTGTGATGCGGTGATTGTAGCGATTGGAGAAGATGAGGGAGCGACGCTGATGACAACAGCACTAGTAAAACAATTGGGTGTGAAGCGTATTATTGGACGTGTAGTTTCTGATCTGCAGCGCACAGTGATGGAAGCGATGCAAATCGATGAATATATTATGCCCGAAGAGGAGGCTGCAGAGCGACTAGCCATGCGATTGGACAATATTGATATTGTTGATTCGTTTAAAGTATCCGAACGCTATTCCATCATTGAAACCAAAGTGCCGCGCAAATATGTGGGCATGACATTGCAAGAAGCAAACCTGACAAATAAATATAAAGTCATCGTGCTAACAACGGTAAAGGTTACCGAAAACTCGCATAAAGAGGCTTCGGGTATTGCAAAGTCTGATACTGTTTTGCAGGAAAACGATTTGTTGGTGCTTTTTGGCGAATTATCCGATATTAAAAAGTTAATTGAAAAAGGAAACTAATCAACAAAGTCTAGGTAAATATTAAAATCAATTCTATATTTTTGGACTTTGACAAAAAATAACCGCTAAATTATTCATGAAAAATTGGTTTAAGGAAAACTCCTCGCATTTAATCGTTGTTGCAATATTTTTTGCGTTAGTGTTTTTTTACTTTTCCCCGGTATGGCAAGGTAAAACACTATCACAACATGACGTGGTACAAGCAATGGGTAGCCAAAAAGAGCTTTTTGATTTTAAAGCGAAAGATGGTACAGCACCACAATGGACAAACTCTATGTTTGGTGGTATGCCGACATTCCAAATTTGGTACCATCATTCTACAAACGTAGCAACGTATATCAGTAACGCTGTAAAATCAGTTTTTCCATTGCCTGCCGATGTAATATTGATTTATTTATTAGGGGGATATTTTTTGTTAAGTGTATTGCGTGTTAAGCCATGGTTGGCTGCAGTTGGTGCAATTGCCATAACTTTTTCTTCTTACAACTTCATTTATATTGAAGCGGGACATGTTAACAAAGCCTATGCCATTGCTTACTTAGCTCCAATTATTGGAGCAGTAATAATGTGTTATCGAGGCAATAAATTATGGGGTGCTATTTTATTGGCTTTATTTCTAGCATTAGAAATTAGAACGAACCATGTTCAAATGACGTACTATCTGTTTATAGCGTTGTTAGTGTTCGTGGGGTTTGAATTATATTATGCAATTCGTGACAAGAAGTTACCCGAGTTTGCAAAAAACAGTGCTATTCAATTAGGTGCTGTTTTGGTTGCAGTGGCGGTAAATGCAACGGTATTATTTCCGACATATGAATACAGTAAGTTAACTACGCGTGGTAAAGCAAATCTTGCGAAGACGGAGGATGGAAAATCATCTGCCGGACTCGATAAAGATTACGCTTATGCATGGAGTCAAGGTATAAGCGAGAATTTAACATTAATAATTCCGAATGCCTTTGGGGGAAAATCGGGAGGTCTTTTAGATGAAAAATCTCATGTGGCTAAATTTTTCACAAACATGGGGGCAACTCAACAACAGGCTGTTCAATATGCTCAAAGTATTCCTACTTATTGGGGAGATAAATCTTTTACTTCAGGACCGTGGTATTTTGGCGCGGGTGTCATAGCTTTATTTATATTGGGTTTATTTATTGTTAAGGATCGATTGAAATGGTGGATACTTTCTGCATTTATTTTAACGATGCTATTGGCTCTTGGGGAAAACTTCCCATTGGTTATCGATATTTTCTTTGATTATTTCCCTCTCTTCAACAAGTTTAGAGCTCCTGAATCTATTTTAATTATTCCGTCAATATTAGTTCCTCTTTTGGCAGTATTAGCGGTTCACGAATTAATAAATCGAAAAGATGAAATTGTAAATTTAGATAAAAAGATACTATATAGTTTTGGATCAGTAGCAGTAATCTGTTTGCTGATTGCAATTGTACCAAGTATTTTAAGCTTTAGAGTTTCAGATCACCAAGGTTTTGTAGCTATGCTTAGCCAACAACTGGGTGATGCTGGAATGGCTAACCAATTAGCGGACGCATTGGTAAAAGATAGATCAAACTTGGCATCGGCTGATGCTTGGCGCTCGTTCTTTATTGTTGCTGTTGTTTTGGCTTTAATATTTGCCTTTATCAAAAAGAAATTATCTGCTACTGTCCTCATAATTGCCATTGGTACTGTGACGTTGGTAGATCTTTGGACTGTTGATAAGCGCTACCTAAATAATGATACATTTGTGGATAAAAGTGTTTACAGAAATCCTATTGAAGAGCGTGAAGTTGATCAATTGATTAAAATTGATAAGGATCCAAGTTATCGCGTATTGGATTTGACTACCAATCCTTTCTCGGACGCTAAAGCTTCTTTCTTCCACAAGAATTTTGGCGGTTACCATGCAGCAAAATTAATGCGCTATCAAGAAATCTTAGAACATCAATTCAATGGCGCAATCAATGAGGACGTGTTGGATATGTTCAACGTGCGCTATTTAATTACAAAGGATCCTCAGAATAATGTCGATAGAATTCAACGCCGTTCGACAGCTGCTGGAAATGCTTGGTTTGTGGATAGAGTGACTTTTGTAAAAGATAATAACCAAGAAATGCAGGCGATTAGTAGCTTTGATCCATCAAAAGAAGCTTTCGTGCATGAAGAATTTAAGTCTAAGATTGACGAAAAAAGATTGGGCTTAGCGAATAATGCTTCCATCAAGTTGACCTCTTATCATCCAGACAAAATGGAATATGAGTATTCTGCTCCAAATGATGTGTTCGCGGTATTCTCGGAAGTATATTATGAAAAAGGATGGAAGGCGTATGTAGATGGCGAAGAAGTTCCGATTCTACGTGCAGATTATATCTTGCGTGCATTGCAATTGCCTGGAGGAAATCACAAAGTAGAATTTGTATTCGATCCAGAGACAGTAAAAATTAGCAGTATTATATCGTTGATAGGATCTATAATATTGGTTTTAGGATTTATTGGAGGAATTTTCCTTACCTACAGAAGAAAACAAAAAGTAGCATAATAGCAAAAATGGCTTTTCAATCGAAAAGCCATTTTTGTTTTAAAACAAAGTCAGTTGCGGTCTAGTCACTGTAAAAGTCTTACGATGATGCGGTGTGAACCCCAGCTCCAATACAGTAGTACGGTGCTTCACTGTTGGATATCCTTTATTTGTAGCCCAATCGTAATGTGGGAAATCTTTTCCTAGTTCTACCATATAATCATCACGATAGGTTTTTGCTAATATAGAAGCTGCCGCAATAGACAAATATTTTCCATCACCCTTAATAATGCATTGGTGTTGCACATTTTTGTACGGAATAAAACGATTACCGTCTATCAGTAGCAACTCGGGTTGTACCGTAAGCGCATCCAATGCGAGGTGCATCGCTTTGTAAGAAGCGTTGTGAATATTTATTTTATCAATTTCTTGGGGACTAACGGTCATTACTGCAAAAGCCAAAGCATCACGTTCTATTATTGGTCTCAATTCCATTCTTTTCTTTTCCGAAAGCTTTTTCGAATCATTGAGAATCGGATTGTAATATCCTTTTGGAAATACAACAGCAGCTGCAAAAACTGGACCTGCGAGACATCCTCTTCCTGCCTCGTCACAACCTGCTTCGACTAAATCTTCTTGATAATGTGATAATAACATACTTTCTAATCTGTAACTTCTCTGTGATAACACAAAAAATTGTAGTCGATACAATAACTAATTGTTTTTTTTGTATCTCGATTAAACTTTTCAATAATTGAACGGTCTAATTCATTCGTAAAAATAAGTAGAAAAACTAATGTATAAGCTTTCTTTTCTTTTATTATGTGTTATTCTGCCTAATCTTACATTTGCACAGAAAAACAAAAAAGTGAATTATACCTTCTCCAAGGCGGAGAATATTTCAATTGATGCAAGTTTAAACGATTGGGATGGACATTTGACAACTGTTCCTGGCGATCTATGGTCTTTTGCGGTAGCTGAACAAAATAATGAATTGTTTGTTGCTATTGTTGTCAAAGATTTGCAGTTGCAGCGTGAAGCTTTTCGTGGTGGCTTATTTGTAGATATTAGCTATACAGACAAAAAGAAAGAAGGAGCTCGATTGCAATTCCCTTATTGGGACAGGGAGCGCAGGAGAGCTTTGGCTAATGATGAAGAATTAGCGAATAAAAATTTTGAAGAAGAGCTTCTAAATAATGTGAATGGTTATTTTCTGTCGGGGTTTGGACGTGTGCGTGATGGTGTGTTAGCAATTAACAACGATTATAATATACAGGCAAAAGTTAAAATAGATAGTAATAAATGTTTGGTTTACGAAGCTAGGATACCTCTGGGCTTAGTTGGACTAAAAACTAATGATTTAGCAATTAACTTGGGTATAAATACATATTATAACCAAATGAAAAAAATTGCTTCTAATTCAAACAGAAATAGAAATATGTCTCCGATGATGATGGGAAGACCAACGATGAGTAACACACTAAAAAATCCATTTTCGAGCGATACAGATATTTGGGTTTTTGATAAAATAAAAAATTAGTTATATACATATACATTATGAAGTTTTATAGTGCTTTAATAGCCGTATTATTCTTGAGTCTAGGTTTTAACCTACAAGCTCAATCCAACAAGGTAGTTCAAGGTTTACTACGTGATTCCCTATCTCGAATAGTATCTGGAGCTACAGTGCAATTTATATCTGAGACTGATACTTTGCGTACCAGCTCATCAGTAGGAGGTATCTTTACCTTCAACAATGTCAAAGCAGATAAATTCAAAATCAAAATTGCGAGTTTGGGTTTTGAACCATATGAAAATGAGTTTACTTTCCCTGCTGGAGAAACAAGAATGTTGGTTCCTACTATTCAGCTGGCTCCGATTTCAAATATGATTGAAGAAGTTGTTGTAGCAGGCGTTGTTACCATTCAAGTAAAAGGTGATACTGTTGAATATGCTATGGACAACTTAAAGTTGCGTCAAGGTGCTGTGGCAGAGGATGCTTTGAAAAAATTACAAGGCGTAGATGTAGATAAAGACGGTAATGTAACTTCCCAGGGTGAGCAAGTTACGCGTGTACGTATCAATGGTAAAGATTTCTTCGGTGGTGATGTGAAAACGGCAACACAGAATTTACCAGCAGATATTATCCAAAAAATCCAAGTTGTGGATGATTTTGGGGATATGGCAAATTTGACTGGTAATAAATCTGGGGAATCAACAAAAGTGTTGAATATTCAGATTGATCCGAAATACAATAACGGTTATGCTACGACAATACGTGTTGGTGGAGGTACAGAAGAGCGCTATCAAACAACAGGTATGTTTATGGGATTTAAAGCAAATTCCCAAATTTCAGTTTTGGGAAATCTAAATAATATGAACGCTCCTTTATTTGACTTTAATGCAATGGGTGGTGGCGCCCGTGGTCGTCAAGGTGGCGGTGGCGGCCGTGGTGGAGGTATGTTTGGAGGTGCTGAAGGTATTACAAACACAGGGTCAATTGGTATTAATGTTCGCCATGATTTCTCTGAAAAATTGAAGACTTACGGTTCGTATTCGTACGGACGCGATGATAATAATACATTATCTAATTCCTTTACAGAGTATATTGGTCAGAACTTAACAGAAGGTGATACGACTAATAACAATAGTATTCGTGGTAATCATCGTTTTGAAGGAAATTTAGAGTGGAATATTACTGATAAGGATTATATCAAAATTACACCACAAGTTGGATTCAACGATAACTCTACAAAAAATTTAGCGAATTCAATTTTATACAATAATTCGGCATTAGATTATACGCAGTTGCAGTTAGCAGACAACGAATCTACTAGTCCTCGCTACAATTTCTCTGGACTATACAATAGAAGATTGAATGATAAGGGGCGAAACCTATTTTTCAATTTTAATTATGATAATGCATCGACGACTAACGAATACAATCAGGTTTTAGATCGTTTAACATATGATCCATCGAATCAAAATACACCAATTGGTGAGATTTACGAGCAAACTATCCGTGAAGCATTAAACAAAAGTTGGAATGCTGGTGCTTCAGTTTCGTATTTAGAGCCTTTATCAGAAAAAAGTAAATTAGAATTGGCTTACGATTATAATACAAATGATTATGATAATGAGGATAAACAATCTGCTTTTAATGAGAATGGTAGTGCTTTGCCAGATCAAAAATTGAATTTCAATTACGATTATGACTATGGATTCACCACACACAGATTTGGTGCAAGCTACATGTTTGAGAATGACAAAGTAAAATATTCATTAGGAGCTGCAGTTCAACCATCTCTATTAAAAGGTACAGCCAAATCATTATCCAATAATGTGAATATCGATCGTTCTAATTTGAATATTATTCCAATTGCACGCTTTGAATATAAATTCTCTCGTCAATCAAATATTACTTTCAATTATTCAGGCCGCTCAACTGAGCCAGGGATTTCTCAGGTATTACCTTTTGAAGTAAGTACAAATAGAACGACCACGACGCTAGGTAACCCGAATTTGGATCCAGAGTTCAGACACTCTATGAATGTGAGATTAAGAACGGGTGATTTTCAAAAGGGCAAGTCTTTCTTCGCGATGTTGCGCTCGGAGATTACACAAGATAAAATTGTTACGTTAAATAAACGTTATAGAGATCAGCCTACTGACCCGAATGTAATTTCATCAGGAATTGTACAAGAAATAGGTTACATCAATGAATCGGATCCGGTATACAATATAAATTCATTTTATCACTGGTCTAGATCATTGAAAGAGAAGACCTATAATATCATGTATGGTGGTGGCGTGAGCTATGCACGTACAATTTCTTACTTGACAGATAATGAGAATGCAAGTTTAGTAAATAATGTAGCGGCTACTGGATTCGATAAGGGAGTCAATAATAATACAACCTTAACGCAAATGTTATTTTTTAGATATAATCCATCAGAGAATTTAGAAATCAATCCAGGTGTACGTTATAATTATACATGGACGAGCTCTACTTTACCTGATTTTGCAGCTGCTAATACACAGAAGATAGTTCCAAATATTGTTGGTTCAGTAAATTTAACAGCGAACACTATTTTTGGTGCTGATGTTTCTAAAGAATTTAACTCTGGATACCGTACTAATGCGAATCCATTTATCATCAATTCGTTCATTGAACAAAGATTCTTGAAAGACCAACGTGCCACTATTCGTTTCCAAGGATTTGATATATTGAATCAACAAACGAATATAAATCGTACTGTAGGTGAGATATTAAGAGATAGCCAAACAAATCGTTTAGCAAGATATTTTATGTTGACATTTACATTCAAATTGCAGAAATTCTCTGGAATTAATCCTATGCAAAGTGAGAATCAATTCCCAGGACATAGACGCCCACGAATGTAATTTCAACGTCTTATAAATCAAACGGCTGTATCTTCATACAGCCTTTTTCTTTGGTGCGCCCGGCATGGGCGATAACTCTAGGGTGCAAGTCCCGAACACGCCATTACAGTTGGAAGTGTTAGCCGA
>NZ_WUQY01000035.1 GCF_009829085.1 Sphingobacterium bovisgrunnientis
TTTTTCACAAAAAGCTTTCCTAATTAATAAAAGAGGGCAGATTTTTTTACACCCTAAATTTATTTAGGACAGCTGTGTAGTGAAATAAATAGTTGATTATCCATTTATTATACTTACCTTGTAGCAATTAATAATAATAACAATATGAATAACGGAACTGTAAAGTTTTTTAATGAAACTAAAGGATTTGGTTTTATTACCCCTGATGGCGGTGGCGATGATATCTTTGTACACGTATCAGGTTTAGTTGACCAAGTTCAACAAGGCGACCAAGTAACTTACGATGTTGAGAACGGTCGTAAAGGCATCAATGCCACTAATGTAAGAGTAAACTAATTTTTATTATACTTATCTTGCAAAAGGCGAATCTATCCGATTCGCCTTTATTGTTTTATAAGAAATCTGCAAAAGAAATAATAGATATCATTTTAATAACAAAATCCCTTAACATTTTAATGCTAAGGGATTTTAAATTTATAAAAATATATTTTTATAAAACAATAACTTCTGTTACCTGAAGTCCTTGTTTGCTTGATTGCGATTTGAATTTTACTTTTTGGTCTTGCTGTAAGACAAAACCTAAGATTTTGAAGTTGAAATAAACGTTTTCTCTCGTTTCGTTGTCACGGATAAAACCATATTGACCAGCTTCGTTATAGAATGATACTTTACCGAATGAATACACATCTTCCACTTCTGGACGGATTAAGTCTTCTTCTTTGAATTCGTATTTCTTTAAAGGGGGTTTGTCGGAGATATTACCGTTCTCATCTACGTACGCGAACATTTCTTCTAATGCTTTTCCTTTGTCATTAGAATCTTCACGCTGCGCTTTTTTTTCTTCTTTTTCTTTACGTTTTTGTAATTTTTTCTTGGCGATTTCTTTTTTTCTAAATGTTTGTTGGCTTTGACCCATGTATTGCTATTTAATGATTATTATATTGAGAAAAGTCTAACGTATCGACAAGAAATTCTGAGTGGAGAATGTAGGCGAGTTGTGCGGCTTTTTACAAAGATACAAAATTTAAATGAAGGAAAGAAGATAAATCTTATTGTAACTTTGTATAAAAATATTCTCATGATAATAATTGAATCACCCTCGAATGATGCATACTTCAATATCGCATCCGAGGAATATTTGTTAAAACGATTCCCGAGCGAAGAGATTTTATTGCTATATATAAATGCGCCTTCCATCATCATAGGGAAATTTCAGAATACGTTGGCTGAAATCAATTTGGATTACGTAAATAAGAATCACATAAAAGTTGTACGTCGGCTCTCTGGTGGCGGGGCGGTATATCATGATTTAGGAAATTTGAATTTTTCTTTTCACACTAAAGCGAGTGAAACAGATTTTAGTGATTTTGAAACATTTACTAAGCCTGTCATTCAGCTATTAAATAAATTAAATGTTCCGGCAAAATTAGAAGGGCGAAATGATCTATTAGTGGAGGGAAAGAAATTTAGTGGGAATGCCAAAACCATTAAATCCAAAAAGATGATACAACACGGGACTATATTAATTAATTCGGAGATGTCTGTATTGGCAGATGCATTGAAAGTGAATCCATTAAAATTTATTGATAAGGCTGTAAAATCTAATCGTGCCCGTGTGACCAATTTGATTGATTATCTTCCACAGGAGACTACTACCGAATCATTCAAACAACTATTCATTGATGAAATCAAACAAACAAATGAAGAGTTTGAAGTTTATAATTTCGACCAAGATGATCTTAGAGCAATTAATCAACTTGTAATTGACAAATATCAAACATGGGATTGGAATTTTGGATCTTCACCAGACTACAATTTCAAAAAGGCGAATAAAGTTCCAGCAGGATTTATTGAAGTTCATTTAGATGTACATAAAGGTCATATTACTGCTGCCAAAATATTTGGTGACTTCTTTGCTTCTAAATCCATCGAAGAATTAGAAAATAAATTGGTAGGCGTAAAGCATGACCAAAATACTCTGTCTGAATTATTTCAATCCATTGATCTAAAAACTTACTTTGGTAATGTTTCTGATATTGAGATTTTAGAATTATTTAAGTAGTTGTAAATAGTAAACTGCTGTATATAGTTCTTTTGGTTTTTTCTTAAATTTTAGTTAAATAAATGATTCTGTATTTTCTTTTATGGAAATAAAACTTATTTTTATTGAACCAATTAATTTTAAAATTTCTAATCATTAGAAGAATACTATTTGTACTTTTCGTTTTGCCACTGATGGTAGTTGCGCAAGAGAAAGGAATTCAATTTGAATACAATACAAATTGGGAAAAACTAAAAGAAAAGGCTAAAGCAGAAAATAAACATATTTTTGTGGATTGCTTTACTACATGGTGTGGTCCTTGTACGTGGATGGCAGAAAATGTGTTTGTAAAAGAAGAAGTCGGTGAATTTTTCAATGCCAATTATGTCAACCTAAAATTACAATTTGATGAAACTGAAAATGATCCAGAAGATGTTAAGTCTTGGTATGATCAAGCCAAGCGCTTTGCTAAAGATTATGGTGTAAGAGCGTATCCTACTTTTTTAGTTTTTGATCCAATGGTGAATTGGTTCATAAAGTTGTAGGTGGAAATCAACCTGATCAGTTTATCCAAAGGTTTAAAGATGCGTTAGTGCCTGAGAAGCAATTCATAACATCAAAAAAGAAATTTGAAGAAAATCCACAAAATGTAGAATCAGCAAAACAGATCTTTAAACTTGCAGCTGATGTGTACGATTTTGAATTAGCGAACAAAGCTTTTAATACCATCTTAGAAAAATCTACACAAGAGGAATTGCTACAGCATGATAATATTGGTGGAATAGTTGTTTTAGCTCAAGAGAATCCAGATAGTAAAGCTTTTGATGTAATTTACAATAACCAATCAGCTTTTAGTGATTTCTTTAAAAATGTTTATAGAGCGGATATCAATGATTTTTTGGCATATATCCTTTCCAAAAAAGAGATAAGTCCTAAAGTTTCAAACGGGGAAAATATTGATTACGACACGTTGGAAAAGCAATTAAATACAAAATACGAAAAAGTTAATTTTTCTAAAACTATTTCTTCTATGAAGCTTAGCAATTATTTGCAAAAAAAGGATTGGAAAACATTCGTGAATGAATATGATAAAATAGTCAAAACCAACGCGAATATTACTGCTGAAGAGTTAAATGAATATGCTTGGCAAATGTTCGAAGAATGTAATGACCAAGAAGCTTTGAAAGTAGCTTTAGCATGGAGCAAATTAGCGGTAGAGCGGAATGAAGTAGGTTATATCGTAGATACGTATGCTAATTTGTTATATAAATTAGGAGATACTAAAAATGCGATACTCTGGCAAGAAAAAGCGGTTTCAATAACTTCTGAAGATAGAAGAGAAGAGCTTCAAACCAATTTAGACAAAATGAAAAAAGGAATTCCAACTTGGTAATGAAACAAAAAAGCTCCAGTGAATTTCACTGGAGCTATAAATAGAAAATATAAGATTAATTCAAATTAATCAAAAAGTCTTCTTTGCTGAAACGTACTTTCTTCATGTTTAAGTTCCAGTCATTTTCTGTGTCACGGTAACCTAAAGCTAAGATAGTAACGGATTTCAAACCTAATTTTTCTAAGCCTAACAATGCGTCCAAGTCGGCATTAATAAAACCTTCCATTGGTGTTGCATCTACACGTTGTTCCGCTGCAGCAGCAATGGCAAGACCAAAACCAATGTAAGCTTGGCGTGCAGTATGGTTAAAATGTTGTTCTGGTGTTTGTTTTGAAAAACTTGCCCATAACATATTTTTGTAATCATTTGAATAGCCTTCTGGAAGATTTCTTTCACGTTCGCTGAATGAGAAAACTTCGTTTAAATACTCTTCTGTATAACTTTCATGCGCAGCGAATACCAATAAATGCGAAGCATCTACGATTTGTGTTTGTCCAAAAGCAATAGGCTGAATTTTAGCTTTCAACTCAGGATCTGTTATTTGAATAACTTTGAAAGGTTGTAAACCTGATGAAGTAGGAGCAAGACGAGTTGCTTCGATGATATAATCTACTTTTTCTTGTGCAACTTGCTCACCGTTCATTTTCTTAGTTGCGTATCTCCACTGTAAGTCTTGTAATAAGCTCATATTATTAATTTTGTTTTTGTAATGTATAAATAAATCCTTCCACAGCATCTAAAACTGTTGGAGGTGGTAATTCTGCTATTTTTTGATTCGACAATAAATCTATTGCTATAAAACCATGCAACATAGACCAGAATGTTTTCAGTTTTAGGTGTCTATCTGCTTGACTATTATTGCTCGCTGTTAACACGTTGTCAATTGCATCCAACATAATTTTAGAGCTCGCTTTCATCTCTTCCGAACTGTTTATCGTTTCACACGCTGGAATACCTAAACCAAACATTATACGATAGTATTGTGTGTTTTCAGAAGCAAACTTCCAATACGCTAATGCAATTTGTCTCAAGTGATCAATTTGATCCCTTGCAACATTTTTTGAGGCACCTAAATCAGTAGCTAATTTGGAAAACCCCTCTTTAGAGAAATATTCTACTATAGCCTCTTTATTTTCAAAGTGCTTATAAATCACAGGAATACTGTAATTAATAGCATCTGCTATCTTACGAATTGATAGTGATTGCCAACCTTCTTCTTGAATAATCTTCCAAGATTGGTCTATTATACCTTGCCTTAGTTCTTGAATTTCTTTCTCTCTTCTAGATAACATTTTATTATTGTTAAATATGCAACTTGTTAACAGTGTTAACAAAAGTAACGCTGTTATTTTATTCTCCAAAATATTTTAAAAAATCAGACTTTTCGTTGACAAAACAATATTAATATCTGATATTATCGCAGAATGCGAGAAATAAAATTTATTTTAGGTCTTAATCTTTATAGTGAAATAATATGCAAAAAAAAGTCTCTCTGGTCTTAGGTAGTGGTGGTGCACGTGGAGTTACGCAATTGGGTGTTATTAAATGGCTTATCGAAAATGGATTTGAAATAAATGAAGTCGTAGGTTGTTCTATCGGTGCATTGGTTGGTGCTGCATTTGCTGAAGGCAAAAATGTAGAGCTGGGTGATTGGATGTCTAAACTTACAAAGAGAGAGGTTTTTCGTTTAATGGATTTTTCGGATCCACGCTATGGATTTTTGAAAGGACAGCGGGTATTGGCAACCATGCATGATGTATTCGAAGACTTGCCAATTGAAAGTATGAAAATTAGGTATACTGCTGTTGCTACAGATTTGACAAATGAAGAAGATGTGGTTTTTCGAACTGGAAGTGTCTACAATGCAATTCGTGCATCAATCGCAATTCCGGGAGTTTTTAAATCCGTGGTCACCACAGATGGACGATTTTTAGTAGATGGTGGTGTTCTCAATCCTTTGCCAATTAATTATGTTCAATACAGAGAGAATCTAATTATTGCAGTTAATTTAGATGGAAACAGAGAGCTTTTGTCGCCAATAGCCTATGATAAATTGAATGCTATTAGCGTGCTACAAGAGTCTTATTTAGCTATGCGAAGAAAATTAACACAGCTGAGTATAGAACTTTATAAGCCTAATTATGTGATAAATGTGCCACATAATATTGCAGGTATTTGGGATTTCGATCGTTCGAAATTTTTGATTGAGAAAGGATACGAATTGGCTCAGACTAACTTAGGGCATTTAATAAAAAAGTAAGGGATAAAAACTATGTTTTAATCCCTTTATAATTCTGTGAAATCCGCTAACTTTTAGCAAATTTTCATTTTGTGTTTCTAATATTATAACGCAGGTGCATTCCCGATATTGTGTAAAATAGAAAATTATTTTTTTCTAATCAATACTGCGTTTTTGTGTGCGTGGAGACCTTCTAGCTCTGCTAAAATCTCAACAGTAGATCCAATGTGTTGTAAGCCTTCTTCGTTAATCGATTGAAAAGTGATTTTTTTCACAAACGAATCTACCGATACGCCAGAATACGAACGGGCATAGCCTGAAGTTGGTAAAGTGTGGTTTGTTCCTGATGCATAATCACCTGCACTTTCTGGAGTTAAATGTCCTAGAAATACGGATCCTGCGTTCAATATCAATGAAGTAATTGTCTGCCAGTGATCGGATTCGATGATTAAATGTTCTGGAGCGTAAATATTCGAAAAGAGCATAGCTGCTTTTAAATCCTGAGTAACTACAGCATATGAATTGTCTATTGCCTTACGCGCAATTTCTTGACGTGGCAAAACAGCTAACTGCGCTTCCAATTCAGCATTAACATGGTCTACAAAATCAGCTTCTGTTGTGACCAATACTGCTTGACTATCTGCCCCATGTTCAGCTTGTGCCAACAAATCGGCTGCAACATATGCAGGATTGGCTGTATTATCTGCAATCACCAATACTTCCGAAGGACCAGCAGGCATATCGATACTTACATTGGTCAAACTTTGAATCGTGCTCTTAGCTTTGGTAACAAATTGATTTCCTGGTCCAAATATTTTATCAACTTTAGGAATACTTGAAGTTCCAAAAGCCATCGCTGCTACAGCTTGCGCACCACCAACCAAATAGATTCGTTCAATCTTCAACAACAACAAACAGTAGGCAACGAATCCATTGATTTTACCGTTTTTTTGTGGAGGTGAACAAACCACGATTTCTTTGCAGCCCGCGATACGAGCTGGAACACCCAACATCAAAAGGGTAGAAGGCAATACCGCTGAGCCGCCAGGAATGTACAACCCTACTTTCTCAATAGGACGTACTTCACGCCAACATTTCACACCAGGCATTGTTTCGACAACACGCTCGCGCTTCAGTTGTGTGCTGTGAAATTTGTGTATATTTTGAAAAGCGATTTCTAAAGCACGTTGTTGATCACGGCTTATGGTAGAAGCTAGTTCTTCAATTTCTGTTTTATCCAAATACAATTTATCCAGTTGTACTTGGTCAAATTTTGCCGCATAATTTACCAAAGCCGAATCGCCTTGTAGACGTACATCTTCGATAATATCGTTTACAATAGATTGAATAGATTGATCGGGATCCGAATTACGTAATACCAATTTGTCTATTTCTGCTGTAGAAAGATCTGCGTATGTATAAGTTTTTAACATTATAAAATAATCTTTTCGATAGGCATTACGACAATACCTTGTGCACCAGCTGATTTTAAAACATTGATTTTACCCCAAAAATCATCTTCAGAGATTACAGTGTGAACTGCCACCCAACCTTCTTCTGCAAGAGGCATTACGGTAGGACTTTTTACACCGTGTAGTAATTCTGTGATTTTCGGCAAATTCGCTTTTTCTACATTCAACACGACATATTTCGTTTCTTTAGCACGCAATACTGATTGAATACGCTGTAGAAGTTCGGCTAAAATTTCATTGTCTTCCAAACCTTTGCGACCAATAAGGATGGCTTCAGATTTACGGACATCTGCAAAAGGTTTTAAACCGTTGCTTTTCAAAGTACCACCAGTAGATACGATATCGCAAATCGCATCACTCAATCCTAATCCTGGCGCAATTTCCACTGACCCCGAAATTGTTTGAATATCAGCCTCAATTTTGTATTCATCTAAGAAAGACTTTAAAATCACAGGATATGAAGTCGCTATAGATTTACCATTTAAGTCACTTAGCTCTTTAATCGTAGAATCTTTGGCAATCGCTAATTTTAATGTGCACTTACCAAAACCCAAACGTTGTAAATATTCGACATCCGCTTGCGTCTCGTCTATAACATTTTCACCAACAATACCCAAATCTGCAATTCCTTGATCAACGTATCCTGGAATATCGTCATCTCTTAAAAATAAAATTTCAAGGTTGAAGTTCGAAGCGGTTGTTATAAGAGAGCTTTTGTAATTTTCGAAGTCTAGACCACAGTTTTTTAATAACTGTACTGATTTTTCATTTAATCTACCCGATTTCTGGATAGCTATTTTTAGATTTTTCAAAACTGATTGTTTTTGGTGCTTAAATATTATTAATAATACTGACTATTGGGAAAAAGATGCTTCACGTAGAAACATATAACATTACATATCGCCACAATGGCGATGATGTGTATGCATATGGTATGTGAAGAATTTTGTCATTTATCAAATAATACTGCGGCAAATTTAACCGAATATTATAGTTTTTGCAAACCTTTTTGATTTTTATTGAAAATTAATCAAACGGTTGAGTAATTGATTAAAATGGGATTTTGAATTTGTGCCAATTTCGTTACTTAAAACTTAATTATTAGAACAGTATTTTAGATTCAAATTATATAATCATAAACATGAAAAAATATTTAATTCTATCTTTTGTAATTGCTTTTTTGGGGAATGCTTGCGCACAAACCAAATCTGATATTACAAAAGTTAATGCAGATTTAGCCGTATTTGAAGATGGGCTAGGTCTTAAGCTAAAGAAAAATGCGAACAAGAAGGCTATCGAAAGTATTTCAAATCCTGGAATAAAAGAAGTAGCAACAGCAATCTTGTCTAAAAAATATAAACCTACGTATAAGTATGCTAGTTATCCAGCTATTTTAAACCCAAGAACATTAGGTCGTGATCTGAGTATTGGTGATGGATATAGTAAATACGAAAATGTAACAGGTGTTTATCTAGAAAAGGGAGAACATGTTGTTTTAGTCGATGGTATTGCAGAGGGTAGAGAGGTGAAATTGTTTATTCCAAATTGGTTACGTAAAGCACCAAACCCAGAAAAGCCTACGGAAGATCCGAATGGTTGGGGACTGCACAAACAAGAGTTTACATTAAAAAATGGTGTAAATATCATCAATTTGGATAAATACGGTAGCTTAGCTTATATCGCTTATTTCTCAGAAACACCTGAAAAAGAAAATCCTATCTCTGTTCACTTTATTACGGGTAAAGAGAATGGCTATTTCGATATCGCAAAACATAAAGATGCGGATTGGAATGCCTTCATTGATAATGCAGTTTATCCTATTTTGGATGCAAAAGGAAAACACATTCAAACGGCATATCCTGTAGAATCATTGAAAAAATATGCGTATGGAAGAGGTGTAGAGTTGATTTCCAATTACGATTCATTGGTATACAGACAACATCGTTTGATGGGCTTGATTAAATACAATAAAGTTCCTCAGAATAGAATTTTGTCTCGTGTAAACTACAATTATTACATGTTCAGAGATGGAGATGGTGTAGCGTATATGGGTGATAAGGTTGGTTATGCGATGCGTATGGTTGTGAATCCAGATGTGGTGATCAAGGGCGATCCATGTTGGGGTTTTAGTCACGAAGTAGGGCACGTTCATCAGACACGTCCAATGTTTAATTGGGGTGGCTTAGGTGAAGTGAGTAACAATTTATTCTCTCTGTATGTTACACGTTCTTTTGGAAATAAAACACGTATTTCAGAACAAAATAATTACGACAAAGCACGTAAGGATATAATCGAAAAAGGAATTTCTTACCTCGCAGATGAAGATGTATTTAATCGTCTAGTGATTTTTTGGCAATTGCAATTATACTTTGAAGGCGTAGGGCAAAATGCTGATTTTTACCCTGACTTATTTGAAGCTTTCAGAAAACAAGAAGCTGCTAGAGGCACGTCAAGAACTGGCGATTGGGCTTCGGATAGACGCAGAGGCGAAAGAAACCCAGCGGTGCATCAATTGAATTTTGTCAGAACAGCTTGCGAAGTTGCGAAAGTAGATTTAACAGACTTCTTTTCAAAATACGGATTTTTCTATGTAGGTACATTGGAGTATGATGACTATGGGAAATACACGTACAAAATGACACAAGAAATGGTCGATAAATGTCTTGCTGATATTAAGGCATTAAATCTTCCAAAACCAAAAATAGATATTACTACCTTGAGAGATTAAATAACGAAAACCCAGTTCTATAGGACTGGGTTTTCTGTTTTATTGTTTTCGATATAATTCGGATTATTTATTATTCCAAACTCCTGATAAGGTATCAAAAAAAGAAAAGGGACTAGCGATCCAACAATCCCATAGTAGGCATCAATTATATCCATAGTATTGATGAATGGTAAAAATAATTCATAAACTAGATTTGCTACTATTAGAAGACTTGCTACTATGTAAGCACCTTTGATAGATTTATTTTGAATTCCGCCAATGAAACCAGCTACCAGTACAAGAATAAGTGATATTGAAAAATTAGATATGTGGCTTGTATAATCAGGGAATACATTGTGCAAAAAGTCAAAACGCAACGATTCTTCATTTTTTGATAAGAAAATAAGCATTGCAAAGAGCAAAAAAGCAAAATAGATAAGAGTGCTCCATATTTTGGGCACATATTTCATATTGGTCAGTGGATTAGATGCTACTTTCATATTTGTATTATTTATAATTCTATTTTAAGTTAATAATTTTCAATAGATATGTTCCAAGCGATTTCTAAAACATTTGAAAGGTTTTTAGGTTTAGTACAATATGCGCTTAATTCAATTTCGTCCTGAAGGAATATACTGTGTACCTGGTAAATTTTACATTGACCCGTGGCGACCTGTAGATTTAGCATTAATTACGCATGGTCATGCCGATCATGCGCGATGGGGAATGAAAAAGTATTTGTGTCATCATTTTACAGTTCCTATTCTCCAAAGTCGGATTAGTCCAGATATCCAAGTTCAGGGAATTGGTTATAATGAATCCATTTCGATTAATGGGGTAAATGTTTCTTTTCATCCCGCGGGACATATTATTGGATCTGCGCAGATCCGTATGGAGCACAAAGGTAAAATAGCTGTGGTTTCCGGTGATTATAAATTGCAAGATGATGGTCTTTCGACGCCTTTTGAGCCTGTCAAATGCCACGAATATGTGAGTGAAAGTACATTTGGATTGCCAATCTATCAGTGGAAATCTGTAGAGAAGCAAAATTCTGAAATGGCTGATTGGGTTATTCAAAACCAATCTTATCAAAAAACGTCAGTATTTGTTGGGTATTCACTTGGCAAAGCGCAACGTATTATGAAAGCTGTGGAAGGTGCAGCTCCAATATATGTGCATTATTCTATTCATAAACTCAACGAAGCATACAAAAGTGTCGGAATTAAATTGCCAGAATATGAAGTTTTAGATTTCAGAGAAGACGTAAAACACGCTAATCGAGGTATTGTAATTGTGCCTCCAGCATTAGTTGATTCGAAAGTAATTCGCAAAATTCCGAATATGGCTTACGCGATTTGTTCAGGTTGGATGACTGTGCGCGGCGCACGAAGATGGCGAAGTGCTGACGCTGGTTTTGCGATTAGTGATCATGCCGATTGGAATGATTTATTGACAGCAATAAAAATGACGGAAGCGGAAAAAGTTTATGTCACGCATGGGCAAACTGCAGTGTTTTCAAAATATTTAAATGAAATTGGTATTGAGTCGGAAGAAGTTAAAACGGAATTTGGCGAAGAGGAAGATGAGGCAGTTTCTAATAGAGAGGGGGACAAGGTATGAGAGCTTTCGCTACACTAGTTCATGCTTTGGATAGCACAAACAAGACTACCCAAAAAATGGAAGCAGTGCATCATTTTTTTAAAGAAGCGGATGATAAAGATAAATTGTGGTTTTTAGCCTTATTTAGTGGACGGCGACCAAAACGAGGAGTTTCAACTACTTTATTGCGGGAATGGGCAAAAGAAATTACGCAAATACCTGAATGGCTTTTTTTAGAGTCGTATTCTTCTGTAGGTGATTTGGGTGAAACGATTTCACTATTATTACCCGAACCGCAAGGTTATTTGGATTTTTCATTAGCGGAATGGATGGATAAAATAAATTTGTTATCCTCTTATTCCGAACAAGAAAAAAAGGAGTTTATCATTCATGTATGGAATAATTTGCCGCATCAAGAACGTTTTATTTTCAATAAACTTCTGGGTGGAAGTTTTCGGTTGGGTATTTCGACCAAAGGGCTGATTAATGCCATTTCATCGTATTACAACTTGGAAGCTAGTGCGGTATCGCACAGTATTATGGGCGATTGGACCGTTGAAAATTCTAATTTTGAGCAGCTCATTCATGGGGAATACATTGACAGTAATTTATCTAAACCTTATCCATTTTGTTTGGCATATCCGATTGAAGAGGTTGAGTCGACGTTAGAAAATTTTGAGGATTGGCAAATTGAATACAAATGGGATGGTATTAGAGGACAAGTTATCAAGCGTAACGATGAAATTTTCATTTGGTCCCGTGGGGAGGAGTTGATTACGGAACAATTTCCAGAAATAGTTGAGGAGATTAAAACTTGGGGAGGTGATTTTGTCGTTGATGGGGAAATTTTAGCTATCGCTAATGGCGAAATACTAAATTTCACAGCTTTACAAAAAAGATTGAATCGCAAAGTGCTTTCAAAAAAGATTTTAGAGGAAGTGCCAATCGGCATGTTTTTGTATGATATTTTGGAATTTAACCATCAGGATTTACGAAATGAGTCTATGCAGGAGCGTAGAAAAATTTTGGAACAATTAGTTAATCAAAATCCACTTCAACATATTAATATATCAACTGTAATTACAGCAAATGATTTTGAGCAATTACGGGAAGTACGCGAACAAGCGCGAGATATAAACAGCGAAGGGTTGATGCTAAAGCATAAGAATTCGGTGTATCATGTGGGGCGCAAGAAAGGAGATTGGTGGAAATGGAAAATTGATCCTTTGACCATTGATGCGGTATTGATTTATGCGCAAAAGGGAAGTGGCCGAAGAAGTAGCCAATATACAGATTATACTTTTGCAGTACGTGATGGTGAAAAGCTAGTTACAATTGCCAAGGCATATTCAGGACTAACAGATAAAGAAATACAGGAAGTGAGTCGTTTTGTTAACAAAAATGCCGTTGAAAAATTTGGACCTGTTCGTACGGTAAAACCAGAATTAGTTTTTGAAATTGCATTTGAAGGAATCGGTTGGAGTTCAAGACATAAAGCTGGTGTAGCTTTACGTTTTCCTCGTATATTACGCTGGCGTAAAGATAAAACCGTAGCAGAAATTGATGATTTAGAGAATGTTAAAAAATTAATAAATTAGATTTTCATTTGGATTACATATAAAAGTCATGTTGAAAATTGTAGAGCTGACTTTTTTCTAAGGTTGAGATACATCTCTTACGATCAGTATGACTATTAAAATCATAAAATAGGGTGAGTAAATTCGAACAAACATCAGGTTACGAAATTGTAAAATCATGGCTGCAAGATCATGGTCGAACCCCATTTACTTTTCAGCGTCAAACCTGGGAAAAGATATATAATGGATATAGTGGGATGGTCGTAGCACCAACGGGTTTTGGAAAGACTTATTCCGTATTTCTTGGCATTTTGATCGATTACATGAATCGACCTGAAACGTATAAGAAAGGTCTTAAAGCGATTTGGATTACACCACTTCGGTCTTTGGCAAAGGATTTGGCGCGGGCTATGCAAGAAGCGATTGACCAAATCGGTTTGGATTGGGTTGTTGAAGTACGAAATGGCGATACAGATGTGAAGATAAAGCAACGGCAGAGTAAACAAATGCCTGATGTATTATTGTTAACACCCGAAAGTTGGCATTTGCTTTTAGCACAGAAAGGCAGGGACAAATTCTTTGCAAACCTCAAAGCTGTTGTTATTGATGAGTGGCACGAGTTATTGAGTAGCAAACGTGGAGTAATGGTTGAATTGGCTATTGCTTACTTAAAACAGCACAAACCGAATTTATTGGTTTGGGGTATTACCGCTACTATTGGAAATTTGGATGAAGCAATGGAAGTGTTGATTCCTTATTCAGTAAAGAAAATTAAGATTGTCGCCAAAGAGAAAAAGCTAATTGATATAGTTTCTGTTTTTCCACCAGAAGTAGAAATCTTACCATGGGCTGGACATTTGGGTGGTAAGCTTGTGGATGAGGTAGTTCCGATTATTTTGAATAGCAAATCCACAATTGTTTTTACTAATACGCGTAGTCAAAGTGAATATTGGTATCAAATTTTACTAGATGCTTACCCTGATTTTGCAGGTCAATTGGCACTGCATCACGGTTCTATCGACATTCATATACGGACGTGGATCGAAGAAGCGTTGAGTGAGGGAAAGTTAAAGGCTGTCGTTTCAACGTCATCGTTGGATTTGGGTGTGGATTTCAAGCCTGTAGATACAGTTATACAAGTAGGTTCAAGTAAAGGAGTTGCGCGATTTATGCAGCGTGCGGGTAGAAGCGGTCACTCGCCATTTGAGGTTTCCAAAATATATTTTGTGCCAACTCATTCCCTAGAACTTATCGAAGTTGCAGCACTCAAAGAAGCGGTGAAAACGAATTTGATTGAGGATCGCGAACCACTGGTTTTATGTTATGATGTATTGGTACAATTTCTAGTAACCATAGCCTTGGGTGGTGGATTTCGTCGGGAAGAATTATTTGATGTAATTAAATCTGCGTATTCTTTTCAATGGATTACAGAAGAAGAATGGGATTGGTGCATTTCTTTTATCACCGTAGGTGGAAAGATTGGTAAGAATTACGAAGAGTTTCACAAAGTGGTTAAAAATGAAGAAGGGCTTTATGTTGTAGAGAAGAGGAAAATTGCCATGTTGCATCGTATGAACCTGGGTGTGATTGTCTCTGATGCGATGGTGAAAGTGAAATTTTTAGGTGGCGGATATATCGGGATGGTGGAAGAATATTTTATTACTAAGCTCAAGCAGGGTGATAAGTTTATTCTCGCAGGTCGAGTATTAGAGCTAATTCGCATTAAAGAAATGACGGCTTATGTGCGCGCTTCACAGGGAAAGGCTATAACACCAAGTTGGTTAGGTGGACGATTGCCTTTGAGTTCAAATCTAGGAGGATTGCTTCGTAAAAAGTTAGCAGACTCCAAAAATCCTACGTCGCGCGAAAAAGAATTGAAATTTCTTCATCCGCTCGTCGCCAATCAAGTCGACAAATCGCATATTCCTTCGGAAAATGAATTTTTGGTAGAGAAGATAAAAACACGTGAGGGATATCATCTGTTTATGTATCCTTTTGAAGGACGATTGGTACATGAGGTAATGTCCAGTTTGATGGCGTATCGAATTAGTGAATTGTATCCGATAAGTTTTTCGATGGCCATGAATGATTATGGTTTTGAACTGTTTTCAGATAAGGATATTGAGTTGAGTGAAGATCAGTTGAAACATATTTTGCGCAAAGAAGACTTGATGAAGGATGTGACGGCAAGTATAAATGCGGCAGAAATGGCAAAGCGAAAGTTTCGAGATATTGCTGTAATTGCAGGTTATGTGATTCAAAATCGCTATGGAAAACAACAAAATAATAAATCTCTACAAGCTTCTTCAGGAATTATTTTTCAAGTATTGGAAGAACATGAACCTAACAATTTGTTGCTTAGACAGGCTTATACGGAGGTTTTTAATCAGCAATTAGAGGAACCTCGTCTTATTCAGGCCTTTGAGCGTATTAATTCTTCAAAAATCATTTATAAATTTGCAGAAAGTTTCACGCCACTTAGTTTTCCTATCAAGGTTGACAGTTTGCGTCAATCACTATCAAGTGAAGATCTTGGCGCACGGATTCAACGTATGCAGGAGCAGAGCAATAGATTAAATAGAAAGAGAAGATGATCATACATGAACAGGAAATCACCTGGGCAAAACATAAATTAATACTCACTAACAAAAAAGCAATATACTGGCCAGCACAGAGAACGTTAATATTATCTGATTTGCATTTGGGTAAAGCAGCACATTTTCGTCGCAATGGCATTCCCATTCCCGCGCAAATACACCAAAAAGATTTAGACCTTTTGGAAATTTTATTGCATTATTACGATGTTCAAAAAGTAATAGTTGTAGGAGATTTAATTCATGCCAATGCCAATGGAGAGGTTCTAGATTTTAAAAATTTTTTACAAAAATTTCAGGCTATTGAATTCATTCTTATCAAAGGAAATCATGACCGAATAGCGGATCGCAAAATATTAGATTTGGGTTTTGAATCGGTTTGCAATACCTTAAATGTAGAAGGCATTACGTTTGTGCATGAGCCCGAGAATTGTGCTGAATTTCAGATTTCAGGACATATTCATCCTGGAGTAACAGTGAAGCTTCCTACAAACAAACACTTCCGTTTGCCTTCATTTGTTGTATCCGAACAAATGATTATTTTACCAGCTTTCAGTCAATTTACAGGTTTGGATACCAAGCAAGTGTTGGACAAAGCGGTTAATTATGCGGTTTTAGATACTGGAATAATGGTAGTGAAATAAATTTTACACTATCCTTCATTTTATATCTTTTTTCTTAATATTTAGCTGTAATTTCTTCTATCACTGTAGCGTCAATTTCTTAGTTTTAATAATTCTATTATTTTAGAATACTAAATATATTAGTATTTTTGTTTTTCAATCACACTAAGAAATGGATCGTTTAGAAGAAAAACTTAAAATTTTAGCTGATGCCGCGAAATACGATGTGAGTTGTAGTTCAAGTGGTAGTAAGCGAAAAAATATAGGTGGAATAGGGGATGCTTCATCTTCGGGGATTTGTCATTCGTATACGGAAGATGGTCGCTGTGTTTCATTATTAAAAATTCTTTTGACTAATCATTGCATTTACGATTGTGCATTTTGTGTGAGCCGCAAAAGTAACGATGTGCAACGCGCTGCGTTTACGGTGGAAGAAGTCGTAAAATTGGCGATGAATTTTTACCGTCGTAATTACATTGAAGGACTTTTTTTGAGTTCTGGTATTTTTAAGGATGCTGATTACACCATGGAGCGATTGTTGAAAATTGTCAAAAAACTTCGACTTGAAGAACGATATAACGGTTATATTCATTTGAAAACAATACCGGGAGCGAGTGACGAAATGATTCGTGAAGCAGGTATGTATGTGGATCGTATGAGCATCAATCTCGAAATGCCGACTGAATTGGGACTGAAGTTAATGGCACCTGAAAAAGATCACGAATCGGTGAAGAAACCATTGAATTTTATTAATCAAGATATTCAATCTTATAAACAAGAATCAAAGCTAATAAAACATAAACCTACTTTTGTTCCTGCGGGGCAAAGCACGCAAATGGTTATTGGAGCTACTCCAGAAAATGATTTTGAAATCATGTCCGTAGCGGATAAATTCTATAAAGACTACAATTTGAAGCGGGTATATTATAGCGGCTATATTCCTATTCAAAATGATAATTCATTATTGCCACAAATAGGAACTAAACCTCCATTGGTACGAGAGAATAGGTTGTATCAGACTGATTGGTTGTTACGATTTTATGGGTTTGAGTTGAATGAAATATTAAATCCTTCATTTCAAGAGTTGGATTTAGAAATTGATCCAAAATTGAGTTGGGCATTGCGAAATCCGCATCTTTTTCCTGTTGATATCAATACTGCTGATTACAGTATGATTATTCGTATTCCAGGTATTGGACGACAGTCGGCACTGAAAATAATTAAAGCTAGAAAATTTGGAAGGCTACATGAATATCAAATAAAAAAAATGGGCATAGCTTTTAATAGAGCTCGACATTTTATGGTTTGTGCGGATTCACCGTTTCAATTAGGATTTGCTTCAATGGATCAAGTTCGTGCGCAAATATTGAATAAAAGTGCATCTAAAACAAAACAATTGGTAAGCCCTCAACTGAATCTTTTTGCTTAATGTATTATATTTTCGATGGTACATACTATGGTTGGCTATGTTGTGTTTTCGAAGCTTTCGAACGCAAGGATTTTTCCGTAAAGCCAATTACGAAAGAGTTGTATCTTCCTGATATTTTTGCGGAAGATATTTACATTTATACTGATTCAGAAAAAGCCAGTCGCGTTCTGAAAGGATTACAAGAACGTGTAGGTAAGAATATTGCGCTCGATTTTTTTCGTGCATTCCTTTTTGAAAGTCCAGAAGTTTGGCAAGCTGCATTTTATTTGTGTGTGCAAATTTTTAAAGGGAATAAAGACATACTATCCAATTTTGGGAATGATGCGGTCATGAAGTTTTCAGATGCGCTTAGAAAGGTTAGTCGTGAACGTCATCGTATGAAAGCTTTTGTTCGTTTTCAGCAATCTTCGGATGGATTGTATTTCGCAGTTTTTGAACCAGATTTTAATGTGTTGCCTTTGACAATTTCGTTTTTTAAAAATAGATATACCGACCAGCCCTGGATTATTTATGATTTGAAAAGAAATTATGGAATCTATTGGGATAAAATTAACATAACTGAGGTTGAATTAAACGCTGCGGAAGTTAAAGATATGGTACATACTTCGACTGTAGTTTCGCTGGATGAGCAGGAGGAATACTACAAAAATTTATGGCAACAATATTTTAAAAGTACAAATATCGTTGCTAGAAAAAACATGAAATTACATCTTAGACATGTACCAAGAAGATATTGGAAATATCTTCCTGAGAAACAATTAACCTAAATTAGCAAAAGATCTTTCCATTTCGCTAATTTAGGTTAAATATGCGTTTAGTTTGAATTGATTGCATTCTTCAAATCGAATAAGGGTTGACCTAGCTCGCTATTAAATAAAAATCAATATCTTTTTCGATAGTATCCAAATGGTTAGCGTTTAATTTCCAGTCTTTTATGTACTCAATTGATGATAAGTTAGAGTGTTGGTCGTAAATAAGCTCTTTAGAATTAAAATGTAAAAAAGATTCTTTAATACTCTGAATTGATATTTTTAAATTCTTATTTATTTTATTTACCATCCTTCCGAACCAATAGCTGTGGTAATGCCAAAGAGAGGATTGTAGTATTGGATTGGAATGACAATCACGAATCAAATCTGCATAATCACTCAAAAATTGAGTATACTTTGTAAATCCCACATTATTTTGTTTAAAGGATGTATTTTATTACTGTATTCCTCCAACATTTTAGTTTTATCTTTTAAGATATTTAAAAAATCCTTAATAGAATATTTACCGATCCATCCATCATCGAAAAACCATAATAATAGCTGAATATCTTCATCATGTTTTACAAACTGATTTAGTATTAAAAAACGATCGAATAGAATAGGGCTTTCTCTATTAATGTTATTTTTATAGTATTCATTTTTTTGTATTTGTTTCAATAATAATTGCTGGAGAAGTAAGGGGTAGTAGTTTTCGTAATATTTTCGGACAGCACTCGTATCTAATATTAAGTCTATTTCGTTAGTTAATTTTTCTGGTAGTGGGTAGTCGACGTAGTTTGCAAATAGAGCTATGTGTAATAAGCTGCAAAACTCGATTAATTAATCTACATTTTCACGCGCCTATATCTTTGCGGCATTTGTAATAGGATCTATAATATGACTACGTAAGATAATCTCTAGTGTCGACATATCTGAATTTTCGAGTAAATCAGTAATTATTTCATATCCTTTCTCTGCTTTTGATTGCAATCTATATTGTTTGATCAGAATTTCTAAATTTATCGATTTAATATTCATGATAATGCAAGTAAGGTATTCACAACTATTTGATAAGGCGTTAAATATGTGTCATCTGGTTTGCAGATTGTAGTGTGACATTTATCTTCGACTAAAACCGGAATTGGATCTTTACAGAACTGCTCATTGTGCACTATAATTTCTTTATTTGCCCAAATTATTTGCGAAGCTATAGTAAAATCACCTTGTTTGTTTTTCAATAAATGCAGAGAATCGTGTAATAGATTATTTAAGGTTACTGAATTTGGTTTTAAATCATCTAGTATTGGGATTGTGATAAATCCAAGACCTGTAAGAATCTTACCTATAGAAGGTAAACTTTCTGTTACCAGTTTTTGAATACGAGCACCTCGATGAGCTGGAACGAAAAGTATCATTTTACAATTTTTTATCCACTCTTTATTTTCAGTCTTTGCTAATATCAATGCTCTTCGGACTACAATTGCTCCCAAAGAATGTGCAACAATGAGTATATTGTTATATCTAAAGTTGGTTTTTATAAAATCGCGCTATATTCCCCATTTATTAGGAGAAATATCACTTAATTTCAATAATGATGTATAAAATTTTAACGCGCTATTATTTGCTTGTACTCTTACGCTATCATAGCCATAAAATATTACATCAGCATTTTTGAAATCATCATTTGTCCTTATTAGTTCGGGAAATTTTCCCCACGTTTCGACTGATTTTCCATTAAAACCATGAACGAAAATTACTAAAGTCTTTGGTTGATGTATTGTAAAGAAGGCGGTAGTATGCAAACCTTCTTCAATAAATATTGGAGGAGTATGAAACATATTTGTTGGTTTTAAAGTGTGTAAAACAATTAATATTAATTTATGTAATAAAAATTAATAAAACAAATATTATCCTAATAAATAAAATAGAATTAATTTAAATTTCAATGACTTTTTTTTACGTATTTTGTAATTTATTTTATAAATTTTAGCTTGTTTTTTATTTTTAAAGAAAAATATGGAGGTAGCGGGTCAAGTTGCTTTTAGGTATAAATTTGTTTGTTTTTACAAATTATTTTGAATTACGCCTTTTATGAAATAGCGGTTGTGCCCTATGCCTTTTACCTGCTGAGTTTTATCTATAGAATATTCTTTGCCTACTGTATAGACAAATGTCTCTTTATTTTCGAAAAGTAAATTCTTAGTTTCTTTATTTATACTTATTTGTTTAGCTATATTATTATCGAAAATAATTCGTATAATCACCCTATTTTTGGAGTTATTGGGTGTTTCGAAGGTTAATGTGTCACCGTTTCTTTTTTTAACGAATTCATCATTACCAGTTTTGTTTACGTCTATGTTTGCAAAGTTTGCAAGTTCCTTTTTCCAATTCGTAATTTTTAACTGTTTGCTTTCAGAAGATTTTTCGTTTGAAACCGTCTTTGTGACAAAAGGGTCTAAAGTTTGAAGTCTTTCAGCTTCTTGTTGGATGAAATTAGGAATATCGAAATAAGTTGAGTTTTCATTTTGGATAATAGAGTTATTGCAGCTATTTAATGTAAAAACAACTGCAATAACACTTCGGTATATAAATTTTAATCTGTGCAATACGCTATATTATTAACTAACCAAAACGTCACCAGACATTTCAATTGGAATATCTAAATTCAGTAATCTAAGCACTGTAGGAGCTATATCTCCTAGCTTGCCATCTGCAATATTAGAATAATCTTTGTCGATTAGAATACAAGGCACAAGATTGGTCGTATGTGCAGTATTTGGTGAGCCATCTTCATTCAACATGAATTCAGAATTACCATGATCAGCCAAAATGATAAAAGAATATCCAAATTCTAAACCAGTCTCAACAACTTTTTTCAAACATATATCAACTGTCTCCACAGCTTTCACTACGGCTTCGAATACTCCTGTATGTCCTACCATATCTGGATTTGCAAAGTTCAAGCATATAAAATCTGGTTGGTTGTTAATAATATCGTGGCAAATAGAGTCCGCGATACCAAATGCACTCATTTCAGGCTGCAAATCATAAGTTGCGACTTTCGGTGATGATACCAATAATCTTCTTTCTCCTTTAAACTCTTGTTCACGGCCACCTGAAAAGAAGAATGTTACGTGCGGGTATTTTTCCGTTTCTGCAATACGAACCTGTGTCTTTCCTTGAGCTTCTAATGCTTCTCCCAAAGTATTTGTTAGATTGTCTTTTTGGAACACAACTTTGACACCTTTGAAGGTATCATCATAAGAAGTCATTGTCACGTAATATAAATCCAAAGGCTTCATATTATATTCAGGAAATTCTTGTTGTGTTAATGCAATAGTAATTTCTCGACCACGGTCAGTTCTGAAGTTGTAGCAGAATACAACGTCACCTTCTTGAATCGTCGCCTTAGGTGAGCCGTCATGATTAGCTATAACAATTGGTTTTATGAATTCATCCGTTACACCATTTTTGTATGATTCTTTAATCGATTCTTGCAAATTTGATGAAGGTTGACCTACGCCTTTTGTTAGTAAATCATAAGTTTCTTTAACACGTTCCCAACGATTATCTCTATCCATTGCGTAATAACGGCCAATGGCAGAAGCAATCGTTCCAGTAGATATAGTTAAATGATTTTCTAAATCTTTAACATAATCTAGACCACCATTTGGATCTGTATCACGACCATCTAAAAAAGCATGAATAAAAACTTGATCATTTGTCAAACCAGCTACTTTTGCAGCATCACACAAAGCTTTGAGATGCGTAATATGTGCATGTACACCGCCATCAGACAATAATCCGATGAAATGTACTTTTTTGTTATTAAGCTTTGCATAGTCAAAGGCATCCTGTATAACTTGGTGGCTTTCGAAAATACCATCTTTTGCCGCTTTATTAATACGTCCTAATTCTTGATATACAACTCTACCTGCTCCTAGATTCATGTGACCTACTTCTGAATTACCCATTTGTCCTTCTGGGAGTCCGACAGCCTCTCCAGATGCTTCAAGTTTAGAATTTGGATATTTTTGTAATAAAGAATTTAAATAAGGAATCTTTGCAGATAAAACAGCATTTGAATTATCATTTTTGCCATAACCTAATCCATCTAGGATGATTAAGGCTACTTTCTTTTGATTTAAGTTGTCCACAGACAAATATAAAAAAACTACTCTTAAGTTATTAAATTCTGAAATTAAATTATTCATTTTTGAAAATATGCTATTTTCTCGCATTATTATTGGATGCAATCTATCGTAATTGATATATTCGCACATATTTTCTATTAAATGAACATAATTGTTGTTACAATAATTTCAATATTATCTCTATTTAATCTGTCAGACAACAATGATATGGATAAAGTTGTTCTTGACGCATTAATGAATTCTGATGGAAAGAGACTGAGCAATCTTTTCACTTCATCGATAAAAATATCAATTCTTAAAGACGAACAAATAGCAAATAAATATCAAGCTGAGTTGATTGTCTCTGATTTTTTTAAAAACAATAAGCTTGTTGAGATTAAAAGATTACCTCAACCGAAAAACATTTCTATTAACTGCTTAGTATATGAGGTTAGAACTGTGAAAGGACGACAGCGTATATTTATGAAAATTGTTAATTTGAAGAATAAAGATCATATATCTGAATTCAGAGTGGAATAGATTATATTTTTATCAAACATATATTTTACTCATCTTCGTTTTAAATAAGTTATTGATAATAAAATAGACAGAATGGATATAGCATATAAAAATCTCTTGAAAAAGTTTGTGGATCAGGCTGTTTTAGAAGATGTACAGGATGGTGATCATACTTCACTCGCTTCATTACCAGAGAATAAGATGGGGGAAGCAAAACTACTAGTGAAAGATGATGGTATCATTGCTGGGGTAGAGGTTGGGGTTGAGATTTTTAATCATATTGACGAAAACCTTAACGTTGAGATTCTTATTAATGATGGAAGCATTGTTGAAAATGGAGATATTGTACTTTACGTAAAGGGAAGAATTCATTCTATACTTAAAGCGGAAAGGTTAGTTTTGAATGTAATGCAGCGTATGTCTGGTATTGCTTCGCGTACAGCTGAATATGTAAAACAGCTAGACGGCACTAACACGAAAATTCTTGATACTCGTAAGACTACACCATTGTTGCGTTTTTTAGAGAAGCGCGCTGTAGTATTAGGTGGGGGAGTTAACCATCGATTTGGACTATATGATATGATTCTTATCAAAGACAATCATGTTGACTATGCAGGATCCATTACAAATGCTGTAAAAAATGCAGTAAAATATAAAAATGAAAAAAAATTAAACATTCCTATTGAAGTAGAGGTTCGTAACTTTGAAGAATTAGAAGAACTGTTGCATTGCAAAGGTGTGGATCGAGTTATGTTTGATAATTTTACACCAGAAGATGTGAGAAAAGCAGTAAGCGTAGTTGCGGGTAAATTGATTACAGAGGCTTCTGGAGGAATTGACCTCAGTACAATTAGATCATACGCACTCTCAGGAGTGAATTATATATCTGTAGGAGCATTGACACACTCAGTGAAAAGTTTGGATTTGAGTTTAAAAGCTAAGCTTATTTAGTATTTTTGTTTAGGATTTAAATATTTTAATGATTTCATTATATTTATTTGGTATTGTAATACTCGCCTATTTGTTTGGTTCCATACCTACAGCAGTTTGGTTTGGACAAGCATTTTATGGTGTAGATGTGCGGGAGTATGGTAGTGGAAATGCTGGGGCAACGAATACATTTCGGGTTTTAGGAAAAAAGGCTGGAATTATTGTGATGTTAGTCGATATTTTCAAGGGTTGGACAGCCACTAACTTACCTTATTTATTAGATTCGGAAATCGTAGGTACGCATGATTCCGCGCACTTCGTGAATTTTCAACTCGCATTAGGCGTTATTGCTGTTTTAGGACATTTATTTCCCATTTTCGCTGGCTTCAGAGGTGGAAAAGGAGTAGCCACACTCTTTGGGATGGTAATTGCGATACAGCCATTGGCAGCTTTGTGTTGTGTTACTGTATTTTTGGTGTGCTTGATTATAAGTCATTATGTATCATTGAGCTCTATACTTTCTGGCTTTACATTTCCAGTTAGTTTAGCACTTGTCATCAAGACAACTGTTCCCTCGGTAATGTTGTATGCTATAGCAATATGCGTTTTGATTTTGATAACCCATCAGAAAAACATTGAGCGGCTTCTTAAGGGAAAAGAATCAAAAATATACTTGTTTAAAAAATCTTCAAAATAATTCTTCTTTCTTAAACTTTTAGGAATCATTATTGTATAATGTAGTTAGAAGGTATTATTAATTTAAAAATATTATGAAAAAGATATTTACATATGCATCATTTGTGTTGTTGGGAGCAACATTAGTAGCATGCGCGACATCCGCAGTGACTGGAAGAAAATATTTAAAGTTAGTAGATAGCGAAACTATTAATCAGCAAGCTACATTGGCTTATAAAGAGTTTTTAAATGATAAAAATACGAAAGTAGTAACTGGTACTGCACAAGCTACTGCTGTCAAGCGTGTTGGTAATAATATTGCTGCAGCAACGCAGCGCTATTTGCAACAAAAAGGAATCGCCGATAATTTTAATTTCAATTGGGAATTTAATCTTATACAAAATAGTGATGTTAATGCGTGGTGTATGCCAGGTGGCAAAGTTGCTGTATTCACAGGAATTCTACCTATCTCAGGCACAGAAGGTGGGTTGGCGACTATAATGGGTCATGAGATCGCACACGCCTTAGAGGAGCATTCTGTAGCTCAGGTTTCTAATCAAATGGCATTGCAATTAGGTGCACAAGTAATAGGTGCTGCTTCGCAAATGTCAAATAATAAAGGTGTCGCTGTTCTAAATCAAGTTTACGGTATTGGTGCGCCATTGGGGATGTTGAAATTTTCTAGAAATGATGAGTTAGCAGCTGATAAAGCCGGATTGATTATTATGGCGATGGCGGGATATGATCCGAATGAAGCAGTGAAATTTTGGGAAAGAATGGCTGGCGCAAAATCAGGTGCGAATACGCCACCAGAATGGTTGAGTACACACCCTAGTGATGCGAGACGTATTTCTCAAATACAAGCACTAGTGCCTGAGGCAATGAAATATTATAAAAAGTAATCAAATTTATAATAACAAAATAAGCGCGAATGATCTTTCATCCGCGCTTATTTTATTATTAAGGAATATTTAAATATTTGTGGGTTTGTAAGGAAATATTCCACTTTGGATTATCCTTTACATAATCAATAATAAGTGGTGTAACCTCAGCTGCTTTTGACCATTCAGGTTGTAAATAAAGCTTACAATTTGGTGCTGCTAATGCGGCATGCTCTTCAGCCCATAGGAAATCAGATTTGTTAAAAACAATAACTTTCAATTCACCAGCAGCTGCTAAAACTTCAGGTCTCGGACCTTTAAATTTCTTTGGAGATAGACAAATCCAATCCCAATCACCGCTTAATGGATATGCTCCCGAGGTTTCGATAAAAGTTTCAATTCCTTCCTCTTTCAAACGTCTCGTCAGCAAATCTAAATTATAGATTAAAGGCTCACCACCTGTAATGACAACTGTTTTTGCGGGATGAGTTTTTGCATTATTCACGATTGTTTCTACAGAAGTAAGAGGATGTAATTCAGCATCCCAACTTTCCTTGACATCACACCAATGGCAACCTACATCACAACCTCCAAGACGTATGAAATATGCAGCTTTTCCAGTATGATATCCTTCACCTTGAATTGTGTAAAAATCCTCCATAAGAGGTAATAATGATCCGTCTTCAGGAACTTGATGCGACATTGTGTAATTATTAGAGTGCAAAGGTACGATTATTTGCTATTATGTCATTGGACATATGTGTCTAATGTAAATGTACATTGGTTATTTAATTGTCAAAATGTTATATTTGATTTTAGCCAATCATAACTATGAGCGTCTTCCTACGAGCTATTATCTATGTTATATTCTTAGTGCACAGTATAGAGGTATTTGCAGATGGCTCAAAAGACTTATACCCCAATGGAGTTAGGGGAGGGCGAGCTTTTATGGAAAGTGTAACTTATCAAAATGGACAATTAACTCATAATTATTATAATCATGCAAGACATTTTGCTTATGTACAGAAGGATGAATCGCTTGCTGTAGCATCAAGTGCACAAGGTGTTAGAGGAGGAACAATTCGTATAGTAAGTCCTTCTGGAAGACAATATTCAACAGGAAACGATGTGTTGGGGAAAATTAGTGGATCTGCTGGCTTCACAAATAGACAAGCAGAGTTAGCAGGACCACGAGTAGGGTATCAACCTTTTGAAATAACAGCTCAAGAGGATGGAATATGGATGATTGAATTTTTAACTCCAGATAGTACAGCTAATAATAATACTATTCCTAACGTAGGAGCAAATGATAATTGGACTCAGCCCGATAATCAAAATGTAATAGCTGCTTGGGACGTTTCTGTGAGAAATAAATCAGACACAGAGTGGTTAAGTGGGAGAGTGTTTGTCAATGTATTGAATCTACATATACATGGCGACAATATGGCAAACATTAATCGCGCCTATTTTGGGGTAAATTATGTATTAACAAAAGATGGTTATTATTATAAGGTGGACGGAAATGGCAGTATAGGACTGAAGTTTACCTATTTTGTTAATAATTCAGGGATTTTAAATTCAGAAAATACACCAAGTTATAAGAGCTCGACAGAAGGCTACAATGCTCGTCTTCATAATCCTAATTCAAAAGATATTGGAAATGAATTCGTAACGCACAAAATATTCTACACCGTGCCTAATGCTGACTTGCCGCAAAATAGTCATAGTGCGTTGGGATCAACTTGGTTGCTAAATGACGTGCAGATTCCTAGTGTTAAAAATATCAAGGTAGGTAGTTCAGAATCTACCGAAAATAATATAAATACAAAGGGAAGTGAAATTTCTTTTCAGACGAATTATGCTGGACGATACAAGGTAATAGTTAGGAGTATCGATGAAAATATTAATTTCATGCCATGGGAATCAATTGTACAGGGACAGATAGGAGAAAATAAATTTGTTTGGCCTGGAATTGATGGTAATGGAAATTTAGTGCCAGGTGGTTCTTATAGTATTCAAGTTAGTATTTCATCTATTGAGGGAGAAGTTCATTTTCCTTATTTTGACATGGAAACAAATCCTAATGGGTTGAAGTTAGAAAGACTAAATAGAGATAATGGATTACTAGAACCAGCAATTATATATTGGGATGATAGTGATATTCCTCGTGGTAATAACATAGCAGAACATTCTAATCCCATAGTGAATCTGGAAGGGATTTTAAGTAATGTCAATGGACACCGTTGGGGAACATATACTGTGTCTTCAGGAAGTGCTAATAATAATCTATTTACTGGTTCAAATAGTTTTGGCAATAATATGGCTATGAATACTTGGTCGTATGCTGTTCAAGTAGAAGAGTTGTCAGAAAAGGAAATAGTAGTAGAAGTTGCTGATTTAGAGGTCATCTCTCTTTTGGCAGATAAAGATACCATTGAACTGAATGAAAGGGTTAATTTTACAGCTAAAGTAAGAAATAATGGACCTTCAGATGTTGTAAATGGTAAATTTGAATTCAGTTTACCTTTAGGTTTCCAAATTGAAAATGTCACTTTGGAAACTAATGATTGTGCAAGTATTGGTTCAATAAATAAATTCAACAATACTTTAACTCTGACTCTAAATATAGAAAATAGTTGTGAAGCTACATTTCTTATTAGCGCTTTCGCAAATAATGTTCCTGATGATACTTATGGTCATGTAATTGCAGAGGCAGGAGTAGTTAGACCCAAAGGTTACACTGATCCAGATGCAACGCTTAACAATATTGCAGAATTAGATCCTAAGTCTGCACGTGAAGAATGTGCTCCGAGTGGCTGTAATAATATAAAGACAAACGCAGATGTATTTTTGCTGGAACCTATAAATGAAAGAGGGAAAATTTCACTCCTAAAAGAGGTAAGGCATGTAGATAGTAATGGTTCTGGATTTCAGGAAGCTGGTGAGATATTAGAATATAAATTTACAATTCGTAATGTCGGTCAGGTGAATATTTCTGAATTAGTTATTCTGGATTCATTATTATCTCCTTCTCGTTTACCCTTAGATGAAGTGGTGTTAGCTGCTGGTCAAGAGTATGATATCGTTGTTCCATATACAATTACAGATGAAGATGTGAATAGAAAATTTATTATAAATAGAGCTTTCGTTGAAGGGAAAAATCCAAGAAACTTTGATGTCAAAGATATTTCTGGTACAACCTATACGAATGATGACAGTACAAAAATTGATATTGATAAGCTTCCTGTAATACAATTAAAAAAATCTGTTGTAAATCGTGGTACAGGTGAAAATAATCAATTCACAGTAAATGATACGATAATGTATCGCTTTGAAATACTACATCAAGGGGATGTTGGTATTCAGGATATTAAGTTATTTGATAATCTATTATTCACTTCATCACACACAGTTTCATCTAATCAAATTAGTAACAAAACTATTTTTGTCGAATTCCCCTATCACATCACAAGTGCAGATATCAGTAGAGGGTATATAGAAAATTCTGCAGTGGTGGAGGCGAAAGATGTAAAATATGCGAATCTTCTTAGAGATACTTCTGGGAATACATTTTTAGATAACCAGAAAACAATAACTATAGTTGCAAAACCTCCAATAGCTTTGACAGACTACATAGAAATCTTTCAAAGCCAAAATGCATCACTCCAAATTCTTGCAAACGATCAAAAGGGTAGCAGTGGTTGGGAAAATGGGAGAATTGAGATTATAGAACAACCATCAATGGGCAGTTTGTCGATAAATGGTGTGAATATATATTTTACACAACATAATAATCTCGAAAGTGGAACAGATTATTTTACATATCGCATTATTGATAATAGTAGACTCTCAAGTGAAATTGTACGTGTAGATATTGAAATCATTAAGACAATCCCCATTACAGTTAGTGATTATTTCATTCAGAACTATAATACAAAAATAAAAATCAATCCAACCTTAAATGATTATGTAGAGTATTCTGAGCTTGATTTAGAAAGTATTAGTGTAATTAACCAGCCTTCAAATGGCACATTAGTTTATTTAGGAAAAGGCGAGTTCAGCTATGAGTCTGATAAAACATTTTCTGGAGTAGATGAATTCAGTTACAGGATTATGGATAAAAATGGTAATTGGTCTGAGCCCGCAACCGTAAAAATTGAAATTTCTGGAATATTGATACCTAATGTAATTACACCTAATGGAGATGGTTTAAATGACTTTTTTGAGATTATTGGATCATATCAATTCGAAAGTGTAGAGTTACAAGTTTTTGATCGGTTCAAAAATTTAATCTATCAAAATTCAAATTATCAAAATAATTGGGAGGTAAATTCTACTGTGCGTGATGGAACTTATTTTTATATCTTAAAGTTGAATAAAATAGGAGAGCGACCTATAATTCGGAGGGGATCGCTATTGATAACACGAGAAATGCTGAATTAAACTATTCATGCCATTCTTCACGTCCTAAAGGTTTTTTATTCTCCAAATTTGGATATGGTTCTTCTAATGCATTACTATCCTGAATAGAATGTAATTTTGGTTGACCTGCATCAATCCATGCCGAATACCAAAACGATGATACCGCATGTATTGCGGATTTGAACCGACGCTGCACCATTCCGTTCATCGCAAGGTCGTAAGCTTCGACATATTTGTCCGAATAGGTTTGAATCAGTTGATTGTTGCGCTCGATATATGATCTTATTTCTGTTGATTTAAATATGTTGGACAGATTTTTCTCTATCTGCAATACGGAGTCAACCAGCGCATTACTTTCGCGTACAATTTTCCAGGCGTATTCTAATGGATCTTTTATGTATTGCGCAGGACCTATGAATAAATCATAATGCCCCATATACATTTCGGGAATACGTGTTTCCCAAAGCGAATGAATACCCATTTGATTGGTGTATTGACCATTGTAATTACTGGTTGTATGTAGTGGCACATGCGCATCTGCTACATAATGTCCTAAGTCCGCACTCAATTGAACTATTTTTTTATTGTTTTTGGTTTTGAATGCCTCCACCAAATTCAAATAAGTTCTATTAATTTGCCAAGGAACAATACCTTGAGCAAGCAATTTCTTTTCATTTAGTTTTTCTTTAGCCTTAGACCAATGAATGGGAATGCTATCAATATGATCGTATTTGTCCAAATCAATATAATGCTTTGGACCTTCGATTGTATCAACATAACATCTTTTATCCGCATCAACTGCCTTTGCAGTTATTTGTTTAATATGTGTTTTATAATAGGAAGCTAATTCTGTGGGAAGTAGAAAAACAGCCGTTTCATTGATTTTTTTATGTGGATTGAATCCCCAAGAACAAAACAGTAGGATAATACCTATCGATAAAAGATGAAAGCGATTCATAATTAGTGGATTATACACTATAATTAATGAAAAATTTTTAATTAAAAGTAGTTTAATATGAATTTATGACCTTATTTAATAAAATTATGTATTTTCGACTCACATTATATTGCTATACATGAAGATACTTTATGCTATTCAGGGGACAGGAAACGGGCATTTGTGCCGAGCTATGGATATTATACCTTGTCTGCAACAGTTTGGTACTGTAGATGTGCTGATGAGTGGTATTCAGGCGGATATTTGTATGCCTTTTGATATCAAATATAGACTTCATGGGTTAAGTTTTATCTTCGGAAAATCTGGCGGAGTTGATTTATGGAAGACTTTTATGAGTTCGACCGTTCGTAAACTTTTGCAAGAAGTAAATGAAGTACCTGTGCAAGATTATGATCTTGTAATTAATGACTTTGAACCTATTACAGCTTGGGCATGTCAGACAAAAGATCTTCCGTGTATAGGGTTGAGTCATCAGATAGGCGCAATGCACCCAAATAGTCCAAAGCCCGAAGAGACGGATATGATGGGTAAATTCATTATGAAAAATTATGCTCCCGTATCACAAGCATATGGATTTCATTTTAAGCAATACCATAAATCGATTTTTACACCGGTCATTCGTGAGCCGATTCGCAAATTAGAACCTACCAATTTGGGACACTACACAGTTTATTTGCCAAGTTATGATGATGCGCATTTGTTGAAGCATTTAACCAAATTTTCAGATGTGCAATGGGAAGTTTTTTCGAAGCATAATAATAAACCATTACATGTCAAGAATGTGAAAATTCAGCCTATCGATAACGATGCATTTGTGAAAAGTATGGCTTCAGCAGAAGGAGTGTTATGCGGAGCAGGATTTGAAACACCAGCGGAAGCCTTGTATCTAGGTAAAAAAGTGCTGGCTATTCCAATGAAAAATCAATACGAACAACATTTAAATGCCGCTGCACTAGAAGATATTGGGATTCCAATAATTAAAAGTTTAAAAAAGAAATATGAGTACGATATAGAGGTTTGGTTAAACAGCACGAATAAAGTCAAAGTGGATTATCCAAACAATACTATGCAAATTGTAGAATCAATTATATCTAAAAATACATGAAATTAAAATTTATTTACGCCTTATTATTTTTTGGTGCTGCCGTTCATAATGTAGATGCCCAAACCAAAAAGAAAACTAATTCCACAACAAATAAAACGGCTAAAAGTGTTGCGACCACAGTTCAACCCTTGGCTTTAAAATCAACGAAAGATTCTTTATCGTATGCTTTGGGTGTAGATGTTTCTAAAAACCTAAAAAATGCGGGATTTGAAATTACGTCTGAAGTTTTCCTCAAAGGATTGAATTCTGCGTTAAAAGGAGATTCATTGTTGTTGACTGAAGACCAAAATATGGATGTAATTCAAAAGGAATTCACTAAAATATACGAAAGAAAGAATGCAGAGCTAAAGAAACCAGGTGAAGAATTTTTAGCTAAAAATAAACAAAGACCAGAAGTCAAAAGTACTCCAGAAGGAGTACAATACGAAGTCTTGAAAGAAGGTGAGGGGGCGCAACCTACTTCAGAATCTGAAGTGGAAGTTCATTACAAAGGTACATTGATCGACGGGACACAGTTTGATAGTTCTTATGACCGTAATGAATCATTGACGTTAAATTTGAATCGTGTGATTGAGGGTTGGAAAATCGGTATTCCATTGATGAAGGTTGGTTCTAAGTACAAGTTTTATGTGCCGTATCATTTAGCTTATGGCGAACGTGCAACAGGTTCTATTCCAGCTTATAGTGCGCTAATATTTGAGGTTGAACTTTTAGGTATAAAATAATATATGCGCTACAATAAGTTAGGTAAATCGGATATTGTAATTTCTGAAGTAGGCTTTGGATGCATGTCTCTGCAAGCTGCAAATACGTCCGAAAATGAATATTTAATTCATAAAGCCATTGCTTCAGGCATTAATTATTTCGATACAGCTGACTTATATGATTTTGGTGAGAATGAAAAGCTGCTCGGTAATGCCCTAAAGGGTAATCGGGATAAGGTAGTTTTAGCTAGCAAAGTTGGGAATAAATGGAATGCGGACAAGTCTGGCTGGACTTGGGATGTATCAAAAGATTATATCAATCAAGCTATCGAAGAATCGCTGACAAGGCTTCAAACAGATTATGTTGATCTTTATCAAATACATGGTGGAACTATAGAAGATAATTTTGATGAGGTTATAGAAACTTTAGAAAATTTGGTTTCGAGTGGAAAGATAAGAGCGTATGGGATTTCATCTATTCGCCCAAATGTGTTTTTACGATTTGCTAAACAGTCCAATATGGTTTCTAATATGATGCAATTTAGTCTTTTAGATACTCGACCAGAACCTTATTTGATGGAGTTTGAAAATGAGAATGTTTCCATCTTGTCAAGAGGTGCATTTGCACAGGGTATATTAGTTGGAAAGCCTCCAAAAGCCTATTTAGAGCATAGCGAAACTGAAGTGGCTAATATTATTCAAAACGTTCAGGACGTTTCGAATCAATTAGATATTTCTAAGGAATCCATAGCACTTTCCTATTTATTACGTTACAAGAAAATCACATCAGCGGTGATCGGTGTTCGCACTCAGCATCACTTAGACAAGTTGATATTTGCTGTACAAGAATTGGAAAAACTTCAAATCGATTTTGGTTTATGGGATATTCCAAAAATTGAATATACTGCGCATATATAATAAACAGGGCAGGCGAGATTATAGAATCTCGCCTGCTCTGTTTATATTTTTTTTCACTAGTGTCCGGTAAAGATTAAAAAAGGCTGGCGCAAGCACCAACCCTTTAGCTAACTTTGAGGTTGCAAAACAA
>NZ_WUQY01000036.1 GCF_009829085.1 Sphingobacterium bovisgrunnientis
TTGTTCAATAGGTGAAGCATCTCCTGATACTATTCGTGAGTATATTCTCAATCAGGGTTAGTCCCTTACATCCCACATGCTAAAGACCTGTGGGTTTTACGCTCCGTTTTATAAAATAGAAGTTGATTAAAAACAATAATTAACTATCAGTAAAAATTATTGTTTTTAATTAATCATAACTATACATTATATTTGATATATCTATAATTATGATTTAACTCGCTTATGAAATTCTGGTGTTATCTACCCGTTTTTTTCTTTTTTTTATTTGGAAGCCTTACAATTTCTAAAGCACAACAATATATTCCTTTTGCACAGCATGCTTTTAATGGTTCGCAAATCAATCCTGCATACGTAGGCTATAAAGAAATGTGGTTTGCACAGGTTGGTATACGCTCAAAATGGGCCAAGGTGGATGGTGCACCCAAATCTGGTTATGCTAATGTAGATGGTATTTTGGATCCTGTAGCGAAGCGTCATGGCGCGGGATTGCAAATTGCATATGACAAGATAGGCGTTCAATCAGCTACCTCGATGTTTGTAAGCTATGCGTTGCGGTTGCAAATGGACGATGATGATACACAACGGTTGAGTTTAGGAATAGCAGGAGGAGCGACGCAGTACAGTTTGAATGGAAATGATCTAATTTATATTGACGAGAATGATCCCTATATTCCGCGAGGAATAATTACGACATGGCGTCCAGATATTCGACTTGGTGCATTTTATTATCATCCGAATTGGTATTTGGGTTTTTCAGTTCACGATTTGTTGGCCAATTCAGATAGTCGGGAGGATTTTGTTTACAATCAGAATTCACTCGAGGGACTTTATCGTAACACGTATGGCTATTTAATGACTGGAGCGGCATTTCCAGTTGCTGATGGTTTGATTTTTAGACCGAGTTTATTAATAAAGGACGATTTAATTGGTCCAACAGCTTTTGATGTGAATGCAATGGTGATTTTTGATGAAAAATTTTGGGTAGGAGCTGCATTCCGCTCAAGGTCAAGGATCTTTAATCGTGATTACGATGACTTGCCACTTTCTAAATTTAGTTCTTACAAGTCTATAGGTTTATTGGCACAGCTGTACACAAGCTCAAAACTTCGAATCGGGTATTCTTTTGAACATAGTCTAAACAAAATTGCCGGAAAGAATAACGGCACACATGAAATATCTTTGGGCGTGTCTTTAGGTAAGTCAATGAATCGTTTTCCAATGCCTAAGTATTTTTAGCCAATCCCGAAGTCCTATTATATCGACTTTTCTTGTTAGGTTTGCATATGCAAAAAGGCAAACTCTATCTAATTCCGGTACCACTTTCTGAGGGTGCTGAAAAATTGTCCTATACATTGGTTCACCATGATATCATCAATACGATTGAGGAATATGTGGTGGAAAATGAGAAAACAGCACGCAAATTTTTAAAAGCTGCGAGTTTAACTATTCCGCAGAGCCAACTAATTATTCATGATTATGGTAAGCATACGCGTGAAAAGATGGATTATAATGAAGTGTTTGCGAATGTTGTTAAAGGAAAGGATATTGGTTTGATGTCAGAAGCAGGCTGTCCAGCGGTAGCTGATCCTGGGTCGGATATTGTCCTCGAAGCGCACAGAAGAGGTATTCAAGTCATTCCTATGGTCGGACCTAGTTCGATTTTATTAGCATTGATGGGCTCTGGATTCAATGGACAAAAATTTACGTTTCACGGCTACTTGCCAATTGATAAAAGTGATCGTTCGAAGAAAATAAAAGATTTGGAGAATCAAAGCGCGCGTGAGAAGATGACTCAGATTTTTATTGAAACTCCATTTCGAAATAATCAAATGTTGGCAGAGATCATTCGTATTGGGAAGCCTTCTACAAAATTGTGTATTGCAGCAAATCTTACTTCAGCGGATGAATATATTAAAACCAAATCTATTGCAGAATGGAAAAACACAGAAATTGATTTGCATAAGATACCTGCAATATTTTTAATGTTTGCCTAAGTTTTTGTATTTTTAAATATGCGTAAACGTAGTTTAATCACACTTTTAATGGCACTAATTTTTGTTGCCATCGCACAAGCGCAATCCACGTATGTCATTGTTCATGGTGCATGGGGAGGAGCTTGGCAGTTCAAAAACACAGCAATGCATCTGCAAGAAGCAGGTCATATTGTATATCGACCTACTATGACTGGATTGGGCGAACGTCATCATTTGTACAATGATCAAGTAGATTTGACTACGCATATTACGGATGTGGTCAATACTATTTTATTTGAAGATCTCCAAGATGTGGTATTAGTAGGACATAGTTATGGCGGAATGATCGTGACAGGTGTAGCGGATAGTATTCCGGAACGTATTAAAAAAGTTATTTATCTCGATGCTATCGTTCCAGAAGTAAACCAATCTGCTGTTCAGGCACTGGGAATGGGTGATATTAACGGTAGCAATTCATTCAAAGCTCAAAATGGTCGTATCATCCCAAGTTGGGTAAGAGACACTACAAAAACGCCACGTGATGTGCCACATCCTGCAGCTACATTTACCCAGCCATTGAAGTATGATGCAGAAAAATTAGCAAAGCTCCCAATCACATACATTTTAACGTATGAGTATGCAAATGGTGGAAAGGAAAAGGATGATTTTTATAGATTTTATGTAAAGGCTAAAGCGCGAAATTGGAAAATCGTTGAGCTGGAAGCCTCCCACAATCCACAAATAGATAAATTGAACGAGTTAGTAGCTATATTGTTAGAAGTGAAGTAATGGAAGAGATTATTAATAGCCCTGAGTATCAAAAGTTATTGCCGTATGTGCCTTATTTACTTACAGCAGTTTTTTTGCGACTTTTATTTGTAATATTTTTATGTGTATCGAGTAAAAAAGCCTTGTTATTGATTAAGGAAGAAAACCGCTGTATAACTTCTGGACAGGTTTGGTTATTGCTTATTCCGTTTTTCAATATATATTGGAATTTTATATTTATGCGCAGAATAGTTGATTCGCTAAATAATGAATTTTACGATAGACAGGTTGCAGTTGAGGAAAATCCTACAGAAAAATATGGATACTTTTTTGCAGGTACATTTTTAGTATATAATTTTCCTTTACCTATGTTTGTTGGATTCGTGATGTACATCTTAAGTATTGTTGCATTAATAATTTATGTTGCTAAAATCAATGAATACAAGAAGTTATTAGAAGATGAAACGTTGGGATTAGAAGATCAGTTTTAGACTTTAGTAGTTACAATTATGAAAATAAAAGATATCACATCTTATTTAGAGTCTATCGCACCTTTAGCGTATCAAGAGTCTTATGATAATTCAGGATTAATTGTTGGAAATCAAAATGATGAAGTGACCAAAGCTTTAATTTCTTTGGATTGTACTGAAGAAGTTATAGATGAAGCTATATCAAATGGTTGTGACATTATTATATCGCATCATCCAATAGTATTTAAAGGAATCAAGAAGTTTAATAATAAGAATTACGTAGAGCGTACGGTAATTAAAGCCATTAAAAACAATATTGCATTATACGCTATTCATACCAATCTGGACAACGTGATGGGAGGCGTGAGTTCGAAAATTGCGGATAAGTTGAAATTAGTAAACCATGCGATATTAAGTCCAAAATCGGGTTTGTTGAAAAAGCTGGTCGTATATGTTCCACGTGCTAATGTCGAAGAAGTGCGTCAGGCATTATTTGATGCTGGCGCGGGCAGTATCGGAGATTACGACCAATGTAGCTATAATACGGCTGGTTATGGTACTTTTCGACCGTTGGAGGGTGCTAATCCGACTATAGGTGAGGTAGGAGCGCAAGAACGTGTGGAGGAAACTAAAATTGAAGTTATTTTTCCGCAACAGTTAGAGCGACAGATTTTAGTTAGTATGTTGGCGGCTCATCCATATGAAGAGGTTGCATATCATACTATTGCTTTAGGCAATAACTTGCAGTATGTAGGTTCTGGTGCTATCGGGAATTTAGAGATAGCGATGGAGGCGCAAGATTTCTTAGCTTATTTGAAAGAAAAGTTAAATCTTAATGTCATCCGCCATACGAAACTTTCTGATAAGAAAATTCAAAGAGTTGCGGTCTGTGGTGGGGCTGGAGGATTCTTATTAAATGATGCTAAACGCTCTGGAGCGGACATTTTTATTACAGCAGACTACAAATACCATGAGTTTTTTGATGCCGAAAATGATATTGTCATCGCGGATATAGGACACTATGAATCAGAACAATTTACGCAAGAATTATTATTAGAAATAATTCAGAAAAAATTTGTTAACTTTGCTGTCCTATTGACAGGAATAGACACAAATCCCATAAAATATTTCATTTAATGGAACAAACGGTAGAACAAAAATTAAAGGCATTGTGGTCGTTGCAAGCGATTCACAGCAAAATAGATAAGATTCGTCAAGTACGTGGCGAGTTACCTATTGAAGTAGCTGACTTAGAGGATGAAATCGCTGGGCTAGAAACTCGTCTTGAAAAAATCAGAGTTGATTTAGACGATTTAGAAGATTCAATTGTAAAACGTAAAAATATGATCAAAGATGCGCAAGCAGCGATCAAAAAATACGAAGGTCAATTGAACGAAGTAAAAAACAATCGTGAGTACGACGCTATTTCTAAGGAAATTGAAATTCAAGGATTAGAAATCCAAGTTTGTGAAAAACGTATCAAAGAAGCAGAATTTGAAATTAAAAACAAAACTGAAGCTTACGAAAAATCACAAGGCAATTTAGATTATGCTAAAGGCGAATTAGAAATTAAGAAGCAAGAGTTAAATACTATTTCTTCGGAAACTCAAATTGAAGAAGAAACGTTACTAAAGAAAGCAGAAGTTGCTTCTCAAAGTAACGAAGAACGTCTTTTGAAAGTATACAACAAACTTCGTGGTTCTTTCCGCAATGGTTTGGCAGTAGTTTCAATCGAGCGTGATAGTTGTTCAGGTTGTCACAATAAAATACCACCTCAATTGCAATCAGAAATCCGTCAACGTAAAAAATTGATTATCTGTGAGCACTGTGGTCGTATTTTGGTAGACGAAGAGATCGTTGCAGAAGATTAATTTCTTTCTAAAATATTAAAAGGGTAAAGTCATTCGATTTTACCCTTTTCTTTTTTGCAACAAGTTGGATATAGATAAACAGTAAATGTTTTAATAAGTATATTTGATTCGTATTACAACCATATATTGACATAATATGTTAAATAAACTATCTATGATGCTCGGTGTTACGTTAAGTTTCACGAGTATAACATTTTCTCACGCACAAGAGGAAACGCTTTTACTTCGTAGTCCAAGTATTAGTGATACACATCTGACGTTTGTCTATGGTGGCGACGTGTGGGTAGCCGATAAAAATGGAAGCAACCCTAGACGTCTGACGACAAATCCAGGTGTAGAAATCAATCCCATATTTTCTCCTGATGGAAAGCAAATCGCTTTTTCTGGTAATTATGATGGCAACAACGATGTATATACCATTCCTGTGTATGGTGGAGAGCCAAAGCGTGTGACCTACCATCCCTCTGCGGATGTAGTACGTGGCTGGTTGAATAATAATGAACTTTATTATACGACCACGCGTGAGTTTCAGTACTCATTAGGATCAAGAATGTATAAGACAAGTACAAATTCTGCAGTTGATATTCCATTGATGATGCCAGAGGCTTATCAAGGTACACCTTCTCCAGATGGCCGGTATTGGGCATATATCAAAAACTCGGATCCTACAGAGCGTGATCGTGTAGCATTCAAACGTTACCGTGGTGGTGGTATGGTATCGATTTGGATTTTTGACACACAAACCAAAAATATTGAGGCAATTCCAGGTGAAAGATGCAACGATGTGAAACCTGTGTGGTTGGGTTCTAAAGTATATTTCTTGTCAGATAGAGACAAGATGGTAAATATCTTTAGCTATGATACAAATACTAAAAAAGTTGAAAAGCTAACTAACTATAAAGATTACGATGTGCGTACCCTACAGGGTAAAGGCAGTGAATTAGTATTTGAGCAAGCTGGTCGTATTCATATTTTGGAGACAAATAGCAAAAAAGTAAATATATTAAAAATTGCTATTGCTGCAGATCCAATGTACAAACGTGCTAGATATGAACAAATACGTTCGGATATCCGCGATTTTAATATATCTCCAACAGGTCAACGTGTATTAATCCAATCGCGTGGTGAAATCATTTCTGTTCCAAAAGAAAAAGGCGAAGCACGAAATATCTCCAATGCAGTAGCAAGTCATGAGAAATATCCAGCTTGGTCTCCAAATGGAAAATGGATTTCCTATTTGTCTGATGCAAAAGGAAAATATCAATTGGTATTGCGCGATCAAAAAGCTATGGAAGAGCCTACCTATATTGATTTGGGTAAGGATATCTTTTATTTTGAACCTACTTGGTCTCCAGATAGCAAGAAGCTTTTCTATGCGGATGCGCATTTGAATCTTTATTATGTAGATGTGACTACTAAAAATGTGGTATTAGTCGATTCTGATAAATTAGCTTCTACGACTGGTCGTACTCGAAATAGTTTCACACCTTCGTGGTCTTTTGATTCCAATTGGATTTCTTACGTTAAGACATTGAATAATGGTGTTACGGCGGTATTTATGTATAATTTGGATACCAAAGTGTCACAGCAAATTACAGATGGTATGTCTTATGTGAGTCAGCCGACATTTAGTAGGGATGGTAAATACTTATTCTTTACGGCGAGTACCAATGTTGGATTGAGTAACTCAGGCTTACATATGTCTGCGTATGATCGCAGCCCAGCTTTTAATGTGTATGCTTTTATTTTATCGAAAAATACACCTACAATTTTCAAAAATGAGAGCGATGAGGAAACGGTAAAAGAAGAAAAGAAAGAGGATAAAAAGGAAGAGCCTAAAAAAGAGGATAAGAAGGACGATAAAAAGTCAGAAACTGCGAAGAAAGCAGATGCTTCCAAACCAGATGATAAAAATCTAGAGGTTGACTTTGATAATATCAATCGAAGAATCATTGCGTTGCCATTGCAACCGGGATACTATTCTTTGGATGGTAATGTAGATAAAATGTTGATTTACCGTCGCGGAAGTATAATCGGTGCTTTTGATTTAGAAAAGGCTGAAGATAAAACTTTAGTAGAAAATGCAGGATCGTTTGTAATTAGTGCAGACGGTAAGAAAATGTTGTATCAATCTGGCCGTGACTATTTCATTACTAACGCGGGTCAAAAACCAGCGCCTAATACAGGGAAAGTTAACTTAGATAATATTCAGATCGAAGTTGATCCATCTGCTGAGTGGAAGCAAATTTTCAATGAAGTATGGGCGATGCAGAAAGAGTTTTTCTATGTCGAAAATATGCATGGAGCTAATTGGAATGCTGTAAAAGCAAAATATGAGAAATTTGTTCCGTATGTGAATCACCGTTCGGATTTAGGGTACTTATTAAATGAAATGATGGGTGAGCTTGTTGTAGGTCACGCTTATATTTATCCTGGTGATCAGCCATCAAGTCCATCAGTTAGCACAGGTACATTAGGTGCGGATTTGGAATACGTAAATGGTGTGTACAAAATAAACAAGATTTTCACAACACTGGATTGGAATCCATCTTTCAAAGCTCCTTTAGCTGTGCCTGGATCAAACATTGAAGAGGGTGAGTATATTGTTGCAGTGAACGGGGTGAAACTTTCTGCTGATGTAAATCTGTACAAATTATTAGAGAACAAAGTCGATAAGCAAGTTGCTTTGAAAATCAACGGTAAGCCTTCTCTTGATGGTGCGCGTGAAGTGATTGTGAAGCCAATTTCATTTGGTCAAGAAATATCACTTCGTCAAACCGATAAAATTGAAGCTAACCGCAAGAAAGTGGATGAATTGAGTAATGGTCAAATTGCATATGTCTATATGCCAAATACGGGTAGAGAAGGGTACACCAACTTTAACCGTTATTACTTCTCACAAATGGACAAGAAAGCGTTGCTTTTGGATGAACGTAACAATGGCGGCGGTTCTGTAGCGGATTACGTGATTGACTTGTTGTCACGTGATTTAATCGCTGGCTGGGGTATTCGTGATGGAAAATCATTCACTACACCAGGAAATGGAATTTACGGACCTAAAGCGATGATCATCAATGAAAATGCAGGTTCTGGTGGTGATATGATGCCATATATGTTCCGTCACAAAGGATTAGGTAAATTAGTTGGTCGTACGACAATGGGTATTTTAGTGGGAATCTCTGGTTATCCACCACTATTGGACGGTGGAAGTATTACTTCGCCAAACTTTGGGGTGTTTGACTTGAATGGCAATTATATCATCGAGAACGAGGGGGTAGCACCAGATATTTTTGTAGAACAAATGCCAAAAGATTTGTTAGAAGGTAGAGATCCACAATTGGAAAGAACAGTGCAGTTGCTGTTGGAGGAAATGAAAACATATCCTTACAAAGACCTTAAAAAGCCTGCGGATCCAATCCGTGTCAATTAACGTATAGCATGAAAAAGGGACTGAAAAGTCCCTTTTTCATTGGCAAATATTATATAACTTTAGCCAATGAACGATTTTTTGGAAAAACAACCTTCACCGTGGTATTCATTGATGATGCTCTTGGTTTATACCTTTGCATTTAGTATTGGTATACAGTTGCTGGTTTTAATGTTGGGGGAATTGACAAATTCCTCTGCGATTGGCTTTATGCAAGGGAATAATAGTCCCGAATCTTTAGGAGGTAATTCGCGATTCTTTATGTATGCGCTTTTAGCGTCAGGAACTTTTGGAACATTCTACCTTCCTTCAGTTTTTTTACAAAAAAGGGAACCACTACATACGTATTTTCCTATAGAAAAAACTGTACCGATGTTCTATGTGTTGGCTGTTGCAATCTTGGTAGCTTTTAGTCCGATGATGGAACTCATAGGGGAATGGAATGCGCAGATGACTTTACCAGAAAGTCTTAAAGGAGTAGAAAACTGGATGCGCACGCAAGAAGATGCTTCCAACGACTTGATCAAAAAAGTTGTCATGGTGGATCATATCGGGTTATTATTTCTTAATATTATCGTGTTAGCCGTATTCCCAGCTGTCGCTGAAGAGTATTACTTCAGGGGCTCGTTGATGCATATTTTAAATCGTATTTTCAAAAATATTCACGTGACGATTTGGGTGACAGCGATTATCTTTAGTGCTATTCACGTACAATTTTTCGGATTTTTTCCCCGCGTGATATTGGGAGCATTCTTTGGATATATGCTGATTTGGACGAATAATATCTGGGTACCAATTCTTGCGCATTTTGTCAATAATGCTATTGTAACGGTGCTGGCATTCTATTATACAACACAAGGGAAGACGTTTGAAGAGTTGCAAACTTTCGATAGCTATTCCATTTTTGTGTATCTTGGTAGCTTTATGTTGACGGCAGTAACTGCTGTTTTATTTTACAAAAAATCGAAATCAAATATTAACAATGGAGAAGGGTTGGATTAAGGTCAAAACATTCGCAAAGCCTATAGAGGCAGAAATAGTGAAACAAATGTTGGAAGAACATGAAATTCCAGCTGTTTTGTTAAACAAACAAGACTCATCTTATTTATTCGGAAAGATTGAACTGTATGTCAATGAATCGAACGAAGCTTTAGCTAATGTGTTGATTAATAGTGCAACATTTACAGAGGAGGACGATGCTAACTAGAGCCATCACTGGATTATTTTTTATTATTGTACTGATCGGTGCCTTGCTGTTGGGTGAAGTGGTTTATACTATCTTCTTTAGTTTGGTCGGATTGGGAGCGTTGTACGAATTTTACGGAATAACAAAATCCGAAGACAATAAGCCAAATCTTTTTTTAGGCATGTTTGCAGCAATCGCATTGACCGTATTAGTTGGTATACATTGCCTAGGTTACATTCCATTCAAATTTGTCTGGTTAGTAATTCCTTTTTTTGCTTTGATATTCATCGTAAGTCTATACCAGAAGAGTAAATTGCCTTTCAATGATATTGGCTATACCTTATTGGGAATTATGTACGCATGCATTCCTTTTATATTTTTTGTTGCTTTGGGATTTATACAAGGCACATTCAATCACTACATTCCATTAGGATTTTTGATAATTCTGTGGGCAAATGACACAGGAGCTTATTTGTCTGGACGCAGTTTCGGAAAACATAAACTTTTTGAACGTATCTCACCAAATAAGACCTGGGAAGGTTTCGTAGGAGGTGTACTATTTGCGATGCTTATAGCGTTAAATTTAGCACAGTACTTTGGGTCGCTACAAAAATGGGAATGGGTAACGATGGCAGCAATCATAGGCGTGTTTGGAACTTTAGGCGATTTAGTAGAGTCTATGTTAAAACGCAGTTTAGGCGTGAAAGATTCGGGCAGTATATTACCAGGACACGGAGGTTTGTTGGATCGTTTTGATGGTTTACTGATCGCTGCTCCGTTAGTTTTTTTATTTTTATTAATGCTTCAATAATATGAATATATCGGCATCGACTTTTGAATTTTTGAAAGCGCTCAAAGAAAATAACAACAGAGAGTGGTTCAATGCGCATAAAGCTGATTACGAAAAAGCTAAGTCTAATGTGGAAGATTTTATCCAGGAGTTGATTAGCAAATTATCAACTTTTGATCCGCATATTGATTCCTCTATTCAAGCGAAGAAGTGTCTATTCAGAATATATAGAGATGTGCGTTTTGCGAAGGATAAGTCGCCTTATAAAACTTGGTTTGCCGCAGGGATTTCTCTTGATGGGCGTAAATTGGAGGGACCAGAATATTATTTGCATATAGGTCCAGATTCTTCATTTATGGCAGTGGGTTACTGGCGACCTAAGAAAGAGCATTTAGAAAGTATTCGTCAAGAAATTGATTATAATTTAGTAGCTTTCGAAGAAACTTTAAGCTCTGGAAATCTCACTCCAGATGATTTATCAACAGAGGACAAGCTGGTACGACCACCAGCAGGTTACAGCGAGGACAATGATGCTATAGAATATCTGAAGTTAAAGAGTTTCATCATATTTCGTCCACTGGAGGATCGGGAAGTTCTTAAACCTTTTGCTTTGGAAGATATGGTACAATTGTACCAAAGAACTATTAATTTCAAAAATTTTATTCATGAAGCTATAAACAGCTAATACACTATATCTACCACCTAATATTATGAAAAACAATTTTTTGAAGATCGCTTTTTTAAGCGGGGTCTTTCTCTTAGCTTTTGAAGCATCTGCACAGCAGATTGCCAAAGGTGTGGTTTTTGAAGATGTCAACAAAAACGGAAAGCGTGATAAAAAAGAAAAAGTTCTAGCAAATGTTGCGGTTTCTAACGGACGAGAGGTTGTACAGACGAATAATAAAGGAGAATATGCTTTGCCTGTCGGGGAAGACAATATTTTGTTTGTAATTAAGCCTTCGGGCTATACAACACCTGTCGATAAGAATAATCTACCCCAATTTTATTATATCCATAATCCGAGTGGCGCACCTGATTTGAAGTACAAGGGCGTCTCAGCTACTGGAGCCTTACCCACATCAGTAGATTTTCCGCTTTATCGTACCGAGGAAAAAGAAGAATACAAAATCTTAGTATTTGGAGATCCACAAGTCTATAACTTGAATCAAGTTGATTACTTGAAAAGAGGGGTCGTAGAAGAATTAAAAGGTGTGCAAGGTTATGAATTTGGAATTAGTTTGGGCGATTTAGTTGGAAATAATCCTGATTTATTCAACCCTTACATCGATGTAATGAAGGATATTGGCGTGCCATGGTATCAGGTAATGGGAAATCATGATATTAATTTTGATGTGCCAAATGACGAGATGTCTGATTTCAGTTTTAAAGCACATTTTGGACCTAACAATTATTCATTCAATAAAGGAAAAGTACATTTTATTGTTTTGGACGATGTTATTTATAACGGAGAAGGAGCTACAAGACAATATATCGGTGGATTACGTGAAGATCAATTAGAGTTTATAGCAAACGATCTAAAATTTGTTCCAAAGGATCATTTGATTGTGATATGTGCACATATTCCATTGGTGAATAATGGAAAACATGCAATTCGTCAAGAAGATAATTTAAGGTTATTTAATGCTTTAGCGGATTTTCCATATACCTTTTCGATGTCAGCGCATACACACGTGCAGGCGCAAACTTTTATCGATAAGTCATTAGGCTGGAAACAAGATAAACCACACCACCATTATAATGTGGGAACTACTAGTGGCAATTGGTATTCAGGAGAGTTGGATGCAAATGGAGTTCCTTCGGCAACTATGGCGGATGGTACCAAAAAGGGCTATGCTGTAATTACTTTTAAAGGGAATAAGTACGAGGTGGATTATCATGTAAGTAATGCGCCTAAGGATTATAAAATGAATGTGTTTCTGCCTAAAGTCACCGAGAAACGCAAAAACTCCAAAGCGAGTATGTACGTGAATTACTACTTGGGTGGAGAGAAAGATACGATTGATTATCGCGTAAATAATGGGAAATGGATGCGGATGAATCGTACAGAAACATTTGATCCTCATTTACTTTTGGAAGTGTTCAATTGGGATATATCCACCGAATTGTTGAAAGGGGAGCGTCCTAACGATCCTCGTTTGAGTTCGCATATTTGGAAAGCAACAGTTCCTTCGGATTTGCCGATTGGCAAACATACCATAGAATTTCGTCTGCGTGATATGTTTAGTAGAACATTTACAACCACGCGTGAATACGAAGTCGCAATGAATTAATTCGGTAAGCTAATTTTACCCATACAAATAGCAGGTGAATCTTTGATGTTTCGAACATTGTCAGGTGAGCCTGCTATTGTTTCATTTGCCAAAATAGCAAATAGACAAGCTTCTTTTGCATCGGGATTCATCGCTATAGCATCTATAGAAGTTACTTTATATTTAGACAAACCTTCTTTAATATTCTGCATAAGTAAAGGATTGTGCAAACCTCCACCACTAACATAAACCGCTACATTATCTAGACCTTCTGATACTTTTAAAATGCCGTCTGTAATAGCTTTCGCAGAAAAGGCATTTAACGTTGCCATAATATCTTCTTCCGTAAGATTTTCAGTATACGTTGATTTTTGTTTTTCTTCCAAATAAGATAAGTTAAATAATTCAGGTCCAGTTGTTTTTGGGAAATCCAACGTCAAAAATTCTTCTGAAAGTAAGGCTGCCAACAATTCCTGATTTACATTTCCTTTTGAAGCAATACGCGCATCTAAGTCCATTTCTAAATCAAAATGTTGCTTCACATATTGATTCATAATGGTGTTGCCGGGTCCAAGGTCTGTGGCAAATGCTTGCAATTCTGAATTACTATTTGGTAGAAATGTAAAATTCGAGATACCGCCAATATTTAAAAGTATGCGATGTTCTGTAGTATCTGTAAACAATAAATAATCTCCATAAGCGGCCAATGGAGCACCTTCACCACCTGCGGCAATATGTTTTTGTCTAAAATCCGAAAGTGTAATAATCCCAGTTTTTACGGCTATATGATCCGCATCACCAATTTGTAAGGTGCTATTTGGAAGAGAAAGATCTTTCGTCAAAATCTGCGGAGCATGATAAACTGTTTGCCCATGACTCGCTATTAAGTCAATTTCTTCAGCAGACACATCCCATTTTTTTAGCGCCTGATTGATTAAATCAGCGTGTACATGACCAACATAGGCATTGATGCCGCAGAATTCTTGTTGATCTATTTGTCGCTTCGCAAATATTTTACGGATGTAGGTTCTAAAATCATCCGCATAATCAAAAGTTTCAAATTTTATAAGCTCTAATTTTGTGGTAAATCCTGCTCCTTCGATTCTGCATAAGGCAATATCTAAGCCATCTAACGAAGTTCCAGACATAAGACCTATAATCAATCGATTGTTTTTCGCACTGATGTTATAAAGCTTTTTAATTTGATTATTCATGCTCTAAAATTACATACAATCTCTTTGGTAATGTGGATTGTTAATCATATTTTTGAAAAAAAACGAATATAGAATGAATTTTCCAGCAGAATTAAAGTACACTAAGGATCATGAATGGATTCGTGTGGAAGGCGATGAAGCCGTTATTGGTATTACTGACTTCGCACAACGTGAGTTAGGTGACATCGTATTTGTTGATATCAATACAGTTGATGAAGAAGTAGCAGCTGATGAGGTTTTCGGTACTATCGAAGCGGTAAAAACAGTTTCTGACTTATTCATGCCTGTGACATCTACTGTTATAGAGGTGAATGAAGCTATCGATGCTTCTCCAGAATTGGTGAACTCTGATCCTTATGGTGAAGGTTGGATTATCCGTGTTAAATTAGCAAATCCTGCTGATGTAGACGGTTTATTATCTGCTGACGAATACAAATCAGAAATCAACGCGTAATAGCGATTTTATAAAAAACACAAAAGGGAGCAAAATCAAATTTTGCTCCCTTTTGTGTTTCTGACTTTTCAGTCAAATTATTTTACCTCTTTAAGTTCTGTTGTAGTTTGCACTTTTGCGCCCTGCATTTCTACGTTTGTGACAGTCGAAGAAGATACAGTTATGAAAGTCTTAGGATGTACAATGAAATGTCCTTTTGAAGTACCTACTGCATTGCCTGAGGCATCTTCCATTGTGATATCACAATCCACTTTATAGCCTTGGTCATTTTTCTCTACAAAAGTATATTTTGCGTTTGCGGAAAGACCTAATTTTTCCATTTTATTATTTGCAGTCCAACTTTCACCCACGGCAATAGCATATGATGGGTAAGCAACGCCAAAACTAGTCACACTGGATTTATCAAAGATTTGGTCCGATACATTTGGAAATTCAACATCTTTGATCTGACCGAATTTATTCATAGTATAGGTTAGTTCGTTTTCCAATAAAGGACTGAATTGCGCGGCAAATGCTTTCTCCATTTCGTTTGCAGGTTCTTTCGAAGAATCGTATGATGCAGTCATCATACCAGCGTCCAAATCTATTTTTGCATACGTATATTTACCTACAATATTTAATAATGAATCTTGATGCTCGTTAAAACTAAGATTCATATGCATAATCATATCCATGATAATAGTTTGTGGACCTTCAATGTCCATTTTATTTATCATTTCATATTTGATAGGTGCATTCGAGGTTGGAGCAAGTTTAAAAAGTACTTTTTGTTGTGCTATTGCGCAAAAAGTAAGCATGGCTAACACGAGTGTGCTTGTGAATTTTTTCATAATATTTAAATTGTTACTGCAATATAGCAATTTCAGATTTATTGCATTGGTTATATTTATCAAAAAAGGGATAACATCACATGCTATCCCTTTTACATTTATATGTTTCAAGTCTTATTTTTTCAAATAAGATACTTCTTTTACAGCTTTAACTACTTTTTCGATGCTTGGTAATGAAGCTTCTACTAAAGTAGGCGCGTACGCTAAAGGAACGTCAGCCGAAGTAACACGTGTAACAGGAGCATCTAAATAATCAAATGCATTTTTCTGTACGTGGAAAGCAATTTCTGAAGAAATTGAAGCCAAAGGCCATGCTTCTTCTACTACTACTAAACGATTCGTTTTCTTAACTGACTCTAAGATTGCAGCATAATCAATTGGACGTACCGAACGTAAGTCGATTAATTCTACGCTGATACCTTCTTTTTCTAATTCTGCTACAGCAGGAATTACTACACGAGGTATCATTTTACCGAAAGATACAATTGTTACATCAGTACCTTCTTGGATTGTATTTGCTTTACCGATTGGTAAATAATATTCTTCTTCTGGCACAGGACCTTTATCTCCATACATTACCTCAGACTCCATAAAGATAACTGGATCTGGATCGATGATAGCTGATTTTAATAAACCTTTTGCATCGTGAGGATTAGAAGGAACTACAACTTTCAAGCCTGGCGTATTTGCAAACCAGTTCTCAAAGTTTTGAGAGTGCTGTGCTGCTAATTGACCAGCATTACCAGTTGGACCACGGAATACGATAGGGCAAGATAATTGTCCGCCTGACATTTGACGAATTTTTGCAGCCGAGTTGATAATTTGGTCAATCGCTACTAATGAGAAGTTGAATGTCATGAACTCTACAATTGGCTTCAAGCCATGTGTAGCTGCACCTACCGCAATACCTGCAAAACCAAGCTCAGCAATCGGTGTGTCAATAACACGTTTAGGCCCGAATTCGTCAAGCATACCTTGGCTCACTTTGTAAGCACCGTTATACTCAGCTACCTCTTCACCCATCAAAAATATAGTTTCATCTTTACGCATTTCTTCGTTCAATGCTTCACGAAGTGCTTCTCTGAATTGTATTTCTCTCATTAGTCTGTAAAATAGTCTTATTTTTATAGAATACGCAAAGCTAATATTTTAAAATGATATTTTTGCAATTCCGATGGAGGAATTGCGATGATATTTGTCATTTTTTGATAACCTTTTGCTATTACTTAATAATTTTCTAAAAGGAATTTCTGTAGCCAATAGTTCAGGTTTTTAAGTGCCAAATCTATCTGCCAGATCCCTTTATTTCTACGTTCCACGTAATTTGATATCGCTCTTATTTGTGCACATGGCATACCTTCTTGTTCACACGTATAAAATACAGCAGCACCTTCCATGCTTTCCACTTTGACATTTGGGTACTTCATCAATACTTTCTGTATAGTTTTTTCATTTCCGTGCACTTTATTCACCGTGATGGCTTCATGCTTCGGCAGTTTGTGATCTATAGACGTATTAATATTATGGTAAGTTCCTTTACCAAAACCGAGTTCCTCTATACTCAAAAATTTATCCCCATTTTCTGCGCCTAACTCATAAAATGTGTCAGTATGAATAGCCAAAACTTCACCTAATGGAATACTTTTATCAAATGATCCGGCTATCCCAACATTCAATACGTGTGAAATATCTTGTTGTTGCGTTAAAGCTTTACCCAATGCATACGCCGTAGCAGTCATACCGACTCCAGTGATCAAATAAGGTATTTGTTTTTCTTCTAATAGTGGAATGCTATCCAGTATTTCAAACCGTGTAGCAGCGACAATCAAGGGCTTCATTTTCTTATATTTTGAAATGCTAAGTTAATTTTTTTTAAGGTATCTTTGTAGTTATGATACATATCACGCGAAGAGAGCGCTTTTGCGCAGCACACAAATTGCATCGGGAAGAATGGTCTGCCGAGAAAAATGAGGCTATCTTCGGGTATTGTGCAAATCCGAATTGGCATGGGCATAATTATGAATTATTTGTCACGGTGAAAGGTGAGGTTGATCCAATCACGGGATTCGTCATTGATCTGAAAATCATGAAAAGTATCATCAACACGTACGTGATTAATAAATTAGACCACAAGAATATTAATTTGGATGTCGATTTTATGCAGGGTAAGATGGCTTCAACGGAAGTCATAGCCATGGAAATATTTCGCCAGCTAAAGCCACATTTTGATAAAGAAAATGTCATTTTGCATAGTGTAAAGTTGCACGAAACAGAAAATAACTCCGTCGAATATTTCGGCGATTAATCAAGTAATCAAACAAAAAACAATAAAATGAGTAATCCTACGGATTTCAATGAGGAATTGGATGGTTATAGAAAAATTGACCAGTATAATACAGAGCAGGTAGACCGTATTGCTAATCATTATTCGGATATTTTGGGAGCTTTGGGCGAAGACCCAAACCGCGAAGGTTTGATAAAGACACCAGAGCGTGTGGCTAAAGCGTTGCAGTTTTTAACGCACGGTTATGATATTGATGCGGCATCAGTTTTACGTAGCGCGATGTTTGAGGAAGACTATAGTCAAATGGTTGTAGTCAAAGATATCGAAGTCTATTCCATGTGTGAGCACCATATGTTGCCATTTTTCGGAAAGGCGCATATTGCATATATTCCAAATGGACATATCGTAGGATTGAGTAAAATCCCTCGCGTTGTTGATGCGTTTGCACGTCGCTTGCAAGTACAGGAGCGTTTAACAAATGAAATCAGAGATTGTATACAAGATACTTTGAATCCGGCGGGTGTAGCTGTAGTCATCGAATGTAAGCATATGTGTATGGCAATGCGTGGTGTACAGAAACAAAATTCTGTAACTACTACTTCGGCTTTCACAGGTGCATTTCAAAACGATGTTACACGATCAGAATTTTTACGTTTAATCACGGCTTCGCTGGATTAAATATTATTTGGAAAATATAACTCAAAAACCTGCATAGTATTCATATTATGTAGGTTTTTTTATTTAGATATTAAACGAATTGGATTTAGGATAGTCCATTGTTGTTTATTAATACAATTGAAATTAAAATAACTTTCTAACTTTGCTTTTATGTTTCAAAATGAGGAGCGCGTAAATAGTTATTTGGAGAACATTTGCGATGAAGAAAATTCATTGCTTAAGACGATTAATAGAGAGACATATTTGCGGGAGACTATGCCGCATATGATGTCTGGTCACTATCAAGGACGTGTATTGTCCATGATAAGTAAAATGGTTTCTCCTAAGCGCATTCTTGAGATTGGCACATTCACAGGTTATGCGACATTGTGTTTGGCAGAAGGCTTAGTGCCAGAAGGTTTCTTGCACACTATCGATATTAACGAAGAGCAAGAAGAGCGTGTACAGGGTTATTTTGACAATTCGCCTTTTGCGACTCAAATTCGTTACCATATTGGTGATGCTTTTGAAATAATTCCCACATTGGAAGGTGATTTTGACTTGGTGTTCATTGATGCCGATAAGAAGAGAAATCTTACCTATTATGATATGCTAGTAGATCGAGTTCCTTCAGGGGGCATTTTGATGATCGATAATGTATTGTGGAAAGGCAAGGTTTTTGATGAGAACCCGGATAATCAAACAAAACAAGTATTAGAATTAAATAACATATTGGCAAGGGATTCAAGAGTTGAAAAACTCATATTGCCTGTTAGAGACGGACTTTTTGTATTGCGCAAAAAGTAATGGTTGAACTAAAAAAGAGAAAATGCAAAAATCATTAATCAGCAAATGGCTGCTCGTAGTGTTCTTGTGTTTCAGTAGTATAGCATTATTTGGGCAGAATAAGTTTACGCCAAAAAGTTATATCGAGGAACATAAAACAATGGCCCAGCAGCTCATGCACGAGACAGGTGTGCCAGCATCTGTGATTTTAGCAGTCGCTATTCATGAAAGTGCCTATGGCAATAGCCGTATAGCAAAGCACTTAAATAATCACTTCGGAATCAAAGGAAAAAATAACAGTAAGAAGATCAAATCTGCTTACAAGGGTTATTCATCAACAAAAGAGTCATACTCTGATTTTATTGGTTTATTGAAGCGCAGAAAGACCACTGTACATTTATTTGATAAATATGCTTTTAAAGATTTTTCTGCCTGGGTGAATGGAATAGCGCGTTCGGGTTATTCGCAGACGAAATCATGGAAAACACATGTCTTGGGGACAATAAAGAGATATAATTTAGACCAATACGATAACATAAGCCATTATTCTGCTTCCCAAAAATGAGATTACTTGTTTATATTTTGCTAATCATTGGATTATTAAGTTCTTGCGCGAGTAAGCGTACGACGACTTTATCCAAAAATCCTTCAGCTTCTACCACATTAAAAGGACCAAATACCACTTCTTCTGAGCGAAAACCTACCTCAACTACAGGTTTGAGTTATATCGGTCAATACAAGAATATTGCGATAGCTGAAATGGAAAAATACGGTATTCCAGCAAGTATTAAGCTAGCGCAAGCTTTGTTAGAATCTGGTAACGGAAATTCTACATTAGCACGTGATGCAAATAATCATTTTGGCATCAAATGTGGTGGCACATGGACAGGGAAAAGTATTACGAAGTCGGATGACAATCCTAACGATTGTTTTCGTGTATATGATAATCCAGAGCAGTCTTTCAAAGATCATTCGCAATTTCTATTGCGTAAGCGTTATGAAAAATTGTTTAGTTTGGATAAGAATGATTACAGAGGTTGGGCGCGAGGTCTTAAGGATGCTGGCTATGCTACTAACCCACGCTATCCCGAATTGCTGATTGATTTGATTGAGCGTTACGAATTATATAAATACGATTCGGCAGAAAGTCGTTCGGAGAAAATTGTTCGTGAAGTCAAAATTGAAACAACCATCGAAAAAAAGGAAGAAACTGGCGAAGTGGTGCAGGCTGAGAAAATAAAATCTCCAGTCCAAATGATTATTCACGAAGTGAAATCAGGTAATACATTGTATAGTATTTCGAAACAATATAATGTCACAGTTGATCAAATCAAGCAATTGAACAACTTGCCTTCTGAAAATCTATCGATAGGTCAGTTGTTGGTAATTAGCAAATAGTGAAAAGATGTTAATATAGTGGTAATTTATTGGATAATAATGTAGTTTTATCATTGTGAAACTCAATATCTGCCATATACATTTAATTTTACTATGTAGTTTGTTCCCCTTCTGGTCATTTGCCCAAGAAAATATTGGGGGCATGGTACTGGATGCAGAAAGCAAGCAGCGTATAGCTAAAGTATTGATCGTAAATAAGACAACTGGTGCAAATATCTATAATAACAGCAAAGGCGAGTTTATTTTAAGACTTAAACCTGGTGATGTTATAATAGCGAATAAGGAAAATTATCATGGTGATACGATAACATACGAAGGAGCAAAGGCACTTATAATTAGTTTGAAAAGAAAAACTATAGCCATAGCTCCAGTTACTGTTATGGGCCGTGTGTCACCAGAAGAGATATTAGCGCGACGTAGAGAAGAGTATAATAAGGCATATCGACTTGCTGATCCGGGAGATTTTGTTAGCGTGGGGCAGAATGGAGCTGGGCTAAGTATAGACGCCGTTTATAACTATTTCAGTAGAGAAGGGAAAAATGCGCGTAGATTGACGAAGTATTTTCAAAAGGAGTACGAAGATAATTATATAGATATTGTCTTTACAAGAGAGCTCGTTCGCGATGTTACTGGATTAGAAGGAGAACCGCTCGATAATTTTATGATTCGATATCGTCCAACCTATAATTTTGTGTTGACAGCAGACCGATATCAATTAATTAAATATATTAAAACGAAGTACGAATATTTTAAACATATACCATATATTAAACCATTACCAGATTTGAATGAAATAAACTTAAATTTGGGAAATTAGACGTTTTTTATGTTAAGAAATCTAACTATTATCCTTACTGTTATCATGTCGTTTGTGGGCATGCAATCTTATGCTCAGGTGAATTTAAAAGATTTGCGTGAGAAACCAGATTCAAAAATATTGAATGCGGATACTATTAAAGAAAATTCGATCAAGCAAATCAATGTACCTATTCCTCAATTAGGTCTACAGGTCAACTATTGGAAACATTGGACAAAGTTTGGATTGAATGCCAATCAAGCATCTTTCAGTGACAACTGGAATGCCGGAGGTGTTAATTCGATGTCTCTGATGGGTTTATTTTGGCATAAAGCAGATTATACACGTGATAGGTTTAATTTTGTTTCGGAATTGGATCTTAAATATGGTAAAATCCAGAATAAAGATCAGCTCGCTAAAAAGAACAACGACCGTATCTTCTGGGATAATAAGCTTTCTTACAAATTTACCGATAAATGGGCCTTGTTTTTCTCTTTAACTTTTGAATCTCAATTTGATCAAGGTTATAAATATGGTAAAGATGCTGATGGCTTTGAAATAATTACAGATACGATTTCCGCGTTTATGGCACCAGGATATTTCACTGAATCATTTGGTTTGGAGTATAAACCTGACAAATCCTTCTCTTTGCGCTTGGGCACGGGTACGGCACGTCAAACAGTGATTTTGGATAATAGAATTGCACCACCAGAGGGAGGTAAAGCTGTTTATGGTGTGGAGCCAGGAAAAAAAGTACGTAATGATCTCGCTTTTCAGGTCACAGCCAATTTAGATAAAGATTTATCGAAGAACCTGAACCTAAAAGCAAGATATAATTTGTTTGCAGATTATAAAGATTTATCTGATCCCGATAATCGTTTGGACTTGACATTAACGGCTAAAGTGACTCGATTAGTAAATGTGAGTGCTTCTGGTATATTAGTATATGATTCTGATCAAGACACTAAGGTGCAGTTCAGTCAAGCCCTAGCTTTAGGTATTTTGTTCTCATTCCCAAGATAAAAGAATTGACAAAATGCAGAAATGGGTTGGATTGTTGGTTTTAGTAATCTTTGGTGCTTGCGGTAGTTCTAAAGTTAGTTCCCAAAAACCATTAATATCGACTTCTCAGCAAAAGGTGGATTCTTTAACTTCTTTAATTAAACAAATAGGAAGTGCAAATCTCCAAGATAGCGTGGTGACATTGCCAGTAAAGGTAGATTCCGTAAAGCAATTCGACTTGGGTACAACTTTTCAGGAGCTTACTCCTGAAGAGAAATTAGCCGAGCAAAAGCTTACTGGAATTAATAAATCGGCGAATTGGGCTAGTGCTATTCATTATGATAACCGAAAGCCTAATTATGTCATCATACACCACACCTCTCAAAACAGTACTTCTCAAACTGTTCGTACGTTTCAATTGGCACACACTAAGGTTAGCTCTCATTATGTAATTGGTCGTGATGGACAGGTCATACAAATGCTTAATGATTATGAGCGAGCGTGGCACGCGGGCAAAAGTAAGTGGGGATCTGTGACAGATATGAATTCTGCTTCAATAGGAATAGAATTAGATAATAATGGGAGAGACCCATTCCCTGATTCCCAGATTGATGCATTATTAATTCTTTTAGATACATTAAAAACTAAATATCTTATTCCGCAACTTAACTTTATTGGTCACGCAGATATTGCGCCCAAGCGCAAAGATGATCCAAATGTAAATTTTCCATGGAAAAGATTAGCTGAGAGTGGATTTGGAATATGGTATAATGAAGATTTCCTGGCTGAACCACCTTTTAACTTTAATCCAATAGATGCGCTTAAAATCATGGGTTATGATATGAGCAATCCAGAAGCCGCTATTCGTGCGTTCAAGCGTAAATATATTCGCACAGAAGTCAATGGTGTTTTAACGGCTCGTGATAAGGCCGTTTTATACGATTTGTACAGGAAGTATTATTAGTATTAATATGTTAACTGTTTTTTTGGTAAAATATATTCTAGAAGATATCCAAACAGAATAACGAGTACACATCCAATTAAATTCAGCCATAAGAAGGCTATTACATCCAAATACCAAATATAAACTATTATGATTTCGGTAACTACGGCAGCCCAGAATACGGCGTTCCCACGTATTCTCTTAAAATAAAATGCCACGAGAAATATTCCGAGAATGGTGCCATAGAATAGAGAGCCTAAAATATTAACAGCTTCCAGCAAATTGCCCAGCTTATTTGCAAATAAGGCCACTATAATTGTGAATATTCCCCATCCCAAAGTCGACATGCGAGATACATTTAGGTAGGTTTTTTCGGAAGCATTTTGATTGATTAGGCGCTTGTAGATGTCTATAACTGTAGTAGATGCTAATGAATTTATCGCGCTCGATGTTGCCCCCATGGACGCCAACATAATGATGGCAATGAGCAATCCAATCAATCCCTTTGGAAAGACAGATGTCACGAAGGATAGAAAGATATAATTATTATCATTCGTTTCGGCTTTGCTGTCGTTGGCTTTTATCAGATCAACAGCGGACTTACGCAATACCGCTGATTTCGTATTTATATCATCTAAATTTTGTTTTTCTTGCTCAAGACTCGATTCTTTATTATTAACTCTGGCTTCATGCAAAGCATTGAGCGTCTGAATACGTTGTTGTGTTAGCGCATTTTGTTCTGTTTGTAGTTTTTTGTAGTCTTCTGCGTGAATACTATTTTCTATCTTATGAATTTCTGTTGGATTAAAAAATAACGGCGCATTGTTATATTGATAGTATACGAAAACCAATACCCCAATTAACAGAATACAAAACTGCATCGGAATTTTCAATAGTCCATTCATCAATAATCCCATTCGGCTTTCACGAACTGAAGAACCTGTAAGATAGCGCCCCACTTGACTTTGGTCTGTTCCAAAATAGGACAGTTGCAAAAAGAAACCACCAATTAATCCTGTCCAAACTGTGTATTGGTTGTTCCAATCCAATGTAAAATCAATAGCATTGGTTTTATTTGATTCGCCAGCAATATGCAAAGCTTCTACAAAGCCGATTTCTGATGGTAAAAAATGAATAACCATCATTCCGGCAGCAAGTAGTCCTCCAAAAATGATTCCCATTTGGAGTAATTGCGTATACGAAACAGCTTTTGTGCCTCCGTAGGTAGTGTAAAGGACCACTACACTTCCAATCAGTAATGTGGTGTAAAATACATCAACGTGTAATACAGCAGATAAAATTATAGAAGGCGCAAATATGGTTATACCAGTAGATATGCCGCGTTGTATCAAAAATAAGAACGCTGTAAGAGAGCGCGTCTTGATATCAAATCGTTTTTCAAGGAATTCATAAGCGGTGAATACTTGAAGCTTATGATATATAGGAACGAAAGTAATGCAGAGCACAATCATGGCGAGGGGCAGTCCAAAATAAAACTGGACAAAGCTCATTCCTGAAGTATACGCTAGCCCGGGAGCAGATAAGAAAGTAATCGCACTGGCTTGAGTCGCCATCACCGAAAGTCCAACATTATACCACGGTAATTCGCGGTTGCTAAGTAGAAAACCTTCGATATTATTAATATTCCTGCTTTTGTAGATTCCATACAGAACTATCAAAAGCAGGGTAGAAAAAAGTACTATCCAGTCGATAATACTCATGAGAAATATTTTGTAAATAAATACATCCCTAATATGCACAGCACGAGCCATACAACTACTATCCAGTAAAATTGTTTCCAGCTACGCGCAAATGGTGGCATATTGTTATCTATCACTTTCTTTGTGTGGTAAAATGACAGAAATAAAGATTGTAGCAACAATTAGTCCGCCCACTAAACCACCAATGATGCTTAAGAATGAAGCACATTTTGCAAAAGCGATTAATGCACCAAAGACAGTTCCGATTAATAAGATTAAACCCTTAACGTTTAAAGGCTGCTCATTTACTTGATTTTCCATGTTATTGTGATATATTAATTTTCGTTTGTTAACAAATTTACAAATAATCTATAAGCTCCGGGAACTCCGGCAGGCAATTGTCTGAAAAACGATAGTGACGTGTACACAAACTTACCTTTTCCATGTTTGGCAATTAAAAGTGAGCCATTGTGTGGTTGTTCTTCTTTATCATTTAATCGTAATGGAGTTCTGTATTTGCTATCAATATTTTCTGCAAAATACAAGCCTCGTTCTTGTACCCACCCTTCAAAATCTTTATTGCTGATTTTATTAGGGAAGTTTAATGCAATGTCTTTTTCATCAAATGAGAACTGCGAATCTTCTTCCGTCACGCGACTTCTGCCTAGGCTAAAATTATAAGGGCCAAGTTTGTCAGTTGATAACTTGCTATTTACATTGTATTGTACTAAGACAACTCCACCATTTTGCGCATAATCCAACAATTTCTTTTGTGTATTTGAGCCATTTTGTACCACATTGAAATAACGTACCCCAACTACCACAGCATCGTACTGTTGAAGTGATGCAGTTGTTATATCTTTATCGGACAGTTTTGTAACTTTAATTCCAATTTGTTCTAATGATTCTGCCACTAAATCGCCGGCTCCAGCGAGATAGCCAATATGTTGCACCTTATTTGTCAATTGTAAATTCTGACAAGAGATTTCTGTTGATGGAAACCATGTAATCGACGGAACATGATCATAGTTAAGCGTTTTTATATGCGTAAGCGTTTTGCCATTATGTTGGAAACGCAAAGTCGCATTATTTGAACGCTCCGAAAGGGGCTTCAATGTCAATGTCTTCACTATCGAATTTTCATTACTAAAATTCAAAGTCCATTTGATGTCCGAAATCTCCCAACCCTCTAACGCAGGTATATTTACTTCAAATGTATTTTTACTTTTATCATGTCTTGTGAAAGTTACTTCAATTATTTTCTGCTCTTGATTTTTGCTCAAAAGAATGGAAGAGCTTGTTTCAACAGTCAACTCTGGAAGTATAACCAATGGATTGTTCACTTCACCTTTCACAGGGTCAACATAACGGTGTTGGATTTCTTGTGTAATAGAAATAGGTTCGCCATTTATTTTCAAGGTGAAAGTTGCATGAGCGTGCTCAGGATTGGTTGGATAACCCACAGATTCGATTGGAATATTAAATTTCCCCAATGTATTTGGTTCAACAAGCCAATACGGCTGTGATGTTTTGTTCAATTTTGTATTCGCGGAGCCTCTCCACAAATTATTTGTTTGAAAACTATGCTGGACATTTTTATTATTAATATTAACCAACTCTACCTGAACTTCAGGGTTGCGCACAATTGCTTCAACTTGAAAAGTAAATTCCTGATTTACGACTTGTTGACTTTGGGTTGAGTATGCGTCTACCCAGATTCCAGCACAAGCAATGATTAGATCTTTTACTTCCTTTTGTTTTTGGGCTATCCAATATGCGTGGTTCGCAGCTTGTGCATTTTTACTATCCACTTTATAAGCATCTAACGCTTTTTTGAGTTGAATTAAATCATTAACGGATTTTTGAGGATAGTTTGCTTGAAACTCAGTATTTAATTTTTCGATAAGTTTTTGAATAGTTTGTGAATTAGGCAATCTTTTCCAAGATGTCTCAACGCCATCCAATAGGTTGTTATTTGCTTTTGCGCCTGCCACATGTTCAAAATACTCCGTACTCATGCCACGTGAGGCAGCAGCGCCAAAACCTTGAGTTTTATGTTGCGAACGACTTTTTGCCGCAATTTCACCATAGGATTCGCCTAATAAAGCGTTATAGTGTCCAATTTCAACCTTCAATTGACTATCTGAAGTATTGTTTTGTCCACCGAAATTAGCGGTATTCCAAAGCAATCTTTTGGCTTGCCAGGTACTCACTGTTTGAAGTTGTTCTGGGAATTTATTTTTATCAGCTGCCGCAATGAAAGCTTCGTGTGCCAAAATAGCTGATGCTTGATGATGCCCGTGACCTCCTCTTCTGTCTGGTGGAAAGCGATTGATAATAACATCAGGTTGGAATTTTCGTATAATCCAAACCGCTTCACGCAAAGCTGTCTCGTGATCCCAGAATTGAAAGGTTTCTTCGTGCGTTTTGGAGAAACCAAAATCATAAGCTGAGGAGAAAAATTGTTCACCTTTGTCTATAGCACGTGCTGCCAACAATTCTTGTGTACGAATCATTCCTAGATTAATGCCCAAATCTGTGCCCAAAAGATTTTGACCACCATCACCACGTGTAAGCGAAAGATATGCGGTTCTATATTTTTGCTCCTGAGCGAGCCAGGCAATTAGTCGGGTATTTTCATCATCGGGATGCGCAGCGAAATATAATACAGATCCTAGTGTATTGAGTTTCTGCAATCCAATTCCAATATCACTTGCAGATTTTGGAGAGGTCTGACTATTTGCTTGCTGACCATTTATAAGCAATAAAAAAACGAAGGTGATGTATTTGAAATAATTTCGCATAGCTAAATATAATTGGTTTCACTTAAAAATAAGCTATTGAAACAGAATTGTTAAAAATGAAAAAAGAGCTGAAATATTATTTCAACTCTTTTTCAACAACAATTAAAAATCTTTTAGTCTTAAATAGAATGCTTAAATAAATCTTTCGATGATTAAAATGTCAGTAATTAAAGGCTGATGTTACTAATCAGAGTTATCTGAGCTCTATTATAAAAGTAGTATAAAAGATTGAAATACTTTCAAGTCGAGTAAAAAAAAATTTCCACATTGGCGAAGTTTTGCACATACGCAATCTGGAAACCTTTTTAAACAAATGTTTTTACTATTATCAGACAGATATTTATTTATCTATCGAGCCTAAAACACGTTTCATAAAAACGTTTAAAGCTTCTTTTTTCGGTGTACCTTCTTTGATCAATTTATCCACCTCGATGGCACCGTACATATTTGAAATTAGTTCGCCGATGACATCTAGTTCTTCATCTTTCAAGGAAGGTACTTCTGTAAGAGCTTCTAATGTTTCGATTGTTTCCAAGACATAATCTGCATCGTTTTGTTCGATGAAATCCGTCAAGTGCTTAATTACTGGTAACTTCATTTAATAAGTCGATTAATCCGTCGATTTTGTTTGTTTGTACTTGATTTACCAATTGACCATTTTTGAAAGCGGCGAAGGTAGGTAAATTATCTACCTTAGCTAATTTTCTAGACTCAGGGAATTTCTCTGCATCCACGATTACGAAGTTTACATTTTCGTTCTCGTTAGCCATTTTTTTGAATTTTGGTTTCATAATACGGCAATTTCCGCACCATGAAGCCGAATATTGTACTATTACAGTATCGTTGTTAGCCACAACTGTTTGTAACGTGTCGTTTTCTAATTCTTGTAGCATAATATCTTGATTTTTGAATAGAGGCGGAAGTACTCCGCCTCAGGAGATAAACCTAATTTCTTAGTTCATTGATAAGTAAGAAGCTACACCATCGCGAGTTGCGTTCATAGCGTCTTTACCTTCTTCCCAGTTTGCTGGACATACTTCACCATGTTTTTGAACGTGTGTGTAAGCGTCTACCAAACGGATATATTCTTTTACATTACGACCTAAAGGCATATCGTTTACTGATTCGTGGAATACTTTACCAGTCTCATCGATTAAGTAAGTAGCACGGAAAGTAACAGCAGAACCTTCAGCGATTAAACCAAACTCTGGGTGCTCAACTTCTTTCACATCTAAAATACCTAAGATACTTGACAAGTTGCGGTTTGTATCCGCAATGATAGGATATTCTACACCTTCGATACCACCATTATCTTTAGCAGTGTTTAACCAAGCAAAGTGAACCTCATTTGAGTCACATGAAGCGCCAATAACGATTGTATTACGTTTTTCGAACTCCGCTACAGCTTCTTGGAAAGCGTGTAATTCAGTAGGACAAACGAACGTGAAATCTTTTGGGTACCAGAATAATAAGATTTTTTTATTTTCTTTTTGAGCTTTTTCAAAAAGGTTAAGTGAAATATAGTCACCTAAATAATCAATAGCATCAACAGTAATGTTCGGGAAATTTTTACCTGTAAAACTCATAATAGTATCTTCTTTTAATGTGCTGCAAAGGTAAGCATAAAGACGATACAATCGTATAGTTATTGCCTATAGGGCATTGGTATAGTCTATATTTTTGTTTAAATATTATTGGTATATTTTATATTTCAGGGGAAATTAGTTTTTAATTAAGTCATTTTATATTTTTGGCATTATATTTTTTAGCTGGCCCCGTAGTTCAACGGATAGAATAGATGTTTCCTAAACATTTGATAGCAGTTCGATTCTGCTCGGGGCTACAATTTTTAATGAAAAATGCCGAAATCTTTAAAACTTCGGCACTTTTGAAAAGGTCTCATACAAGATCCCATACAATTCGTCGATTTTTTAATCTAAATATTTATATAGTTTCGAAATTTCTAGGTTTTCTTTCAACATACAAGATTCTCAAACCTTTTTTCAAAATATTATATATCACTTTTGTACCATTTGTAGTATTGTCGTATCATATTTAAAATGGTATATTTTTTATTTGAGAGGTCGATAAAATAGGGTATTTCTTTTGAAATCTCTTTTATAGAATACACTTTAGTAATTCTTTTAAATATTTCGTCTTTATTATATATGGAAATAATATATTCATATTGATCCTTGGTAATGTCCAACTTATATTTATTACCACTATTCACATCCATTCGATAGGGTACAAAGAATTCTAGAAATGAAATTATGTTTTCTTTTGCATTGTTCAGAAATTTTTTTGTGTATCTAGTAAAACCTTTTTTATCACGCTCTATCCAGGTGTTTAATAGATAATACATGTAATCTTCATTTAGTTGAAAAATACTTATTTCACCAGCCTCCTTTATAACTCTATCTGTTAGGATCTTGGCAAGTATTTGATATTGCTCAAGTGTATATAGTTTATCCTCAATATTGTCTCCTTTTCTTAACCAATTGTTTATTGAATAAGCGAATCTTGATTCCTTAGCATATGACATTAGCTCTTTAGCAAATTCAAAAGTGTTAATTGTTTTATTACATTCAATTACTCGTGAAATAAAAATTGCAGCTTGATCGAATGTTCCAGAAAAATAGAATGCTCCGTCTCCTTCTGGAAACACATCAGATAAATGACACAATATCAATGAAATTTTTTTACCATCTTCCCACGAGAAAGACGATTCCTTACTTCTTAACTTTTGAATAAAGTTATCTGCTTTTGAGTTTTTTAAAATATCTAAAGCAATTACAACTAAATCATCTATTGATTTAGTTTTTAACTGATTTAGAAAATCTTCAAATTGAATATCAGATACTTCTCCTTCAATTACACAATATGAGAAATATCTTTTAAAATACTGATCTGAACAAATCCTTTTCTTTACAAACCATTCGTTTTTGTTTTCAACTGAATTATTATAAGTATTATATAATGAGCTCAATTTTGGGAATAAATCAGTAAGTATAAATCTAATTTTTTCTTTCTCAATCAGGCTTTTATTTTGAGATAATTTATCAAGTCTGTTTTTCAGATCTTCTTTTTTCTCAGCATCATTACCGAATAAGAAATTTTCTTTATCTCCTATAAAAAATATAGGTTCACTTTTTATTAAATTATAATGTTTAGGATAAAATGTTTTAATTGCTTCAATTAATAATAAATCAACGGTATTTACTTCATCCTTTAATAGTGGCAGAGAAAAGGATATAGTATTTCCATATCTTACAACATGACGAGGTGTGTCTATTTCAGAAAGAATATGTGAAGTAAATTGATAAACAAATCTTTTAATTTGATCATCTGATAACGTGATATTTGATAAATTTAAGTTGTCTTCAACGAGGGAAAAGCAAAGGTTTTTTAATGCTTCTGGTTGAACTTTAGGTATTGTTAATGGTACTTGAATTATTTTTTCCAAGAAAGATCTACCCGCTTCTATGTTTCCTGAACCAAATCTATCTCCAATTGCCTCTGAAACCATTTCATCATCAAATGATAGTACATAAATTGTGTTTTCAAAATCAGCTGTTAATTTAACTATTCTAAATATAGTGAAAATTTCTTGTTTATCTAATCTATCTATATCGTCTATAAATATGACTACTTTTAAGTTGCTTGCTTTTAATAATTCATCAACTCTTTCTTTAAACTCCTCTATCTTTGTATCGTTTAAGAGATTGGCAATAGAACTAATATCGTGACCAAAAAGACTTGTTATTGCTGATAATTTTTTAAGTGCTGCACCAAATTTTTCAGTTTTTGTTTCTAAATTCTTTTCTAATGACTTTGTAATTTTATCAAATAAATTTTTTAGTAAACTTTCTTCATCACTATATCTCCATGGATTAAATCTAATGCTAAGGATATTATCATCTGATCTTAATTCGTTATCAATAAAATTTAAAATTGATGATTTTCCCTCTCCCCATGCTCCATATAATCCAAAAACTAAACTTTCTGAATTTTCTCTAATCTTGATTGTATCAGCGATTCTTTTCGCAAAAGAATATCTTTGGAATTTATCTTCTGATTTATTTGTGATAGGCCTATCTGCTAAATATGACATTGTAATTTAGGTTTTCGTATGCATACTAAATATAAGATTAATATACAAAACTTAAACAATGTAATGATCCTCCATATTGAGATAAATTATCACAATTGACAGTCTCGACTTTAAATCCTAATTTGATATATAACTCTGTATTTGTTTTATTGTAATATTCTGTTTCCCTCTTGGTAGGTAAAGTATATTGAGGTAGTATTACTGTGTCATTTAGGATTATATTATTGACATAAATACCTTTTGATACCGAATAGCAACCACTTCGTTTCTTCTTCTTGCATTGACATTTAATACTTTGATCTATTGGTCTATCTTCAATTCTAAATGTATCTAGGCCCAAATTGTGAGCTGTAATTGGATATTTCGGATTGATTTGGTTCTTCTTCAATTTTGGTGAAAGTATACTAATTAATTACACTTTATGAACTAAACCTTTTTTCTTTTCGAACACAATTCCAACCTTTTCGAGCAAGTTATAGACTTGTGCCTTTTGATAGGCTAAGCCATATTCTTTATCAATCCATTGAGCCAAAAGAGGGCCTGTCCACTTTACAGATTGATATCCATAATCCGAGGGTTTTTCGTTTATGACCAAGCTTTTGATTCTTTCGAGTTGTTCGTCTGATAAATTGCTCCGTCTACCGCGCCCTTTCTTATCTTTTAATCCTTCAACCCCTTCTTTTTCAAATCTATGAACCCAATTTGTTATCTGCTTGAAGCTGATATTATGTAGTTCAGACAACCGTCTGCTTGAATAGCCTAATGCAACAAGATATACCATGTATAGTCTTATACCAACGGTATAAGCATCATTTGTATTTAATAATTTCTTTATCTCTGTTGCGTTTGATCGCTGAATTTGTAAGACTGATTTTCCCACTGTAATTTATTTTATCTAAATAACAAATATATAAATTATTATGTGTAATTTAATATTATACTATTAGTTATGATTCCAGAATTTGTACTTCCTGCCAATTTACAGTTAAAAGCTGAAACAACGTACACCTCTCTAGGAGA
>NZ_WUQY01000037.1 GCF_009829085.1 Sphingobacterium bovisgrunnientis
ATCGTGCATCTGAATAATATAATAATGCAAATATCCGATTATTTTTCTTCTACTCCACAGGTTTTGTACATGATCCATAAATATTCTTCCATTGCGGTGAAATAATCTACCTACCCAAAAGATGATGTAAATTGTGAGTACAGAAAATAGCGCGTATGAAAGAATATTATAGTTCATCTTTTTAAATAATGAATTTGAATAATTTGATGAGTAAATCTGCTCTGTTGGAGGCAAATACCTTATTGGCGATTTTTTCTAATTGATCAGTAAGCTCCTGAATTTCCTTTACCGTATTGTGAAATTCTTTACCATCATCCGAAGTTTCCTTTTCCGTCGCAACAGTTATTTCTTTCAGAATATCCATTACAGGATCTAATTCTTTCTTCTTACGCATGATTGCAATTTTCATCGCCCATTTTAATACCTCTTTCTCGGCGACAAAATATTCTTTTCGATCTCCAGCGATATGCTTTTTGTAGACAATACCATAGTCTATCAATTGTCTGATACTCATATTTGCATTGCCGCGTGATATGACTAAAGTTTCCATGATTTCGTCTGTCGAAATAGGATTACTGCTGGACAGGAGTAAGGCGTGAACTTGTGCTACTGACTTATTGATTCCCCATTCGGAGCCCAATGCACCCCAGGTGTCTATAAATTGTTGTTTTGCTTCTTCGAGTTTCATGATATGATTTATTTGTATAATAGTATGCTTAATAATGAAATTGCTAATCCTGTAAAATATAGCGTTAGTATAGGCTTACTTAGTTTTTCTGTGAATCTACAACCTACCCCCCAAAAAAGTAAACCAACAATAGTCACTGGATAGGAAATAAAAGCTGCAATCAGAAACGACCAAATCCATCCGGTGATTAAAAACCAAATTCCACATATAATAGAAATTATGTGAAATATTAGACCGATTGTTTCTTTTCTCATTGTTGATATAATTCGTTATTCAAATATAATTATATTTTCTAAACTTTCAATAATTATTGAAAATAAAATAAATTAAATTTTCGTCAGTTCATCGTAATAAGGAAAAGTAAGGATTTATTAACGTGTGAATTGTATTACCTTTGCTGGCGATATGACAACAAAACTTTACAATCCATTTTTGGATTTCAAATTTGATAATACCACGTGTTTTTTGACTGGGAAGACGCTGGCTTCCGCTGATGAGAAGATTCAAGTATTTCCGGTTTGGATGATGCGTGCTTTTGAGTTGGAGGAGAAACCATTCAAATTATTGGATGAAAGTTTTGTGACGTACAAACAATTGCAACTGCCTTGTGCGGCAGATACTGCTTTTGCCTTTGAGCAGGTGGAATCGCAGGTGGAAACCGCTATGAATTTGGGATATGCTGTGGTAAAGGAGCTGTCACAAGAAACCTTATTTCATTGGGTAGCAAAGATTTTGTATGGGGTTGTGTTTAACGAGATTCAAGTAGGAATGCATCAAGCTGTATTGTCAGGAGAACCAATGAACTTCTCCCAGGCGTTAGTACATAAATTCCGCAATCTTCACGCGATGTTGCAGTCTATTTTGGTTCCTATGGAATTTGAGAATAAGAATCCATTTACGGTGCAAATTTTTGAAGTAGACAATGCGGAAGATACATTTTTGTATCGAGATGAGATCAATACATTAATTTTCTCCTTAAGAATGAAGGATTTTGCCATCATTGCTACAATGCAAGACAATGGTACAAATGCAATATATCACGAGGAAGTATTATCTAAAGTGGGTGGTAAAAAATTGCATCCGATTCAATTTGAAGAGATTTGCGCACGTTATTTCTATTCAGCTTATTTATTCAATCGCTTGCCCGAATATACCTACATGGAAACTCCTCAGAAAGTTTATGTAGAGCCTATGCCATTGAACGATTGGACACTCAAACCAATCTTCGACAATTGGGTAGTGAAAACCTATGGACAGGTATTGGAGAATTTTTGGAAACCTTGGGGTTTCATATTATTCGAAATTATTCAAAATCCTGAAAAACCGATGTCTTTTATCGAAGATGAAAAAGGAAATTTCAGGGAAAATATTGATTTAGCAAAAAACTAGATTTATTTTTTCTTACGTTTTGAATAATTTTGTCTAGGAGCGTATGCTGAAGGTTTTTTATTTGCTTGGGCTAGTTCTTGCCTTTTTGCTAGATTGTTGTAATAAACTATTAATGCAGATGGACCGATTACAGGCACAGTTAGCGCAACAAAAGTCAATACAAGCTGACCGCCAGTTGCATTTTTAGTTTTGAATAAACGAAAAAGCATGATTCCTGTCAGTGCTAAATGAATCAACAATACAATGTTCACGAGAAGTTCTTTGTCAATTTCCATAGGCTACAAAGATAATATTATAGACTATTTTAACACAAATTATATCTAACAAAAAAAGCTCACTGTTTTTGAAAACAGTGAGCTTCTTGATTATTATAAAAAATATCTTAAGCGTGAATATCTCTTTGAGATAATACTTTTGCGCCTAAATATTCTCTGTTTAATCTTGCGATATTTGTCAATTTGATACCTACTGGACATTCAGCTTCACAAGCACCTGTATTTGTACAGTTACCGAAACCTTCTGCATCCATTTGGTCTACCATTGCCTGAGCACGCTCGTAACGCTCTGTTTGACCTTGAGGTAATAATGCAAATTGAGAAACTTTTGCAGATACAAACAACATTGCAGAAGCATTTTTACATGCTGCTACACATGCTCCACATCCGATACAAGTAGCTGATTCGAAAGCTTCGTCAGCTACAACTTTAGGAATAGGAATTACGTTAGCATCAGGAACACCACCAGTATTTACATTTACATAACCACCAGCTTGTTGAATACGATCAAATGCTGTACGATCCACTGCTAAATCTTTCAACACAGGGAATGCGGCTGCTCTCCAAGGCTCGATAACGATAGTCTGTCCATCGTGGAAAGAACGCATGTGCAATTGACAAGTCGTAGTACCTTGGTTAGGACCGTGAGGACGACCATTAATTACTAATGAACACATACCACAGATACCTTCACGACAGTCGTGATCGAAATATATTGGGTCTTCACCCTTACGAGTCAAATCATCGTTAACGATATCAAGCATTTCTAAGAAAGACATATCATCAGCGATGTCTTTAGCTTGAATAGTCACGAATTGACCTGTTGATTTATCATTTTTTTGACGCCAAACTTTAAGCGTTAAATTCATGTGATTACTCATATCATTTAGTATTGAGTATTAAGTATTGAGTAATGGGATATATCTTGATTCTCATTACTCATTACTCGATACTATTTATAACTTCTTTGTGTTAACTTAACATTCTCGAAAACCAATTCTTCTTTGTGAAGAACTTCTGGTTGACCTTCGCCTTTGAATTCCCATGCAGCTACGTAAGCAAATTCTTCGTCATTACGTTTTGCTTCACCTTCCTCAGTTTGTGACTCAAGACGGAAGTGACCACCACATGATTCTGAACGATTCAACGCATCGTCTACCATCAATTCACCTAATTCGATGAAATCGGCTACACGACCAGCTTTCTCCAAAGACATATTCATTTCTTCGTTCTCGCCTAGTACATTTGCATTAGTCCAGAATTCTTTTTTCAAGTCTTGGATTAAGCCTTTCGCTTTTGTTAAGCCTTCCGCAGTACGTGCCATACCACAGTATTCCCACATGATGTGACCCAATTCTTTGTGAATATCATCTACAGTTTTAGTACCACGAAGTGCTAATAATTTGTTGATGTGATTTTCAACATCTTTACGTGTTTCTTCGAATGCAGGATGGTTTTTGTCAACAGGAGCGAAGCTTCCTAAGTTTGCTAAGTAATCACCAACAGTGTAAGGAATTACGAAGTAACCATCAGATAAACCTTGCATCAATGCCGAAGCACCTAAACGGTTAGCACCGTGATCAGAGAAGTTAGCTTCACCTAAACAGTATAAACCTGGTACAGTAGTCATCAAGTTGTAATCAACCCATACACCACCCATTGTGTAGTGAACAGCAGGGTAGATACGCATTGGTTGTTTATACGGATTCTCGTCAGTGATTTTGTGGTACATGTCGAATAAGTTACCGTATTTCGCACGTACAGTATCTTCACCCATACGGTTGATTGCATCTTGGAAATCCAAGAATACAGCGAAACCAGTTTTACCAACACCACGACCATCGTCAACCATTTCCTTTGCATTACGAGATGCAACGTCACGAGGTACTAAGTTACCGAATGAAGGATATTTACGCTCTAAGAAATAATCTCTATCATCTTCTTTGATATCAGCAGCTTTCAATTCTCCTTTACGAAGTTTCTCAGCTAATTCTTTTGTTTTAGGAACCCACACACGACCATCATTACGCAATGACTCCGACATCAATGTTAATTTTGATTGGTGGTCACCTGTAACAGGGATACAAGTAGGGTGGATCTGTGTATAACAAGGGTTAGCGAAGAATGCACCACGTTTGTGTGCTCTCCAAGAAGCCGTTACGTTACAGCCCATCGCGTTTGTAGATAAGAAGAATACGTTACCGTATCCACCTGTACACAATAATACCGCGTGACCTTCGTGCGCTTCAATTTTACCCGTTACCATATCACGTGTGATGATACCTCTAGCTTGACCGTCGATTTTCACTAAATCCAACATCTCATGACGTGTGTAAGATTTAACTTTTCCTTTGTGGATTTGACGATTCAATGCAGAGTATGCACCTAATAATAATTGTTGTCCAGTTTGACCACGCGCATAGAATGTACGTGATACTTGTGAGCCACCGAATGAACGGTTATCCAATAAACCACCGTACTCACGAGCGAAAGGAACACCTTGCGCCACACATTGGTCAATAATATTTACAGAGTTTTCTGCTAGACGGTGTACGTTTGCTTCACGCGCGCGGTAATCACCACCTTTGATAGTATCATAGAATAAACGGAAAACAGAGTCACCGTCATTTTGATAGTTTTTAGCTGCATTGATACCACCTTGTGCAGCGATAGAGTGCGCACGACGCGGTGAATCTTGGTAACAGAATGTTTTTACATTGTAACCTAATTCAGCTAAAGAAGCAGCTGCAGAAGCTCCTGCTAATCCTGTACCTACTACGATAATAGTAAATTTACGTTTGTTGGCAGGATTCACCAACTTCATGTTGAATTTATGTTTTGACCATTTCTCGGCTAATGGGCCTGCTGGTACTTTAGAATCTAACATATCTTTATTTTTAAATAGAGATTACAAACCTTTGAAAAAGAAATACAATGGCATTGCTGCGAATGCAATAGGGATAATCACACCGAATACCCAAATACCAACTGATTTTACGAATCCGATGTATCTTTTGTGGTTGAAACCTACTGTTTGGAATGCAGATTGGAAACCATGAATTAAGTGGAATGCCAATGCAGCCATTGCAACTAAGTACAATAATACGATGAATGGATTTTGGAAAGTAACAGCTACTTGTTTGTACAAGTCTTTAGTTTGGATTGTTTCCACACCATTGTTTACGAAAATCTTGTACCCGTCGTAATTTGAAGGAAGATCTTCAGAAGCAATAATTTGACGGTTTCCAGTAGCGATTTCCGTGTTGTACTCCACGTATGGTGTAGTACCGAATTTGTATTGGAACCAAAAGTGTTGCATGTGTGTAGCTAAGAATACTAAAATAATAGTACCTAAGATACCCATGTTGCGAGAATTCCATTTGCTGTTCGCGTTGCCTGCAGTTTGGTTGTAGCCAACTGGTCTCGCAGCCTTGTTCTTAGCTGTTAAGATTAATGCGTAGACAGCGTGAATAATAATAGAAGCATAAAGTAAGTATGAAACTACTTTGATCGGAGCGAAATTCGTCATGAAAAACGCGTAATTGTTGAATGCATAGCCTTCGTCATTCTGGAACAACTGTAAGTTACCAATCAAGTGAATTACCAGGAACGTACATAAAAATAGTCCTGTTAAGCTCATGATTAATTTCTTACCTAGAGAAGAACTAAATAGCGGCTTTGATTTACTACTCATTATCCTTTAATGTTTAAATTTTTCCTGCAAAAATACCTAATCATTTATTAAAATGACTTTAAACACATAAAAAAGATATAATTTAGAATTGTTCTAAGTAGCTTATTAAGGGTTAATTTTTATACGAAAAAAGCCATTAATCTAAATGATTAATGGCTAAGTTTTTCATTAGGTATCTTTACTTTTTTGTAACGATCAATTTGGCTTCGTCATTCCCTTCTGCTAAGTCAACGATTAAAGTATACGATTCATCTTGGTTAATAAGTTTACCTGTAAATAACCCAAGGTTTCCAGAATCCCTACCGTTAGTACCGTCACCTACGAAAATAATGTCACTATCAGTAGAAATCTGTTGGTGTTTGAATTCGCCTCCCCAACCTTTTTGATGGAAAAATTTGAAATTGATATAATCAGTATAGACAGTCACGTTTCCTATAATAGTGATCTGGTATCTTTTGTTCCCGATAGGAGCCATGCACAAAGCTTTATCCGTATTCCATCCCACATGATTATTTGAGACTTTTGGTTTGCCGATACCATCGCCAATAATCCATAGTGCGCCTGTACCATCTGCATTTAAAGTGGCTAAGTTGTTGCCATTCATAGCTTCTACATTCAAATATTTATGCGTGAAATCAGCAGTAATACGGTATTTACCATTTATTACATTACTCGTGATTTTTCCAGATTGATCTTTATTAAAGTAATCTGAATCTATCCACCATTCGTCAAAATTTTCAATACCGTCAATTCGAATTTCATCACCTTTATTGAGGTTGATATCTGCTCTGTACTGATTATCGTTTACTCTATTGAAGATAGTTCCATTAATTGCGTAAGCAATAATAAATGGAGATGCCTCATAGGTCAATGTATTGAAATCGATAGTGTAGGTAGTTGAAGATGAATAAGAAAAAGGTATTTCTGCATTACTGCCTAATTGAACTTCATTATTTACCCATCCAAAAATCATTTCGTTGCCATAAGTCCCAACTTTTGGTGCTTTAAGATAACCTTTTACAGCATGTGGTAAATTTTGGGTTAGTGCATAATGATTATCTGCAACCTTAAGTAATTTATATGTTGTAGTACTCGTTATAAGATCCAAATACGGGAAATCAGGACGTGCTAAGGGCAAATCCACATCTTTTACCGTAATTTTTTGACTTATATTTTGCAAAACAAAACGTAATGTAGCATTTCCATTAGGTATATCTTTAAGAAATGGAATGAATATTTTGCCGTTATAATTTCCGTTTTCTTTTGTACGTATTATTGTTTCAGAAACCATGTCGTCCGTGAAAAACAATTGAACTTTCAATGTGGACAAGGGAATGTCACTATCCATTACATCAACATCAAAAGCTAGGCTATCTCCAAAAAGGGCTGAAGTAACTTCGTTTTTCAGGGTAATAGTAGGATTTCCGATTTGGTATTCATATTCTTTCTCCGTTTTACACGAATAAAGAAGCGTGTGGAATACCAAAATACTAAAGAGATATTTTGTTATATGCTTCATAATCTTAGTTTTTCCATTTGTAAGAAACTACTGATTTGGCTGGGATCTCGTAAGAGAAATGGTTATTACCATCACTTAAAGTCACTTTTTTAGCTTCATTTAAATCATTTAGCACTACGAAAGCTAACGAATTGTCGGTGTTTTGAAATGCAGCATATTCTAATCCGTCTACTTTATATCCTGTAGTATTGACTCTATAAGCTCCAGGTTTTACCACTGAAGAAAGATGACTTGTGACATAATAATGTGAGTTTCTAGTAAAGTGTGCGTAGTTTTTGCTGTTGATATCTACAGCGCCATAACAGGTTTGGCATCCGCCATCACGATTTGGTCCTTTCTCGGTGTCCAATACAAGATTCCACACAATGACAGCTTTACTCCAATTATTTACAGTTCCTAAACCAACTTCTTTCATGTCCTCAGTTAGACGTTTTTGTAAATTGCGACCATCATTCCATTCGCCGATGGAAGTTTCTGTAAATACCAATTCCTTGTCTGGACGTGCGTTATGAATATTTAACAACTCAGATTTGTCACCGCCATAATTGTGGTAAGCTGCACCCGTAATATAAGCTGCTGCCGCAGGATCTTGGTAAATATTTAATGGATAAGATTTTTGATCTTCGATGTTATCATAATTGTAATTGTGGTCAAAAGCATAAATCTTAGTATTCAAGTTCGCACTTTTCAATTGTGGTCCCAATGATTGCTTGATAAACTCTTGTTGCTCTTGCCAAGTCATATACATGGAAGCTGAATTTCCACGATTTAATGGCTCATTTTGGATGGTCACAGATGTGACAGGAATTCCTTCTTTCTCCATTGATTTAATCCATTCCACAAAATACCAACCGTAATCTTGGTAATGTTTTGGATTCAATTGTCCACTTGTCCATGAATTGAAAGGTGCTAAGCTGGTCAAATTATTAACTTTCATCCAGCGTGGAGCTGTCCATGGCGAACCCATGATTTTCAATTTTGGATTAATAGCCAATATTTCTTTTAATACAGGAATAACATAATTTTTCTCTTCGGATTGCAATCCAAAATTCTCTTTTCCTGGTGTGTCCCAACAGGTATATTCACTCAACGAAAAATCCGAACAGCCAATCGAAATGCGCACATAGCTCATGCCATATCCGTTTTCATCCGAAAATGTTTCGGTAAGAAATTTGGTTCTGTCTTCCTGAGACATCTTCATCAAATTGTAACACGTAGAACCAGTTATAGCAGCACCAAAGCCTTCCATAGTTTGGAATTTTGTGTCTTTATCTATGTGGATCGTGTTTGGTGACATATTGAATTTTGTGCTAAAATCAACATGTAATTTCGTTAAGTCGTAAGCTTTGTTATTTGTGGTTACATAGAGCGTAACATCTCCTTTGGTGTCACCATTAGTTTCATTTGTTGAAGATGGAGTAAAACTGTCTTGCTGGCATCCTATAGAGGACAATAGTACAGACAATAGAAATAATTGCATCATATGTTTATAATTTGAGCGTTTCATAATAATTTATTTTAATAACCTGGATTTTGGATTAGGTTAGGATTCTGGTCAATTTTCGATTGTGGAATTGGAAGTCTATAAGAAAATTCATTAAATGGATAAACCAAAGGCTTGCGTCCCGAATCTTTGGCAAATACCGTATTCATAACTTCTTCTACTTTATTCAATCGCACTAAATCAAACCAACGTTGGCCTTCAAAAGCTAATTCTAGTCTTCTTTCTTTAAGCAAAGCTTTCAACATACTTTCTTGATTCGCTTTATCAGCGGATGTCAACTGTGGTAACGATACACGTTGTCTTACTTTGTCAATGATATCGGCTGCCGCTGAAAGATTAGGACTTGATTGCATGATTAATGCTTCTGCTTTGAGTAATAAAATGTCAGCGTATCTGATTTTGATGATACTACTCATTCCTGATCTCAATTTAAACATGAATGGATAATTGGATGAAGGATAATAGTTGCTCCATGTAGTCGTGTAGTACACGATGGATTGGTTCATTCGAATATTGTCACCTTCATTTTGATAAGCTTGTATCAAATCTCTCGAGGGCGTAACCCATTTGGCCCAAGTAAAATTCACATCATAATTTGATAAATCGCGACCAAACATCCAACTCGCCCAATTTCCTGCGCCTGGAAAAAACTGTGCTTCAAGTATAGATTCTCTTGTATTTCGTTGCAACACATCTTTATTGTCAGCTGTTAATTGGTAAACATCTGCATAACTCGGATTCAAGTCAAAACCATCTTGAGCCAGAGCGTCTGCGTATTGAATAACCTTTGCGTAATCTTGAATAGGCTTTTCAGCATAGATTTTTGCTAATAAGGCTTTAGCTACAGATTTTGAAAAACGCGTTTTGTCTGTTGGAGCGTTATCTGGTGCATTCGCTAATCCATCGAGCAAATCTGCTTCAATTTGTTTATATGCTTCCTCCTCAGTACTTTGTTTTGGAAAATATTGAGGATATACTTCCGATACGTTTTCGGAGGTGATATCTGGTGCAACCGTCATCACAACTGGTATAGAACCATAAATCCGCACCATATCAAACAAAACCAATGCTCTGAAAATTTTTGCTTGCGCCTTGTATGAACTTATTAATGCTGGGCTTAAAGAATTGTCTGCTACACTGTCTATATATACTATTAGTCGGTTTGCACGGGCGATATCTTCTAAATAGCGTTGCCAATCACGTTCAATAACAGAATTTGAGCCTTCGATAGAATTATTTTCAAAAGGTACTACTTCAGCGCCAGTTGTTCCTGCGTAAGCATTGTCGCTATGTGCATCAGAAATTAACAATAAATCCAAGTGCCAATGTTCTTGTCTATCTTTTAACTGTTGATACAATGAGTTTAAATAATTATCAACTGCTGCTCTATCTCTAAATACTATATTCTGACCCTGTTCATTTTCACCTTCGGTAACATCCGAAAAAGAATCCAATGGATCTCGGTTGAGCGAGCAAGACCATGTAAGCGTACATGAGAGTATTAAGGCGGTAAATGTTCTAAAATATGTTTTCATGTTCTTACGATTTAAAATTCAAGATTCAGACCTACTACGAATGAACGGCTGTGTGGGTACGTTCCCCAATCAATTCCTTGCACACTGCCACTATCTCCCCATTGATTTACTTCGGGATCCATTCCTGTATATTTTGTCAAAGTCAACAAATTGCTAGCAGAGAAATAAGGCTGTAATTTTGAGAATCCAATTTTTCTAAGTTTTTCAGCTGTAATATTGTAACTCAATGAGATGTTTTTCAATCTTAAATAACTGCCATCTTCGATGAAATACGTAGAATTCTTGATGTCATAACCAGCTTTGGGAATATGAGTAATCTGTCCAGGGATTTTCCAACGGTCAAGTACTTTGGTGATTTGGTTTTTACCATCATACATTCCTTCCATTTCGATACGACTCGAATTGTAGATATCGTTGCCATATGAGCCTTGTAGAAATACACTCAAATCAAAATTTTTGTAAGAAAAATTATTTGTCATACCGTAGGTGAATTTTGGATTTGGATCACCAATATAAGTTCTGTCAGAAGAAGATATTTTGCCATCATTGTTCAAATCTCTGTACATCAATTCACCAGTCTCTGGATTTACCCCGTCCGAAATATATCCATAAAACCCACCAAGAGATCGACCAGGCTCATTTCTTACAACATAGTCGTTTACAATTTCAGAAGTTTTAGCTGCATAATAAATCTTTTGAAGCTCTAATTTGTCCAATCGATTCTTGTTGAAAGAAATATTAAAATCTGTATCCCATGTTAAGGCTTTGCGAATGTTTTTTGTTCCTATAGTAGCTTCAAAACCTTTGTTGGTCATTTCGCCTTCATTTCTACGAATAGAACTAGCGATCTGTCCATCAGGCAATGTCGCATACATCAACATATCGGTAGTCTTCTTGTGGTAATAGTCCAATGTCACGGATAATCGATTGTTCAAACCAACAAAGTCAATACCCAGATTAGATTGTGTGGTTGTTTCCCAACGTAAATCTTTTGTTCTAAGGTTGCTTGGACTAATGTTTGGTACAGCATTTTCGAAACCGACTTGAAACCATTGAAATCGTTCGATATTGTACAATTGCAAGTATGCATAATCGCCTAAACCTGATTGATTACCTGTCTGTCCCCAGCCACCACGAATTTTTAAGTCATCAACCCAAGTTTGATCTTCCATGAACGATTCTGATGATAATCTCCAAGCTGCTGATAATGAAGGAAAATACCCCCAACGATTGGAGGGGCTAAGTTTAGACGAGCCGTCTGCGCGCATATTGACGGTCAATAGGTATTTGCTGTCATAATTATACATTGCACGAGCGAAATAGGACATAATTGCCCAATCTGAAGCACCGCTTCCTGTTCCATTCCATGAGATTTTATTCGCAGCATTTAATGTTTGGATCAGCTCATTACGAAAGTGTGATCCACTGATATAACTGTTTGTGTATTTGGAGTCAGTCCACGAGTTACCCACCATGAAATCTACATTATGCTTGTCGTATTGTTGAGTATAATTTAATGTATTATCCCAGACAATCAAGGTGTTCATGTTTCGAGCATCCGAGGCTGTTCCGAATTGGCTACGTCCCCAAGCAGAAGTTATCGGATCAAGAAAGGTTGTATTCAAGCCATTTCTACGATCTAAGGTTAAAGCTGTTTTGAAGTTAAGATTTTCCGTAAATGTGATTAATGCATTTCCGGATGCCAATAATCTATTTTCTCTATTCTTATTAAATTTACCACGACTAAGATTTTCTAAGGGGCTGGTAATATTACCAATACCATAGAAGTTGTTGTAGTATTGATTTGGATTCTCTGGATCCCAAATAGGAGCGTAGACAGGTGTATTGATTACGGATAGCACTACACCACCGCGATTAGCTCCAGTCCCTGAAATAATTCCGTTATCGTTATAATCCGAATAATTGATGTTTGCAGAAATTTTAAGCCAATCACGAACCTGATTGTCAATATTTCCTCTGAAATGATAACGTTTAAAATAGGAGCTTTCTAAAATACCATTATCGCCTACATAACCAGCAGATAAGTAGTATTTTAGCTTTTCTGTACCGTCAGAAATGGACAGTTGGTAATTTTGTTGAATACCAGTATTATACGCTTCCTTAAACCAGTCCGTATTATCTTTCAAACCGTTCGGAAGATTGACAAGACCTATCTCATCCTGTAATTCTTTATATTGTTCCGTATTCAATACTTGGAAAGAATTGCTAACGATGTTAGACGTATATTGCGCGTTAAGACCAATTTTTGCAACTCCAGATTTCCCAGATTTGGTGGAAATGAGCACAACGCCATTTGCTGCTCTTGATCCATATATTGCTGCTGAAGAGGCATCTTTCAATATTTGGATATCCTGAATATCATTAGGAGCTAAAAATTTGATATTGTCCACCGGAACTCCATCCACTACATATAGGGGAGAGTTGCTGGCGTTGAATGAGGTCGTACCTCTTACACGAATGGACATTTCGCCTCCAGGAGCACCACTTGGTTGTGTTACAGATACACCCGCGGCTTTACCTTGTATCGCTTGACCTACGTTGACAATTGGTCTTTTTTCCAAATCTTTTGTCGATACGGAAGAAATTGCTGTCGTCACATCCTTTCTTTTTACACTACCGTAACCAATTACTACAACATCTTCTAGATTATTAATTTGCTTAATTAATGCAATGGTAATGTTCGATTCATTTGCAGTAAAAGTATAGGTTTCGTAATTCAACGAGCTTACTTGCACTTCCGCATTTACAGGCACATTGATTTCAAATAAACCTTCGCTGTTGGATGAGGTTTTTGATGTTCCATTTTTCGTGGAAATGGTTGCTCCAGGAATTGCATATTGATTCTCCGCATCAATAATTTTTCCTTTGATCAATCTGGTCTGTTGTGCGTACACAGATTGCGCATGTATTACCAATAATAGCAATACAATAACATTAAATAATGGTATTTTTCTTTTCATAAATTGTGATGTAAATATGAATTGGTTATCAATTACAGTCTGCACTGTATGGCATAAAAGATTCCTTCTTTATGCTTCGATAAAATTAGTTATACTATATTTCATTAGAAACAGGATGAAGTACATAAGTACTTCGTTTTTATTTTAATGAATTGATAGTTAGTGTTTTGTTGTTTTTGGGCGCCTAAAAAAAGTACCTTTTAAGTTTATTTTCTATTGATGTTTCCAATGTTTTTGACGAGATTTTCAAATTCATCACGGTTTCCAATGGCTTTATTTCTGACCTTTGTTCGGTAATTGTATACCGTCCGTAAAGAATAGCGAAGGAAGCTAGCAATCTTCACACTGTCATCAATACCGAGTCGAATAAGCGCAAATATCCTTAATTCTGTATTTAAGAGTTCTCCTTTTTTAGGAATAATGATTTCGTCTGAGCGCAACAATTTATTGAAGTCATTAATAAATGATGGATATAAATTCAAAAATATCGAGTCAAAATTATGGTATAATTCGGCGACTTCTTCTTCTATGACCTTAGTTGATTTTAAATCTGCCAATAGCTCATTAATAAGTTGATTGTTTGCTTTTTTGAGCATACCTTTTCGCATAGTGTCTATCTTCTCAATGTAAGAGGAACACATGTCAAAAAATTGTGCGATATATTCTTCTTTGATATGATTGGATTCAGCCAATTGAATATTGCTGTTATATATCTGCTGATTCATCGCTATTAATTGACTATTTGTCTCAGAAAGCTGGGATTTAATAGCTTTTAATTTGTTGAATTGTTTTACAATAAAAAAAATTCCACCTATCAGAATTAGTGACAGTATACTAATAAGGATAAGATTAATTGTCAATTTTCTGTTTTGGTCATTGATCTTCTTTTGGTAGGAGTAATTTATAATTGGATAGAAGGTAGTTCCTTCTATAATTCGGTAACGTACATTGCAGAATATGGCATCTCGAATGGCTTTGTCTATAAGTATGAAAGCTCTATCAAAATCTCCAGATCCATAATAAAACATCGCTAAATCCTGGAGTGATGCATTGTCTTTATTTGCATTTTTTACGTCAGCGATAGCAGATTTTATGAGGTAATATTTTTGAAGCTCTGCGTTATTTTCCTGTTTGTATCCAATTCCTAATAAATATGCAATTATCGCGACTTGATGATTGTCGTTTATATTTTCGTTCAATAAAAACTTTAGTTCGTCGATAGCTTGTGCGCGATTTCCAGAAAACAGTTTTTTTGTCGCATTTTCAATTTTATACAAAAGTTGATTTGTGTCTAAGCAACTTATCAACGAGTCTCTGTAAATTTCACTTAATCTGTAAAATTCATTGTTGTTATTACTTTGTCCATAATGGCTGTAAAAAGAGCCGTATGTTTGGTAATACTTGGGTAATATAGCTTTGGCTATTTTAGTTTTATTGATTGATTTAAGAATATTTATTGCTTCTATGTATCGGCCTGTGGTAGAATATAAAGCTGCTAGATCGAGATCCAAAATCGTGTGAAGGGAATCATCTTGAGGAGTTAGCAATTTTTTGCAATATTGAATGTAATTCAGTGAAGAATCAGATTGAAACTTAGCGTATTGCGTCGCTATTTTGTAATTTATTGCATAAGATTCATTTCTGTCAAGATATTTTCCAGTTCGTAATTGTTGCTTTAGGTTATCTATGTCATCTAATCTTATTCTATGGTAGTATTCTCCTTTATTTATAGCATTATCTAATTCTTTCTCAAGACTTTGAAGGTCCTGAGATAATACGAACGAAGGAATGAATACAAAAATTAATAAAATAAGCTTAATCATAAGTATAGGTATCTACAGCTATTATCAGATAGATTCAAAGTTTGAATATAGATATTACAGCCATAATAAAAACAAAAAAGCGCAAAATATTTGCGCTTTTTACTCTTTATAAATATATGTACCTTAAAATAAGCTATAGCCTACACTAATAGTCCAAAGATTTAAAGTTTGTTTTCCTGCAGTTTCATTTCTGCTAATATTACCTAAGCCATATTCATAACGTAAATCAACAGCAAAATTGCCGAAATCAACGCCAGTACCTGCAACCACAGCAGCGAATTTGTCTTTGTAATTTTTAACACCATCATCTAGCGTTGTATTTACATTGTCTTTATAGGAGTTTTCTTCATCTACTACAAATGAGAATAATGGACCAGCTTGAAGCTTTAATTTAACAGGACCAACAGGAAATTTAGTTCCTAATAAAATAGGCACATCTATATTTGTAAATTTAATATCCCCTTTAACTAGATCAGAAGGTGCTACATCAGCTTCAGGATGGATTGTTGCACTTTTGCTTGTGAAATATGCTTCCGGTTGGATGTGAAACTTGCTGCCACCGATTCTTCCCCAGATACCCGCTAAATATCCGACGCTGTTGTCATTATTAAAAATATTCTTGTCAGTCTCTAATTTAGCTACGTTAAAGCCGGCTTTAATACCAAGTTTCAAATCTTGAGCTTGTGAAGTAGTGACGAAAGCGCATGTTGCGATTAATGCCAATAATATTGTTTTTTTCATATAATAAATGTTATTTTAGACCATCAAAATTATAAATTCATTCACTAAATTATGTCAATCCTTAAAATTACAAATTCTGATTGGGAAATTCTTAAAATAAAGCTTCAACGTAAGTATAATCACTTATCTGCAGAAGATCTATCTTATAATGAGGGCGAAGAAAATTTATTGATCAACAGATTAGCGAAACGTTTGAAACGTACGCAGGAGTATGTTATCTTCACGCTCTCAAAGCAGTTAGCAGATTTGACTAGTAATAGATTGTAACAAGTCATATGGAAATTAGTTGGGCTGATTTTGAAAAAGTTGATTTACGCGTAGGGACTATTCTTGACGTACAAGATTTTCCATCAGCGCGCAAACCAGCATATCAGTTGCAAATTGATTTTGGTGAAGCAATAGGAATTCGTAAATCGAGTGCGCAAATAACAAAGCATTATACGAAGGAAGAATTGTTCGGAAGACAAATTTTGGCTGTAGTGAATTTTCCGAAGAAACAAATCGGAAAATTTATGTCCGAATGTTTAGTTACAGGTTTTGCTGACGAAAATGGCGACATTGTGTTGACAAGTGTAGAACGAAAATTGCCAAATGGGGCAAAATTAATATAATCTAATCTATTGTGCATTAATAGTTATTTGTCATCCTTAAGCTAGCTGAAGGATCTTTACATAAATACTGATAGATGTTTCGACTACGCTCAACATGACATAAATGTAGATTGATAGATTTATTGTACAAGGAATTAATTTAGTATGCTAATATATAATTTTGAAGAGGGAGCAGAAAGTATCAATGTAGATGAAATCTACATGAAAGAAGCTTTCAAGCTTGCTCAAAAAGCTTATGAAGAAGATGAAGTGCCGATTGGTGCTATTATTGTAAGTCAAGGAAAAATAATTGGGAAAGGTTATAACCTAACCGAACGACTTAACGATGTGACGGCGCACGCTGAAATGCAAGCCTTCACCGCTGCCGCAAATTTTCTAGGTGGAAAATATCTGAAAGATTGTACATTGTATGTCACTGTCGAGCCATGCGTGATGTGTGCGGGTGCTTCCTACTGGACACAGATATCACGAATTGTATATGGAGCAAAAGATGAAAAGCGTGGTTACGCCTCTATCAATCCAAAAATTATTCATCCCAAAACACAACTTACTACTGGTGTATTAGAAGCGGAATGCAGTGCTTTGATGAAGCGTTTTTTTCAAAGTAAACGCTAAATTTTTCCACAAAATGGCATTAAAATGAAACATTACGACGTACGAATTGTTATATTCGTATTGTCTTTTAATATTAAAATTCGATAATTTAAAATTAAGTAACTATGGCATTTGAATTAGAAGCGTTACCATACGCAAATGACGCATTAGAACCTCATATTGATAAAGATACGATGGAAATCCATCACGATCGTCACCACCAAGCTTATGTAGATAATTTGAACAAAGCTATTGCTGGTACGGACGCAGAAAATGCTTCATTAGAAGATATCTTGGCAAATATTAGTAAATACCCTGCTGCTGTTCGTAATAATGGTGGTGGTCACTATAACCACAAATTGTTTTGGTCTATCTTAGGTCCAAATGCAGGTGGTGAGCCTACAGGTGAATTAGCTGATGCTATTAATGCAACTTTCGGTTCTTTCGCAGAATTAAAAACACAATTACAAAACGCTGGTGCTACCCGTTTTGGTTCGGGTTGGTCTTGGTTGATCGTTACAGCTGATGGTAAATTAGCGGTTACTTCTACACCAAATCAAGATAATCCATTGATGGATGTAGCAGAAGTAAAGGGTTCGCCTATCTTGGGTATTGATGTGTGGGAGCACGCATACTACTTAAAGTATCAAAACAAACGTCCAGCTTATTTAGATGCAATCTTCAATGTTATCAATTGGGATGCAGTTGCAGCAAATTACGCAGCAGCTAAATAATTTGTATATCTTATACAAGATTTGAAGGCGACATCTTAGTATGTCGCCTTTATTGTTTAAATTGGAGGTAGTATGAAATCATTTAGTTTTATCATATTAAGTATATTTTTATGCAGCGCCTTTTCTTGTCGAAGCAAATCGAAAATGCATAAGGAATACGTAAAAGTAGAAAGAAGTCAAATGGAAAATAGAGAAGTAGCCATCTTAGCGGGTGGGTGTTTTTGGTGTGTAGAAGCACCATTATTGTTGTTGGAAGGTGTAGACACGGTGGTCTCAGGATATATTGGCGGGCACACAGAAAATCCAACCTACGCGCAAATCAGTACAGGAAATACTGGACATGCAGAAGCGGTAAAGGTAACTTATGACACGACGAAAATTACTTTTGATGAATTGTTGGAAGTATTCTTTACGATGCACGATCCTACGCAATTAAACCGTCAAGGAAATGATGTGGGCACACAATATCGTTCAGCAATATTTCCTGTGAACAAAGTGCAGGATGAGAAATCTCGTTATTACATCGAAGAGCTAAATAAATCAGGTGCTTTTGAAAGACCTATTGTTACGACTATCGAATTTGCAGACATATTTTATCAGGCAGAAGATTACCACCAAAATTATTACAACAACAATCCAAATGAGATGTATTGCCAATTGGTAGCTCGTCCAAAAGTAGAAAAAGTGAAGAAAGTGTTCGCGAATAAACTAAAGAAGAAGTAGATTCGACGCATGAAACCGATTCAATTTACCGTTTCTGTTTACGGCGAAGGTGTTTTTGCTGTTTTAGAGGATAAAAAGGAAAATTTTTATAATTATTATCATCGCCATGATGAGGCGCAGGTGACTTATATCCTGCGTGGTAAAGGAACGATAATGGTCGGTAATGTCATGCAGTCTTTTCAGTCGGGTGATATTTTTGTATTAAAGCCTAATGAACCGCACATGTTTGACCGTGAAGTTGAAGCAGAAGAGGAGAAAGGAGACATTCACGCCATTCACATCTTTGTGAATCTCGAGCGGATGAAAAAATTATATCACATTCCGGAATTTGAGTCAGTGCGCGATTATTTGAATGAATTGCATACCTCAAAAATGTTGGATCGTTCGATTTCCGAATCTATGATGCATTTCTTTACCAATCTCATGGTAAAGACGGGGATGCCACGTTTTACAGAATTTTTGCAACTGTTACACGCTCTGACGCAACACCGTCATGATGCGGTTTCATTGTATTCTGGTGTGCGTGATATGAGTTATTCGGACAAAGATGGTGTACGCATCTCTCAGGTTTACAAATATACTTTCGACAAATATCAAGAAGATATTTCTGTGGATCAAGTGGCTTCACTAGTGCATATGACGCCAACTTCGTTTTGTAAATTTTTTAAGAAGCATACGATGAAAACATACATCACTTTTTTGAATGAAGTCCGTATTGAGAAAGCGTGTCAAATCTTATTAAACAATAAATCAGAAAATATTGCTGAAGCGGCTTTTCAAGTTGGCTTTAACAATATTGTACATTTCAATCGCGTTTTCAAAGCGATAACTAAAATGTCTCCTAAAAAATATATTCAAGCGCATAGCGTAGAGATGTAAGTTTAGCAATTTAAACTTTTGATTCAAGAAAGCGCGAAATTCAAAGCTTCATAAAATAATAAGAGAATCCTCCTAACTTCGGAATAATTAATTATACTTTCATTTCGAACGAAGCGTAGCAAAGTGAGAAATCTAAAGACATGAGGATTTTAATTTCTTATTTTCTACTTCTAGTCTCTTCATAGACTTCTCTGTCGAAGTGACAAATACATACTACGTATTTTTAGATAGCGGTTTTTACTTTTAAATTTACTTTTTTAACTTAAATTAGCTTGCAATTCGATAAAATCCAATAACTTATCTATTGAAATGATAGAATATGTTTATTGATGGATAAATAGGGTAAAGCGCTCTTAAGGCTTTCTATGTAAATTTACATCAAATAAATACGATTATGTTAAAAGGATTTTTCAATGTTCCGGCTCCAATTAACGAGCCCGTATATTCATACGCTCCAGGTACCAATGAGCGCGCATTATTGAAAGCTGCAATTGCTGAAGCAAGAGCGCAAGAAATTGATGTTCCAATGTACATTGGTTCGGAAGAAGTTCGCACGGAGAATAAAGCAAAACTTACACCTCCGCACGATCACCAACATGTATTGGGTTATTATTCTCAAGGTACAAAACAACATGTCACGGATGCAATCAATGCGGCTTTGGCTGCTAAAAATGATTGGGAAAATCTTCCTTGGGAGCAACGTGCTGCTATTTTCTTGAAAGCTGCAGAGTTAATCTCTACAAAATACCGTTATAAATTAAATGCGGCTACGATGTTGGGTCAATCGAAAAACCCTTATCAAGCTGAAATCGATTCAGCATGTGAAATCATTGATTTCTTACGTTTCAACGTAAAATACATGTCTGAAATATACCAACAACAACCTCCAGCAAATAGCAAAGGTATATGGAACCGATTAGAGCAACGTCCTTTAGAAGGTTTTGTTTTTGCTTTGACACCATTCAACTTTACAGCGATTGCGGGTAACTTGCCTACATGTGTGGCGATGATGGGTAATGTGGTTGTATGGAAACCATCGAACACACAGATTTATTCAGCTAATGTATTGATGCAAATCTTCAAAGAAGCTGGTCTTCCTGACGGTGTTATCAACTTAGTATATGTTTCTGGTCCTGACGCTGGTGATGTTATTTTCAAACATCCAGATTTCGCGGGTATCCACTTTACAGGTTCTACAGGTGTATTCCAAGATATTTGGAAAACTATTGGCGAGAATATTCATTTGTACAAAACTTATCCACGTATCGTAGGAGAGACAGGTGGTAAGGATTTTATCGTAGCACATTCTTCAGCAGATATCAAAGTATTGAATACAGCTTTAGTTCGTGGTGCTTTCGAATTCCAAGGACAAAAATGTTCGGCTGCTTCACGTGCTTACATTCCAAAATCATTATGGGGTGATTTAAAAGACTTGATGGAAGCGGATATCAAATCATTCAAAATCGGTGGGACAGAAGATTTCTCTAACTTCATCAATGCCGTTATTGATGAGAAAGCTTTTGACAAAATCACAAAATATGTCCACAGAGCGAAAGAATCTGCTGATGCAGAGGTGGTAATTGGTGGTGAATATGATAAATCAAAAGGTTATTTCATTCACCCAACAGTTATCTTGGCGAAGACTCCTGATTACGAAACATTATCAGAAGAATTGTTTGGCCCTGTATTAACTATCTATGTTTACGAGGACGAGAAATTCGAAGAAACATTGAAATTAGTTGATTCTACGTCGATTTATGCGTTGACAGGATCCATTATCGCACAAGATCGTTACGCTATCGACCAAGCTACACATGCATTACGCAACGCTGCAGGTAATTTCTACATCAACGATAAATGTACAGGAGCAGTCGTTGGTCAACAACCATTCGGCGGAGCGAGAGGTTCTGGTACAAACGATAAAGCGGGTTCGATGATCAACTTATTACGTTGGGTTTCTCCACGTACGATTAAAGAAACATTTACTCCAGATACGGATTATAGATATCCATTTTTATCTGAAGAATAATATATATTAGATGGTTGATTAGGTTGTAAAGCTTCGAGATTTTCTCGGAGCTTTTTTTGGTGTGCCCGGCATGGGCGATAACTCTAGGGTGCAAGTCCCGAACACGCCATTACAGTTGGAAGTGTTAGCCGAAGGCAAGGGTGTCCACCGTGAGGTGGAATCTGAAGGAAGCCTCAGGCAAATTCTCGGTCTGACGGACAGAAACTACATATAAGGCCTACGATGCTGGATGAGGTTGCAACACAAACTAAAGTCCTATACTGTACAGAAGCATCAAGGTAAATGTAGCAGACACATGAGATGAAAGTTATCGTTCTTACCCGGGGAGATCTCACAGACTTGTGGAAGTTTTTTTTTCAGAAGCAAGGAGTAAAGCTAGCTGTGAGAAGTCAGCCGATTTCGTAGTACTTGCTTACGGCAAAGCAAGGAAGGAATGAACCTTAAGTTAGTGATCAATACATGAGAATTACCTAATGAGAGGAAGAATGCAGAAAATTGGTAACGTTTATCAACCTGGTCACAAAAGAATAGGGCGGAACCCGAATGCTATGTGGGAGGGCAGACTTTTATTAGGATGATTGAAAAGAACCTCACAGACACAAACACACGAGTAGATGAACTGTTAGAACAACTTCTTGACCGTCAGAACCTAAATGCTGCCTATGTACAAGTTGTCGGTAATGGTGGTGCTGGAGGTATCGATAAGATGGGCGTCGAATCCCTTGTGGATTATCTTAGAGAGCATAAGGAGAAACTTTTAACATCCATCAAACAAGGGAGTTACTACCCTTCTGCAGTAAGACGTGTTGAAATTCCTAAAGACAATGGGTCAACGCGAATGCTGGGCATCCCAACAGTAGTTGATCGGCTCATCCAGCAGGGCATTAGTGAAATCCTGACACCAATCTACGAACCTGAATTCAGTGACCACAGCTATGGTTTTCGTCCGGGTCGCAACGCGCATCAAGCGCTTCTCAAATGCAAGGCATACATTCAACAGGGGTATAATTATTCCGTAGACATGGACTTAGAGAAGTTCTTCGATACGGTGAATCACATGAATCACAGTAAACTGATTGAATTATTATCACGCACGATCAAAGATGGAAGACTGATCTCACTTATCCATCGATACTTGAGAGCAGGTGTAGAAATAAACGGAAGGACTAAAGTAACTACAGAAGGTGTACCTCAAGGAGGCCTACTAAGCCCACTTTTGAGCAATATTATGCTTGATGAACTGGACAAAGAACTGGAATCTCGAGGACACAAATTTGTACGTTACGCTGATGACCTTATGATACTTTGTCGTAGTAAACGGAGTGCCTCACGGGTTATGGAATCGATCACAAAATTTGTTGAAGGTAAGCTGATGCTTAAAGTCAATAAAGAGAAAAGCGTCGTTCGTCATGTATCCAAGATTAAATTTCTAGGCTATAGTTTCTACAATTACAGAGGGGAGTCGCGCTTACGTATTCACCCTAAAAGTCTAGGGAAGATGAAAGCTAGGATTAAAGGACTAACGGGCCGCAGTCGAGGTTGGAGCGATGAACAGCGAATTCTCTACTTGAGGGAATACCTCACAGGCTGGATGCACTACTTTAAACTCGCGGACATGGGTAGTAGTCTCCGGGATATGGATAAATGGTACCGTCGTAGGTTACGTATGGTCAAATGGAAACAATGGAAACGAATCAAGACTAAAATCACGAACCTGGTGCAACTAGGCGTGAGTAAGTACAAGGCGTATGAATGGGCCAACACAAGGAAAAGTTACTGGCACACAGCAAAAAGCTGGATACTGACAACAACCCTTTCCAACGACTATCTTAAACACCTGGGATACCCATCTTTACTGGCAGAATACAAGCGAGTTTGTGTTACAACTTAGGGAAGCGCCGTATACCGAACGGTACGTGCGGTGCTGTGGAAGGTCGGAACGGGAATTAATCCCGTTCCTCCTATCCGATTTTTTTAAGACAAAATTTCTATATTATCAGTTTAAAATATTAGTTTAGTATATCAATCAATTCACCCGTAATACATCTTTATATGTTTTTAAAATTGCTTCGATTAGAATGGAAATCATTTTTTAGATCGGCGAATGTGGGAAAAGGTTTGGCAGTCAAGTTTTTTTTAGGATTCTTGGGGATATATTTTTTAGCAATATTTATACTTCTTGGCTTTGGACTTTACTTCGCGATACAAGAATTATATCCAAACGAAGAACCTATTTTATTTGTCAATAATTTCCTCTTGCTGTGGTTGTTATTTGAATTTATGCTGCGGTTTGTGTTACAAAATCTACCAGTAATAAATGCAAAGTCTTTGCTAACACAGCGTGTTGAACGCCAAAAAATCGTTCATGTACTACTCGCGAAATCATTGTTTTCATTCTATAATCTGTTGACATTAGTTACAGCGGTACCCTTTATTAGTATCTGCATAGTAAATACAGACTATTCTATATTTTCTTTATTGTCGTGGTTAATAGGATTAATGGGATTCGTGTTGACGATTAATTACCTCAACTTTTGGGTGCAACGTAGGTTTTCTACTAATTTAAAAGCACTGGTTCCATTTATTGTTCTATGCTTAGCGTTATATGCATTGGAGCATTTTGGGATTTTTTCCATCACGAATTTATTTGGAAGTTTCTTTAATTTGATTTTAAATTATCCAATAGTAGGACTACTACCTTTGGGTATAGTCGTGTTGAGTTATTTGTTGACGTTCAAAGATGTACGAGCGAATTTATATTTAGATGCCTATTTGGATAGTAAACAAAAAACGTATCAAGCTTCGGATTTAAGTTGGACAAATCGTTTCGGTGATTTGGGACCATTTCTTCAGTTGGATTTAAAATTGTTGTGGCGCAATAAGCGTGCGAAGACAGCACTCTACGTTAGTTTAGGATTTTTGCTGTATGGTCTATTGTTTTATACCAATCCACAATACGAAGATTCAACTATGCTTGTTTTTGTGGGTATCTTTATGACGGGAATGTTCATCATCAATTTTGGACAGTTTATTCCTGCATGGGATAGCTCTTATTTTCCATTGTTCCAAACAAGGCCCGTCACGATGAAAAATTACTTGGAAGCAAAAGCTTTGTTGATGTATGGGTCTATTCTTATTTTAACGATTTTGAGCACGCCTTATGTGTATTTTGGTTGGGATAAAATGTTTCTGAACGTATCTTGTGCGATTTATAACGCAGGTGTAAATATTCCAATTTTATTGGCTTTTGGTGCGTACAACCGCAAATATATTGATCTATCGAATGGCAATATGTTTAATTATCAAGGGATAGGTGCTGCACAATGGTTGGTAAGTATACCGCTCCTCATTATTCCAATTGTAATATGGTTTTCTATAAAAACTTTTGTAGATGAACATACTGCGAATTTTGTACTTATTGGATTTGGCTTGGTGGGATTATTACTACGAAAAGTAATTATCAACGGTCTCGTAGAGATGTATATGAGCAATCGTTACAAAATGTTAGAAGGTTTTAAACAAAGAGGATAATTAGCTAAAACTTAGAAAAATGATTACTATACATAATTTGTCAAAAGAATATAACGGAGTTAAGGTACTTGATATCGAACATATCGAAATCAAAAGAGGAGAAAGTGTAGGTCTTGTCGGCAATAATGGCGCAGGAAAAACGACATTGTTTAGCCTTTTATTGGATTTGATACAAGCAAGTTCGGGTGAAATTCGTATCAATGAAATAAATGTCCATGCAAGTGATCGTTGGAAAGATTTTACCGGATCATTTGTTGATGATTCTTTTCTGATTGGTTATTTGACACCAGAAGAATATTTCTATTTCGTTGGGGAATTGAGTAATATAGGGAAGGAAGAGATAGATACTTTTGTAGCGCAATACGAAGAGTTTTTCAATGGAGAAGTTTTGCATAAAAATAAATACATACGTGATCTTTCCAAAGGGAATCAGAAAAAAGTAGGTATTATAGGTGCTTTAATTGGCAATCCAGAACTCATAATATTAGATGAACCTTTTGCCAATCTTGATCCGAGTTCGCAGTTTAGATTGAAAAAACTTATTCGTGATTTGATTCAGAATAGGGAAGTTACAATTCTGATTTCAAGTCACGATTTGTCTCATACTGTAGAAATTTCAGATCGTATTATCGCTTTAGAAAAAGGCAAAGTGATAAAAGATATCCAAACCTCAGCAGAAACTTTGGAAGAGTTGAATACGCTATTTTCGGTGTAATAAAATATTAAGGCTTCGAGAATCACTCGAAGCCTTAATATTTTATTTTAGTAATTCGTATTGAATTACTGGTTTTCCACGAGTTCCTCCATCATTACCTGCGCCAAAGCTGTTGAATTTCAACTTGTAGTTATTTCCTTTTGAGTCTTTGACTACGTAGAATCTATCTGTTTTTACTCCAGCAGTTGTACCTGTAGTGACCCTCCAATTAGCTCCTATAACATCTCTATTTTTACTGAATTTTACTATTGGATTTGTTAAATCAGAAGACTTGAAGGTATCATATTTGAAATTTTCTGTAGTTAAAATTTCAGCAATTTCTGTTTTAGCATGTATATTGCTAAACACTAAATCTGAGAAATTGTATGCTACTAGTCCGGATGGTCCAAATGATGTTTGGTAAACAGAATATCCCCATACGAAATCCCATTCGTCTTTTTTAGGCTCTACTTTCACTTCAGATCCAGCATTTAATGAGATGTATTTGAAATTATAGGCTTCATCTTTTGAAACTTGTACAGATTTGAAGTTCGTGGTTTGTTTGATCGTACCATATTGTAATGTATAGCCGCCATTTGAACTTTTACTAATTTTTAGTTTTATCCAAGGACGTTTCGCGACTCCGCCACCAGTTCCTCTATTTAGAATAATGACTTTATTTTCTGTGTCAATATTTAAAATTGCTGGTATTACTGTAGATTCCAAAGTGTATCCGCTTCTCCAACCTCAGTTAAGCTATTTTTGGCTGTAACTGTTGCGGCAGCACTTACCGAATTATTTAAAATTACCCTAAAATCGGAGCCACTATAAAATCCTAAGTCCCAGCTATCTCTTGTTATAGGAGTTTGTATATCCGAACTGAGATCCACATACACACTGTTACCTGCAGAAGAACCTGCTTCATTTGAAATAAGACCATTCAATGTCAATATACTACCTGAAGACGGAGGAATGACTATGATAGGTTCAGTATCACTTTTACTGCATGATACCATAGATATAACAACTATACTTGTTGCTAAAAGCGTATTAATTTTAATCATATTGTTATTTTTTTAGTTGTGGTTATTTAGTCATATTATAGGTTAAGCCCAACACAAACGAGCGTCCATAATTCGTGCTTACGCCATTTGAACTGCTGTGTGCGCCGGATGAAACAGTTTGTGTGCTATTAAGAGTTGTGACGTTGAAAAGGTTTTTTACACCAAAATTCACTATAAGATATTTTAGTACCGGTTGATTGATCATTGCATCGGCAATAGTCATTCCATCCAATTTGACCAATTGGGCTGTGTTGACATCGCTATTGCTTAACTGGTAGCTCGGTCTTTTTCCTGAATGTTTTACAAAAAGATTCAGTGAAGTTTTTGATTTCTGCAATAGATAAGTTAACTCGCCAAAGATTTCAGGTGTCCAAGAAAATTCATTTACAGTATTCAAATTTTCTGAAAGTCTATTGTAGCGACCTATGTAGGAAAAGCCTAAAGTAGTTTTGAGCTGAGCAAAATTGATACTATTGTCCCATGTGAAACCAGCAGATTTGTATGTGTCAATATTCAAAAGGGTAGTGATAGATGGATTTGCGCTATCAATAGCATAATCAATTCTATCATTGAAAACATTGTAGAAAGATGATAAGTTTACTTTATGTAGCTGATTATTTGCGGCATGAAACTTTTGATAGGAAACTGTACCATTCCAACTGTTGGATGTCTCCGCTTTTAAATTTTCATTTCCAATGATGGCATGACTAGCATCTACAAAATCAAAATACAATTCTCGTAATGCCGGAGCACGATAGCCTTTGGCGTAGCTCAGACGGAGATTCAAATTTCTTGTGATGTCAAATTTAGTATTTAAAGCAGGAACAAATTTAGGAGCATCATACACGGAATTTTTTAGAAAACGAACTCCAGGTCGTATTGTCAACTTCGTCAAAGGTTTATACTCCGAACTAATAAATGCAGCCATATCTTGAATATGTGGTCTTCCTTTTATACGCGCACCTGTGCCCGCATCTTTGTTGAATTCTAAACCGTATTGAAAAGTTAGTTTTTCGCTTAAATAGTGTTGTAATGTAGGTCTCAGGAATAGCGTGTTGAATTCTGCTAAATCTTGTTCTCCTTTTTCAGTGGATAATGTAGATGTGTTTGAGTTGTAATCATGAATAGTGGTAATAGTCTTACGTGATAAATCCGTGTAAGCAGCAGACACCTCCAAACCAAATTTTTCGGAAATCAGCCAATTGCTACTGATTTGGTGATTATAACGATTGGTGCGGTAAGTTTGCAGTTTTGCCAAGTAAGTATTGGGGTTTATACCATATCGGGAATCGATATCTTCATGCATCGCGAATGTTCTATACCAAATATGAATTTTATCGTTTTTATAGCCTAGCTTAATATTTCCTAGATATTGATCTTTGGGTTTCCATTTATTGCTAATCGCATTCACTTCTTGTATAAATGCAGATTTTGAAGGTAAATTCCATCCTCCAAATTGGTTCGACGAAACAGTGGCATCGGCATAGATATTTTCTTTTCTCCAATTTATACCAACACTCTTCTGGTGTATTCCTTTACCTTGATGAAAGTCGTATTCATTGCCTACAGTCTCTTCTTGTACCTTTGCGAATACGCTGTATTTCGAGTTTTTAGGACTTTTGGTAATAATATTTATTACGCCAGCTAAAGCATCTGAGCCATAAATAACGGACATTGGACCTTCCACAATTTCAATTCTTTCGATCATATTAACATCGATTTGATTCAAACTTTCGCGCGTGTCTGAGCGATCCAACATCGGATAGCCATCCACAAGAATCTTAACATTTCTACCACTCATACCCATTAATTCGATATCGGATACACCCAAAGTCAAATCACTACTGAAACGAATTCCCGGCTGCGTATTAAGTAATTGTTGAATATTCGTTGCAGCTCTAGATTTAATCTGATCCGAGGAAATAGTACGTAGATTATAGACAGATTTGGATATCGATTGTGGCTTATATTGTCCAGTTACGACAACTTGTTCGAGACAAATGTCCTTCTGTACACGATGATTAATAGTATCGCTTATACTATTCGCATGTGTAGTCGATTGAGCCTTTTGTGAAAAAATAGTAGTAGGAAACAACGCCAAACAGAGTACATTCGATAATGTAATTAAGACTATTATTCGTGACATGTTTTTTAATAAAAATGTGTTGAAAATGATTGGTATACTTTACGTACACCAACCATTAAGAGAGAGAATAGAATTGCAGAATTATGCTATTATTGAATGATGAATTTGTCAATTATAGTGTCTACTTCTTGTTGAGTTGCAATGTTCGGAAGTTCGAATAAATACGAGTAAAGTGCTCTGTTATCTACTTTTTTGTGAAATCTTAAATCTTTCTTTTTAGCCAATTCTTTGTTCCATTTACTTCTTACTTTTTCCCAAAGTTTTTCGTTTTCGGCCCAATATTTCTGTGCAGCTACACATTTATTATCATCTACTTTTGTGTACGTATTGTAGCCTTTTTCTTCTGCTAATACATAATCAGCTTTGTCATTTTCGCGAATGATTTTCGCATTGTCTTGGTTGTGAATCCAGCCAGACGAAATTATTTCGTGGATATTTGTACGTTTCAAAATATTGTAGTCAGAGCGTTTGGAGTACTCACGTCTAGGCAGGGGAGCATCCGCTGTATTCTGCCAAAATGTTCTTCCATCCAAATTAGTCCAAGTCGCACTTCCCATGTAGCGTGGTGTATCGTCAACTTCAAAGACTTGTTGTGACCATTGTCCTTTGACAGCATCCTTTGTTTTTTGCGAATAATCTACCCCATTAAATCCGCTATAAGTCCACTGATCTTGATTTTCGAATACCCAATCTTGTCTCCAATGTTTGATAATCATTTTATCGCTCACGATTAGCAAATGCTGTAATGAAACATAATTATCGTTAGTAATAATAGGCGTAATCCATTCCAAAGCTGTTTCGTGTTTGGTTTGCGATGCCTCGTATTCATCTTTGTTTTGTGGATAACTGAATGTCTCGGCAGACGCAAATTTCACTTCATAGCATCCACACATTGATTTGATTGTTTGCGCATCTTTTGCTTGTTGGGCATTGCTATAGTTGCAAGCCAATGCTAGTAGAATTACAGAGAATAATTTTTTCATTTATTTAGACTAATTAAAAATAATATACAAGTATAGAATATTATTTAAGGAGTCTGTTTTTGAAATCAGAAAATCAATTTTAGTTATTGGAAATTTTGAAGGATAGAGGAGATTTACCAAATTTATGTTTGAAAGCTTGACTGAAGCTGCTCAATGAGGAATAACCAATTTTTAACGCGATTTCTTGGAGAGAATAGTGTGAGTCTTTTATCAAATCTTTTGCTTTTTCTAAACGCTGGTTGATGATGTATTCGTGTACCGTAATACCATATGTATTCTTGAATCTTATTTTGAGATATTGCTGATTTATTCCAATAATCTTGGCTAAATCTTGAATTTTAAGTGTTTCGTGCAGGTGAGTTTCAATGTACTCTTTTAATTCAGCAACCTGTTCTTCTGTAAGTTCATTTTTCCCACTCTGAACAATTATTTTCTCGAAAAATTTATGGATTAAAATATTAAATTTTATTTTACTCAATACATTGGAGTCGTGTTGTAAGGATAGGAGGTCTAAAAACAACACAAGAATTTCTCCATCTCCTTTAAAATAAATTGATGTTTCAAATTTCAAGTGTTCAATAGCTAAATGATTTATGTATTCAAGTGGAATTTCCAATACTTCAATGGTTGATTCCGATATATTGTACTGTTCACAGTTTACGATTATACATATTTTTTCTGAATCCGTCTTTCTGATAATTCCACTGATCATATTACATTATTGATTATAATACAATCGCAAATGTATTTATTTAGACTGAATAAAAATAGAGCTAATCAAAGAAAATGGTGATTTATTTTCAAATCACCTTTACAGAGTACTAATATTTATGTCTAAGCGACTTCTTTTTTACCAAATAATTTGTCAACTACAATCGCTATAGCCCCATCTCCAGTTACATTACACGCTGTACCAAAGCTATCCATAGCAATATATAATGAAATTATCAAGGCTTGATTTTGGGCATCAAAACCCAACATTGATGTAATAATTCCTAATGCTGCCATAATAGCTCCACCTGGAACACCTGGTGCAGCGATCATCGTTACACCCAGCATACAGATAAATCCAGCCATTTGACCAAACTCAATCGGCATTCCTTGCATCAACATTAAAGCAATCACACAAGCCACAATCTTCAATGTGCTTCCTGCTAAGTGAATGGTAGCACACAATGGGATGACAAATGAGGCTATATTTTCCGAAACACCTGCTTTTTTCGCTTGTGCTAAGGTAACGGGTATTGTGGCTGCTGAAGATTGTGTTCCCAAGGCCGTAAAATAAGCGGGCATCATGGTTGCCAAGAGTTTGAATGGATTTTTTTTGGTGATTGCACCTGCTATGATGTATTGAATCAACAACAAAATGATATGCAGGGCGAATATGAATCCGATTATTTTGACAAAAACATTTAATATCAATAGCACTTTACCAGAATAGGTCATATCCAAGAATATACCGAAGATAAATAAGGGTAATAATGGGATAATCACTTTTTCTATGATAAAGGAAATGATATTCTCGAAGTCATAGGTAATTTCTGCCAATTTGGAATTTTGAAGACGTGATAACCCAATTCCTATTAAAAATGCGAAAACCAAAGCACCCATTACATCAAAGAAAGGTGGTATTTCGAGTGTAAAATATGGTGTCAAACTTTTACTTCCTTCTTCTACTGCCGCTACAGATTGGTTCTCAATAAACGATGGAAAGAATGTCATACTAGCGAAATAGGTCGAAAATCCGGAAAATAATGTGGATCCATAGGCTATTGCTACTGTGGTAATCAACATTTTTCCTGCTGTATTTCCCAATTTTGCAATTGCAGGAATGATAAGGCCGACAATGATTAAGGGAATAAGAAATTTCAATAATTGGTCAAATAATCCGTTGAAAGTGGCGGAAATGTTTCCAATTGATTCAGGTATTATACTGCCTAATAGAATTCCTAGAGATATTGCGATGACAACACGAAAAAGTAGATTATCAAATATTTTTTTCATGTCCTAAAGTACTAAATATAATTATAAAATCACTTGAGTAATGGGTGAATCAACTTGTTGGTAAGTTATGATTATTGTATTTGTGTTTCTTTGCATGTCATTTTTATTGTCATGTCAAATGATTGTTTATTGTTGTTTTGCGATATGTTTTTATATTTTTTTGAAATAAAGGTTGTTTTTCCTGTTTAAAATAATTTCTTTTTAAGTTTTTTTGTAACCACTCAGATACTATAGAATAGCAATGCTGTAGAAAGCATCGAGGACAGATTGTGAGTTCTTAATACAAGTGTCGGCAACAGATCT
>NZ_WUQY01000038.1 GCF_009829085.1 Sphingobacterium bovisgrunnientis
CAAATAAGACTTTGGCAACAAAGCACAAGTCTGTGAAGCCCGAAGCCCATTTGTCTTTAGCAAATGGGTAGTTCACTGATTATAGTTCGAGTAAAGCATTAGGGCGCGAATTATATAACATAACTAGACAGTCAGATCAATATTTATCTAAAGGTAACATTCTAGATGCATACAATTTTTGGAAAGTTTTCATACAAGAAACTATCCCCATCCTAGAATATTCAGACGACAGTAGTGGCTCAATCGGTGATATTATAGAAAATGCGGTAGACTCTTTCATAAATTTAGCTTATCAAGCACCTGTTCCACTAAAAGAGAATATTGCCAATTATTTAAAATCGGAAATCCAAGATTTAAAGTATTTCAGTTATGGTAATTATGGGTATGCATTAACAGACTTATATGCAGACTTATGTATAGATCTTAATAAAAGAGAGGAATTTATTTTTTTTATTAAGACGATGATACAAGGTGCTAAAACTAATAATAATACATATGATTACGAATCTTTTCTTACAAAATTGATACATTTTCTTTTGGAGGAAGGTCGGAATAAAGATGCGGAAGAATTTATTAAAGATAATGTCCATTTACCAAAAATAAGGATGATACTCATTAATGAATTGATTGAAGAAAGGGAATTTGATTCAGCTAAAACGCTGATCAATGATGGACTCATATTAGCAGAGAAAAACAAGCATTTTGGTTTGATTAGTGAGTGGAAAAAGTATTTGCTTCACATTGCAGAACTTCAAGGAGATATTTTTACGATTCGTAAATATTTAGAAAATTTAGCTTTTGCATCTTCATTTAATAAGGAATATTATGTGAAATGGAAAGAATCGTATACTAAAGATGAATGGCAAGATGTTATAAAAAATAAGATTGATTTGATCAAGGAAAATGTTCTTAAAGATCAAAAGTCATTAAATAGATCTATACAAATGCCTGATTATGTGCTGTTATATCTATTAGGGCCAATATTAGTTGAAGAGAAAATGTTTGATCATTTAATTGATCTTGTAAGTAGGCAAAGCGATTTACAAATTGTATTACGCTTCCATCCTTATCTATACCAGAATTATCCACAAGAATTAATGTACTTATATGTGCATCTTTTAAATGAACAGGCAGAGATAGCATCTGATAGGAATGATTATAAGAAATTATTACAAGTGGTCCAAACAATTTATATAGATATACCTGCTGGGCGAGATTTACTTAAAGAGCAAACTTTATTGTGGAGAAATACATATAAACGACGTCCAGCAATGCTTGATGAAATAAATAAATTTCTGGCTCAGAATAAATACTAGTGAATAAAGGAGTTTAATATAATTTTTTGTGTTGGACCTTTTTCTGTAACTATACTTACAAATATAAGAACAATTGTAAATTGGGATAGCGGTTTATTTTAAGCAACTTATATTTTTTGAAGAATCAATATGCATTTTTTAATGAGCTGAGATAATTCTAATCTTATCAGATCAGGGAATATATTAAAGTAAAGAAAAATTAAATTTGCTTATCTAGTAATAATAATATAAACACCGTACTGGTATTTTGTAAGGAATATTTATAAATATAAGATGAGGAACATTCAGCAGATGATATTATATAATGTTATTTGATTTAAACAGTAAGCTCACGTTAGTAAGTTTATTTTGGGAGACAATAAAAGTAAACTAACATTCGTTAAGTGTATAAGGTGATTTTTCGTAATTTATAAATTTAACCTACTCGATCATTCGAGTAGGTTTTTATATTTTAGTGTTCACAACTGTAATATTGAAAATTTAGAACTTATAAAATCGGCTTTCTTTTATTTATTGGAAAGCTTTTAGTAAATAATTTGCTTTATAAGTCTAATATTAATTTAGCCACTCAAAATATTTTATATCATGATTTTTACTGTTAGCAGATAACGAGTAGATCGTAGCAGCGCGCTGTGTTGTTTCATACGTACATGCAATTATATCCACCGTCCCACAGTAATTCTATACAGCTCTTTATAATATTCAATAAAATGTAATGTAAATTTTATAGAATCAAAACTGACTTAAATATCTGTATACGTCCTTTTAAGTACATGTTTAATAGCTTAACTGTTGCTCATATTATTGAATGTTGAGTTTGCAAGAAAAAAGTGCGTCAATGTAATCTATGATAACAGATTGGCAAATAAGCGGTAAAGGCAAAAAAGCTTACTGTTCTGAAAACGGCATTAATGAAGCAACTTTTTATTATTGGTTATCGCGTAGGTTATGTCTGGTGATAATGTTTTAAAAAATTGAGTATAGTTATATGGATCTTTAACTTATTCGACATATTGTTGGTAATGATTTTGGTAAGTAAGGCCTGGATGATTGGATTCATTATTCATCTTATCCAGATATAGCATTGGATCATTATGGCGATTAATATCTACGGTAGTAAATCATGAGAATATATCAGAATGCGCATATTCATCTAGTTCAAGAATAGTAGGCGATGTAATCCTTTGGTTTTAAAGAGTCTAAGGTAAGAGTTGACGGTATTACGAGAGATTCCTAAAAAAAGTTACTACTTTAAGATTGCTTAAACCATCCAAATGTACAGTTACAATTTGTTTTAAGTCCATTGGGTCAAATATATTGGTTAAGCTGCTGATTGTTTGTAATGCAACAGGGTAAATTAATGATCTAAAAAAGTGGCACAGATCGAACCGAAAAATTTGGCACAAATCAATCCGTAATATCCATTAATTGTTGCGTGTAAAAACCAGGGTTTTGTGAGACTTATCACTGATGTTAAATAATCTGTAGAGTAATATCAGCTGAACTAATTGTATATTAGTTCAGCTAATACAATTATTATAATTCAATTCAAAAAGGTAATAGTGAAACTGAAAAAAATACGTGGACATAAGAGAAGATGGAACCACATTGAAAATTGGCGTCAAGACAATCTAGGCCTCAATCTAACGGACTATTTACTTAACGAAAGTGACCGTTGCTACGTGAAAATTGGCGTCTATCCTTGGAATGGTTTGTCTTTAATAAATAGTGTAACTCCAGAGCCTAAAAGAAAGACAAAGCAAAAAATGCTCAATGGACTTTTGGATATTTATGAAGAATGGAAAAGACAGCTAGATAATCTTGGACAACCATATTATTTGAAAATTTGGCTTTTTGAACCACGCTTCTCTCATTCGCAAGTTGTATGTGCGATTGCTGACAGTATTGAATTTAATGAAAATGCTTTTTACATACCTGAAATAGATAAAAAAATACAACTTGGCAATTACGGAATTTTAAAGATAAGGCTATCCAAGTTAGATTGGGGGTATCGTTTAGATGAAGATCACTATGATAATACTGAGGTTGGAGAACCAGAAATATATGCTTCAGAACAAGACTATAATGACTCAGTAAAATGGTTTAAAAAACTTTTAAAAAAGCCACATCGGACTCATAAATTTAGAGAATCAGTCGGGGAAATCATTGAAACATATTCATTTAAACGTGGCGAACTATGGCTTGGTGGACAAGAATAAAATGACTTATCGCATATTTAATGATCGCATGATCTAGTTTTTATTAGGAAGATATTTTGGGTTACTTTTTTAGGGATGAATTTATCTCACAATATGGTCCTCAAGTATTCCATGCTGCTTCATGATATCGCTCTGAAAACTTTTGACAACCGTGTAGTTCATGTTGGATTTGCTCCGTGTGACAAAGAAACAGCTGTTGCTGTCCAAAACATTCATCCAGCTGTAATCTACGTAAGCCCGGTCGACAACAACTACACAGCCTTTGGGAAAAGAGATGGATTTGGCAACCTTGGATTCATGCCGTTTACCCTCTGTGATATGTACGAAGCTTGGCATACAGCCATCATAATCCAATATCGTATGCAATTTTACCGCTCCTTTGGCGCTCCGGAACTTTGCCCAGTCAAAAACCGACAGACATAAAGGAATGACCGTCGCATCCATCAGCAGGATCTTTCTTTTAAGCTGCCTGAGTTCCGATCGCTGATGGGGGTGATCCTTCCAGAGCCTGTCCAACAGCGCATAATAGAGATCCCTGAAAAGAACATGATCACGATGCGCATTCATGTAGGACAGGTTCGATTTACTGGGAACTCTGGAAATACCCATATGGCTCATGTTGCCCGTAGTACTGCGAAGACCGTTGCTGATATCACGCACGGAATCCGCCGAAGACAAATGGCAGAAAAGCATACTTACCAGATGAGCCCAACTGTTAATACCCTTATGATGTTTGTCACTCTGGTAAAGGTCAACCAATCTGTTAAAAATAGTACGGTCTACAAGACCCAGAATCTGAGAAAATACATTTATATTTACCATGGCGGTGGGTGATTTTTAGCAAAATAAATATAGCAATCTCTGCTATATAAATTCACCGCCATTTTTTAATTATTTAGGACGCTAGTGATGTCATATTTAAATTTTTATGCGTAGTTTTTATACCTTCATTATAATTTATTATTGTTTAATGTTTTTTACATCTTCTTGTAATACTAGTACTCAAAAATCATCAGATCTAACTGACAAGATTCAATCATTGCGTGAGCTTACAAAAGATGAGTATGATGTTTTTAATAGTTGTATTACATTGTATTTCGATGCTATGGAAAATGGAAAATACGAGTATGTTATTGAAAAGATGTATACTCCCTTTTTGACAGAACTTGCAGAACAAAACACGGGATATAGTGAAGAAGAATTGGTAGAGAAATTAGCTGAACAAATACGCTTGATTTATGTCGAAATGAAAAATAAGGGTATAAAAGTCACAATTAACTTGGAAGAAGTTAATCCTTCTGTAATTGATTATGATAAAGATTTGTACAATGTTATTAAATACAAAGTTACTAGGTTTCGTAAAGCAAAAGAACATAGTGAAATTAGAAGCCTTTTTGCTATTTCAGAAGATTCTGGAATCACTTGGTCCTTTGTTGAAGATACTGACGACTCAAGAGCTATCATTAAAGAAAAGTTGCCCGACAGTCTTTTTAACCACTTAATAAAATAGAAAATCTTTATATATAGAATATCTGTTTAAACATAAAGGTCATAAAGCTGTGTAATACCTACCACCCATTTTTTGCCATGCATCCCTACGGACATGCTCTACTGCCCTTCATTTGTTGTCTTTTGTGATAATTATTATTCATTTAAAAAGAAGAAGCTTTTATTACTATCAGATACAAAAAATTCAACAGCCTGGATTTCATCGTTTGTGTAAAAAAACTGCCATTTATATTTTTTATCATGGATGATAGATTCACTTGTTGCAAGATAACGTGCTCTATTTTCAGAATCTATCCCAACTGTTTCTGAAAATAGAACAATCGATACGCTTTCTCCTCCTATTATAGAGCTATTAAATGTAACATATGTTGTTTTCCCATTAAAATTAATATCAATGTCAGCTTGAACGTTAAGTTCTTTAATTGTTTTGGGAGGTAGTTTTTTTCCGGTTTTTGGGTTTAAATTATGTTCTAATATTAGGACTTTTTTAAAAGAAGCTGATGATGGGGGAATTATTTGAGAGATAACTTCTTTATTACACAAAAAAAGTATAAAAAAGGATAATAATTTTATGTTCATAAGTAAAACTGGTTAAAAAGTGTATTGGTTTCGAATTGTAAAATTAAATATTCACATTATATTAAAAGAAATAGTTTTTACATTTTTTTTAAAAAAGAATTACTTCATAAGTATACGGTTACCCAATAGTCCTGAATAACATTTATTATACTTTTTAATGTCGGCAATATCACATCTTAATTATTTCGGATCAATGAGGGTTTTGTGAGACTTTTTGTATATTGGTTTTGCTAACAAAATTGTTAGCTGTAATTATTAAAAACACCACCGATATTAAATGTGGATACCAAAATCTAATGTTTGGAATAAGGATATGACTCGTTCCGAACAATTTTTAGCTGAGAGATTTTTACAAAGATGTGATTATGATGAAGCTGTTTCAAAAAAACATAGAACAATCAATGGCTATACACAACTAAATGAATTAATAAAACTATGTAAATTAAGCTTAAAGAGAGTAAGAACTGTAAAAACTCTTGTTGTAATTTTAAAAGAGGCTCAATCAGAAACAATAAAACAGAATATTAATAATGACATAATTGTTAATCTTTACTTTCAAGATTTGAAAATATATATAAAGTCTATAAATCCTGAAGAAGAATTAAGAAATGATAATCTAGATAAAGTAAGAGGAATATTATACAATCTTAAGAAATTTTCTATCCAATTAGAAAAATACTACTTTTCTCAATTACTTATTGAACTGAATAAAATTGACTTCAAAGAAGAAATAAAAATTCAAAGAGAATTAATAAAAATTTCAAATTTAATTGATTTAATTATACCTTTTTATTTACATAAAGGTTACAGTATTAATTCATTAAATGAAGTATTTAAAAGGTGGATAAATAATGGTTATCATATCAATATTGCAAGATTTACAAAATTTTTCAATAATAATAAGAACCTTTACGAATTACTAGTGTATATTGGAAGCAACGAATCTGAGATTAATGAGATAAGAAAGGTAGTTTATAAAAGTGGATTAGGAGACATTAGATCAGCAAAAGATTTCAATTCTGAATTCTATAATAAAAAGCAATATATTGAAAGAGATAAAGTCATTTATTATAGTACTGAAGCTAAAGACCCTATTTCATTTATTAGAAATCAGTATGAGTTTTTATTAAGGAATTTAGTAATAAATCGAGATAGAAATAGCTTGTCGATATTTAATATATTTTTTAAGCATAGCTATTTTAGGCGTAGTACCAGTAATCAACATTTTTTTTCTAAAATTAAAATTGACAGTGACCCAATTAGCGTAAATTCAAGAACTAGTACTTTGATTAATTCCTTAATTAAAGATTCTATGATCACCACTTTCAATAAAACTTCACAACTTGATTTTATCAAAGATGAGAATCTTAAGAAAGCAATATTTTATTATAATTTAGGTTTAGGTTCAAAATCCATAGAAAATTCACTCTCTTTGATATGGACTTCACTTGAATGTATATTACCTTATAGAATATTTAAATCTGACATAGAAAACATTAGGTATATTCTTGCAAAAACAATATCAGTTGGAGCGTTTACAAGAGATATAAAATATTTAATAAAGCGTGTTAATTCTGTAGACAAAGTAAATAATAATTGCTTTGAAAACATTGGTATTAATGAGTTAGATAGAAATATTAATTGTATTTCAATTTCAAAATGGATGAATTGGCTTCTAGAAGACTCTGCAAATAAATTTAATCAATTCAATAAACAATCTTCATTATTAGCATTTGAATATTCTGAGTTGATAAAACCAATGTCAACTGGTAAATTAAAATTTATTTTAGATAGAATTAATTCATCTAAAGAATCTATAGAATATCAACTTCAAAGAATTTATTTGCATAGAAATCAAATTGTTCACTCTGGAGATTATATAAATGAATACACCAACTTATGGATTCACCTTGAATGGTATGTTGGAAAATTATTATACATAATTGTAAAAGAAAATGAAATAAGTAATAATTTTGAAACAATCGAAAGTCTATTTTTAGATATTGAGTCACAATTCGATTTTATAATATCATACTTAGAAAAAAATAGTTCTAAAAGTATTAAAGACTCAAAACGTATTTTGGAAAGTTTATATAAAATTGCCTAATTAAATACGGATAATAACTAAGCTTCCATCGTACCCTTAGGGTAAGAGATGAAAGGCCGTTGAAAGAAATCTAATAATCTGAAGTTTTCGAATTGTCCTATTTGAATTCATCTCACAATACGGTAGTATTTTGATATTTTGTGTTGTTTATAACTGATGATTAATGTAGCTTCTGAATCAAGTATATAGTCTATTTTGTGCTATCTTAAAAACTCGTCTCTTTAAATAAAATTTCATAAATTTATTATATATGAGTTTATGCGAAAAAATATGAAGATAGGATACGCTAGAGTTTCGACTAAAGATCAGAACTTAGACTTGCAAATTGAAGCCCTTCAAAAGGCAGGTTGTGAGAAGATCTTTGAGGAAAAAATTTCAGGCTCGACAAAGAATCGACCTGAACTGGATAAGATGATCGAACAGTTTAGAGAAGGAGATGAACTTTATGTTTGGCGACTTGATCGATTGGGTAGAAGTCTAAAACATATTATTGATTTGGTATTGTCGCTAAGTGAAAAAGGTATCATCATAAAGGGCTTGACTGATGGTGTTGATACCAGTACTATCAATGGTCGATTGTTCTTGAATATTATGGCTTCATTAGCGGAATATGAACGTGAATTAATCCGTGAACGAACGAAAGCCGGTCTACAATCAGCCCGAGCACGTGGTAGGCTAGGAGGTAGGCCCAAGGGATATAGCAAAGAAACCATTTCTAAATTATTTCTTATGCGTTCAGTTTACAAAGATGTCAAAAAGAGTCCAGAGGAAATATATACAGCACTTAATTTGACACGTGCTACTTTCTACCGCTACGCAAAGATTTTAGATACGCATACAGATGAGGAAATAAAGAAAATGACTTTAGGTAAATAGTTTGCTTATCTTCAGTATTTAACATATTTGAACTGATTGAAAAACAGCTAAGTGTATCGATTTGTTAAAAATATTTAAATGGTTTGAAGTAAACAACTAAAATGTTAAGTTTACTTAACATTTAAATTTAAAATTATGAAAATATTACTTCCCAATCGTTTCAAAAAGAAAGGATTCATTATGGCTCCAATAGGTCTTATAGGCTGGCTACTTATTCAATTAAGCGACCTTCCTTTATCCATAAGATATCTTCTTATAGACGCTGAATTACCTATGATGGTTAGGCCAATTATTTTTACTATTGCTTCAATTTCGTTGATAAGCTTTCTGTTGGGTGTACTATTTATTTGTTTTTCTGAGGAAAAATATGAAGACGAAAGAATTAAAAAAATTAGGGTAGAAAGTTTTCAAATAGCTGCTTTAAGCCAACTATTTTTTATTTTTTTAATGTTTTTGAGTATTATTATTTTAGGTTCGCCAAATGAAGGTTTATTAATGCTCCTGTTTATAATAAGCCTTCTAATATTTTGGATAGTTTTTATATTTAGGTTTTCATATAAAATACATGTGGTATAGTGGTTAATCATTTAAGGTGTTTCCGGTCAAAAAAAAGATTAACTCAATCTGATTTAGCAAAGCTAGTTTCGGTATCTCGTCAAACAATAATATCAATTGAATCTAATAAGTATTCACCATCAGTAGTGTTAGCTTTAAAATTAGCTAAAATTTTACATGTTAATGTGGAGGATATATTTGAGTTAGAAGAAATAGATTAAATATTCATATGTGGGCGACATATTCTTATAGATTGGATTACTTAACTGAATTTTTATCTGAAGTTTTAATCAATTTATATAAGTAAAATATACCATAGTTAAAATACGGTATACCCACTAAAAAAAAGCCTGAAATTTAATCAGGCTTTTCTGTTATGCGTACTTGGAGTATCTACCTTTTTTGTGACGAATTACTTGAGTTCGAAATTACTGTTTTTTGTTCCTGCAGTAAATCTTTATTGATTAATTTAGTAAAAAAAAACTATAGTTGTTTTACGATACGAAAAATATTATAGACTTTATTTAAAAGTGAATACAGTTTATAGTAGATTATGTATTCTTAAAGAAGCGACATTTTGGCGGGTATTAGTCTCAAAAAAGGTTAAATTTTATAATCAAATTTTGACATGTTATAATATTGTTATAACTTTAATAATATGAAAACTAAAATTAGAAAAATTGGTAATTCTTTTGGTATTATAATAGGAAAACAAATTCTTGACCAACTCCATGTTACGGATGAAGTTTCTTTAAGTGTCAAGGATTCTAAAATCATTATCGAAGCAGTTAAACCAAAACATCGTGAAAACTGGGAAGAAATGTTATTAAAAGCCAACTCTTTAACAGATAAAGAGGTTTTAGACTATTTTGATAATGATTTCGACAAAACAGAATGGACATGGTAAAAAGATTTGAAGTTTATTTTATTGACCTTAATCCTACCATTGGAAGCGAAATTTATAAAATTAGACCTGCTGTTATAGTTTCACCAAATGAAATGAATAATGCTTTAAACACACTAATTATAGCACCGCTCACATCGACACTAAAGCCTTATCCTATGCGCGTAAATTGTAACGTAGATGGAAAGCAGGGTCAGATTGCTTTAGACCATATAAGGTCTGTTGATAAAAAAAGATTAAAGGGCAAGCTTGGAGAAATTGAAAATTCTACACAAAAAGAAGTTGTTAATACTCTATTAGAAATGTTCTCGTAAATTAATCTCATAAAACGATAATAAACTTATATTCATAATAATAAAAATTTGATAAACCAATTTAACTTTTATCGGACGGTAATGATTGTTTTTTTAAAAATACCTCTTGAGAATTTCCTTGTATGACTATAGCTTTAGCTTCATTAGGATAGAAAGTTAATTTTATATCTTCATAAAGAAATTCATTTTCATTTGTGTATTCAAATGAAATGAACATTTGACCTATCGCTGAATTTTGGAAAATTAAATAATTTCCATTCGATGAAATTGTGAATGAATACGTTTTGTCTTCATTACTATAAGTTCCACTTAATTGTTGAAATTCTTCTTCAGTAAGCTCATTAGTTTTTTTAAAATTCGGAATATTGGGATTCATTCCGTATTCGGTTTGAATAAAGAAATTATTCATATAGAATGGAGATATATTTGTTGCGTTTGCTAAAGAGACTACTCCAATCTTTTCTTTAGGGAAATACCAATATTCAGCAAAATAATTTTCAACGCGCCCCCCGTGCTTATATCCTTCTTCTGGACTATTAAAAGCTGTTCTTTCTATGCCAAAACCATACGAACCTTTTTCTTTAGGAAGCATTAAACTTAGGCTTTCAGAAGAAATTATTTTATTGTTGAATAACGCAGCTATAAATTGATTAACCTCAATAGCTGATGAAAAAATGCCTCCACTAGCAAAATGGGCAGCATAATTACAAGACGAGTTTTGAATAAACTCGTCTTGTATATTATACGACACGGCTTCATTTAATGTTTCGTCAATTTCATTTTTAAAATATGTGTGTTGTAGATTTAGTGGTTGACAGATTTTTTGTTGTAATATTTCATTATAGGATTTGTTGTATAATCGTTGAAGAATAAAACCTAATAGCACATAATTTGTATTTGAATATGCGTAGTCTGTACCTGGCTCAAAATAGTTGTTTTCATTTTTGAAAAAATTAATAATTTCTTCCTCTGTATGAAATGTTTGACTCCATGTATTTTCCTCTTCTTTTTCTGTGAAATTATACAGTCCAGACCGATGATTAAGTAGCATTTCTATGGTAATATTATCAGATTTTTTTATTTGAGGATAATAGAGATTTAATTTATCATCTAGTTTTATTTTTTTTTCTTCTATTGCTTTCATAACCAATACTGCTGTATAAGTTTTGGTAAGAGAACCAATTCTAAAGGCTGTGTTGTTATCGTTAAGTTTATTTTTTTCGACATTAGCATATCCTATTGCTTTACTGTAGATTATGCTGTCATTACGTGAAATCGCAACAGATCCCATCACTTTTTTATTTGTAAATAGGGTGTTTAGATAATTAGTCAGTCTTTCTTTCTTCTCTTCTTGCGCTAAAGAGGAATGCGAAAAGTTGAAATAAAATATGATTGTAGTTATTAGTGGTAATATTCTTTTCATTCTAAGTGCGTGTTTTGGTATTTTGAGTCATTGATTATCGTAAGTAAATTTGTGCTTGAAACATAAAAAATACAATGGTTAAAACTAGTCATTTATCTCCAATAATTGGACATTTAAGCTTCTTTCCTAAGGAGAAGTTAGTCTCAAAAAATGATCTGATTTGTTGATAGCTAGTAATTCAGCAACCGAAAATAGATCACCATTATTTATTTCCACTTTTATCTGATTTTTTATTTAACGGTCTCAATGTATAACCTTCAACGGGGGCCAGTACAATTACACGTTCGGGGATTTTGACCAAGCTTTTTAGTTTCTCCGGGTCGGCGTTAAATGGCGTGAAATCCGGAGCATCAATTGTTCTCCAATGAGACAGTAGTAATGGCGGATTCGGGTAGGCTTCTGCAACTTTTAATGCCCTTCAAGTGTAAAATGCCATTCATTATCTGAAAAATAAAAAGAAAATAGCATCGGGGAACTGGAAGGTTTAAATGCTCTGGCAGGAGACTGGAATCACCTTGGGCCCAGATGGTTCCATTGGCAGTCTCGATTAAAAAACCGTCACAATCTTCCTTCGCGAAATTTCGAGTTTTATCGGGATCTTCGTTCTGCCAATCAAGGTCAGCAGGTGTCAAAGTAATTTTCATCTTTCCAACTTTGAAGCTGTCGCCGATTCTGTGCCTTTTAGATCTAAAGCCTTCGTATCTCATCAAGGTGTCAACATAGACCGTAGAATGATATATCTTCGTAACCGCAGAAAGTTCCTTTAGTGTTGGTATACTGTAGTGGTCGTTATCGCTATGTGTGATCATTACAGCGTCCAGATGGGGAACTTCCTTCGGGTCTATAGGTGCGTTGAATAGTACGGGTATGTCGAATCCTTTAAGCAATGGGTCAACCATAAGCGTGGATCCCCTGCTATTAATAAAAAAGCCACCGTTGCCCATCCATCGGATTACGGTCTCACCTGATTTTTGAAATGCTTCTGTGCCAAATGGTTGTGGAGCAGGCGGTGTAGCCTGATATCTTTTTTTAGCTGGCATCTTGTTGAAAATTTGTGCCGCAGTTTCCAGATCCAGTGCATCCATATCCACAAGTTTTAATGATTTGACCATGTGGAGTGTGGTTGTCTTGTATTTTAGGAAATGCTCGGTTTTCAAATGAGATTGGTAAGAATCCTGGTCTTCGTACATTTCCAGTATTCGTACCTGTGTCGGGTTGTCCTTTTGGAACATGGGGAAGATGGCAATAACACCTTTTTCAAGCCTTACCGATGCTTCGGCTTCGTACTTTAGGATTGCTTTGTATTCCTCCAGATGTTGAGGATGTATCTCGATTTCTGAAATGCGCACAATCATTTCCTGTTGTTGTGCGTGAACATTGTTATTCATACATAAAAGCATTTCTATTGCCATTATCGCCCGTATGGGGTACTTAATGAAAATCCGATTTCTAAAAATATTCTTAGTCATATTCATTGTTGTTAATTTTTTTGCTTTTTCATCTTTATGATAACAGTGGAAAGATGTTGTTGATGCACTTCTAATGACTGATTTTTATTTTGTCCATTCATATTTGCTAATTTTAAACATTATCAATTTTGGGGTGCAGTGGTAATACGAACGACATGATGGAAACCGAAAGTCTATGTTTAGTTCAGCCGTTTATTTAACTCTGTACCTTTTTTTGCTCGGAAGCTGGGTAACGATCACCAACAATAGTAATTTTTGCTACTGCTGATTCGAGTTCGTTCCATTCTTGTGCGCTAAAAGTGAAATTTAATGTTCGTAGGTTTTCTTCCAAATGTGATATTTTTGTCGTTCCCGGAATAGGGACGATAAACGGTGCTTTTTGCAGCAACCATCCCAATGCTACTTGTGCAGCGGTTATGCCTCTTGTACGTCCAAATTTGTTCATTTCCTCCACAATCTTAAGATTTCCACGTATTGCTTCCGGGGTAAAACGTGGAAGGATATTACGGTTGTCGTTGTCTGAACTGAAACTAGTATATTCATTAATGGCACCTGTGAGGAACCCCGGTTTAAAGGACTATACGGAATAATACCGATGCCCAACTCCTCACATACAGGTAGTACTTCATTTTCCACTTCACGCCACATCAAATGATATTCACTCTGTATAGCTGTTACAGGCTGTACGGCATGTGTTTTCCGGATCGTTTCTGGCCCGACCTCACAAAGTTCAAAATATTTCACCTTTCCCTCGGCAATAAGGTCTTTGATGGTTCCTGCTACATCTTCAATGGGTACGTTGGGATCGAAACGGTGCTGGTACAACAATTCTATTGTATCAATATTCAGACCTTGCAACGAAGCTTTTACCATCTCACGAATGCGTTCGGGTTTGCTGTTAAGTCCAGCTGGCATATCATTTATTTTGTTTCCGGTATAGTTGAATCCGAATTTTGTGCTTATGGCAATCTTGCCCTTAAACTCGGCAAGAGCCTTACCTATGAGTTCTTCGTTGATGAACGGGCCGTAGGTTTCTGCAGTATCAAAAGTGTAACACCACGCTCTACGACTTCATGAGCCAGTTTAATCATCGCTTTTTCATCAGGATGTGGACCTCGGTGGTAGTTCATTCCCATTAGTCCAAAACCTAAAGCCGAAACTTCCATTGGGGCACTACCTTTCCCTAAAGTACGGCGCTCCGTAATAATGGGCATAGTATTTTCGTTTTTACCTTCTTTTAAAAGATGACGTTTTCTGTTCTGTACAGCTAGATACTAATACAGTGGGAACGCAAGTAGTCGCTCCGATAAGAGCGGCATTTTTTAAGAAATCCCTACGGTTAGACGGTGTGCTGTTCTCGCTATTTTATTTTTTGTTGTCTTACTCATATCTTTGTTTTATTTATACATTTTATTAAATGTTTTAAGCGCCATGTATTACCAACGAATGACCTAATAATAAAGTTTACAGTATCATTGCATAGAAATAAAACAGCATTAGCTATTTCTTCGAACTGACCGTGACGATTAACAAATGCGGCTATTAATAGCGATTCCCGTTGAACCTTTTTAGTGTTTTGTCTGACATTGAGTATGGATTAAACCCAAGGACATGTAATTGACACGTATCCCAATTTATTAACATATACAAAGTTACCTACCATTTTGTATTCGTTTTTATACAAAACACAGATTTATTTACCACTTTTACTGATTTGATTTAAGTATACTTTAAATGCGAAAGTGTTTAGTAAATTTGTAGGAAAAACTTATTAAGGAACAAGTGGAGCGAATAGATACTGTTAGGCAATACAATGATACCCTGGGAGTTGATACCCTTCATCCGCTTGTAAGTGTTGTGGATTTTGATGAAATGCCTACATATAAATATTTTAGAAGATATATGGGCATTTACGCTGTTTTTTTAAAATACATTAAATGTGGTGATATTAAATATGGTTGTCAGTCTTATGATTATGATGATGGGACTTTAGTGTTTATTTCCCCTGGTCAGATATATGGAATTGATAGCCAGGGAAAGGTGATTAAACCCTCGGGTAAGGCACTTGTATTTCACCCCGATCTAATTAGTGGTACCCATATGGGGAGAAAGATAAAAGAGTACACTTTTTTTTCATACGAGGTTAATGAAGCCTTACACTTATCCAAAAAAGAAAGATCGATTGTGAATGACTGCTTTGGAAAAATAGCTTATGAAATTGACCAGAACATTGACAAACACAGTAAAACTTTGATTGTGTCGAATATTGAATTGTTCCTGAACTATTGTATGCGGTTTTATGACAGACAGTTCATCACCCGAAGTCATGCCAACAATGATATATTAATAAAGTTTGAAAATCTTCTCAATGATTATTTTCAATCCGACAAGTGTCAGAATTTAGGGCTACCTTCAGTTAGATGGTGTGCAGAACAGCTGAACCTCTCTACCAACTATTTTGGTGATCTTATCAAAAAAGAAACTGGAACTACGGCATTAGATATTATAAAGTCCAAAGTAATTGATGCTGCAAAATCAATAATATTTGACAGTGATAAATCTATCAGTGATATATCTCATCATTTGGGTTTTAAATATCAACAGCATTTTACCCGACTATTCAAGCAGAAAACGGGGATGACCCCCAATGAATATAGATCACTGCATTAAGGTCTGCATTATTTAAACCGAACTCACGTTAAATAAATAATTCTTAATTACTTTGTCTTATTGCTAATACAAAGCTTGTTTTATCTTTTGGAACTCTATGTTCCAAAAGATGAACTATGTATTTATTATTGCCAATTATGCTGCACCGTTGTTGCACATTTTGATGCATACATAATTACCAAAAGTTGTGAATTCCGAATTATCGAATACAATCATCCACATCCGCAACAATTTATTTTTATAAATATTCTACTGGAACTGTTGTTGGGGATGATTTTGTATTAAAGAACTATAAAACAAGCTTGGTAAAAAGATGAATGATACTTATTTATCTTAATATGTTTTTTAGACATATTTTTCAAAGAGTACTTTAAATCTTAAAACATTATCTCCTGTTAAACGTGGCTGAGATATACTTTATTTTGTAATTAATAGTGTATTTTCTATATTCCTAAATAAATATCAATCGATTCCGACACAGCAATTTTCTCTTTATGCTTATCATTGAAAACTTATTTATGATCATGAGAAAATCAAATAAGATTTAAATGTATTTGTTCAATATTAGAAAAAAAATCTTACGATGCTATTTATTCCTTAAATAACACGTGTTATGAACTAATCCTTATTGATACTGCTGAAAATAATTAAAAGCCAAGAATAATTTGCCAAAGCTGTTCTAATTGTTTTCAAACCTAATGTAATGTAGTTTTCTACTGTACGTGGCGAGATATTCATTTCTTGTGCTATTTCATGTATACTCTTATGTTGGAATCGGCTCATACAAAAAGCCTCTTTACATTTGTTTGGTAGTTTTTCTAGACACATCGAAATGATACAATGCAAATCATTTAAATCTGATATTTCGTAGGTCTCATTTGTAGATAGTTGAGATAAGAATAAATTAAAATGATCTACGTATTTTTGTCTCACCTTTTCTGAACGAATAAATGTGAGCACTGCATATTTAGCAGATGAGAATAAGTAACTTTTGAGATTAGATTTGATTTCTATGGACTCTTTTCTTCTCCAAAAGTCCATGAATATTTCATGCAAAATGTCTTCACAAATTTGTTTGTCTTTGGTGAATCCATATATAAAATGCAATAGCTCTTCAGCATATCTGTCATATACGACACTAAATACCTTATGATCGCCTTCTTTCAGGGCGTTCAAAATTTCTTTTTCGGTGATGTCTGATATTTTATATAGCGCTACCATTCGATAATAACTAATCCAAAATTATGATTTTTTTTTAATTAATGACTGTGTGTCCGACATTAGAAAGGAGACTTATAAGTGTATTGGGAATTTAAATAATAAAAAATGAAGCCAACGGAATTTCAAAAATTAATAAGAAAATACCAAAATGATTATGTTTCTGATAAGGAACGTGAATTGTTGGAGGCTTGGTTGAATGAGGTAAATCGTGAACCACAATACAAAATGTGGGAACAAAATGAAATCACAAATCTGAAAGGAAAAATATTTGAATCAATCCAAGAAGAAACGAGAACAAATAGACCTACACGTCTATTGAAAATTGCGATTTCTTGTATTGCAGCTGCATGTTTGCTTGTTTTTGGCGTTTATCTATTTCAACAAAAAACAAATAATTCAATTGCCCAAACTGTGAAGGCAGAATACATCTACCCTTTGGAAGATCAGGCTACTATTACTTTGGAGAATGGTGAAGTTATCACATTGAGTAAGAGTACGAGTGATTTATTGTCCAGAAATGGGGAATTGTTCCTAGGAGATGGGAATGAGCTTTTCCAAAATTTGGATGATAACTTTAAAAATCAAAAAGTTGTCTTGAGCACACCTAAAGGGAAACAAATGTCTATTACGCTGGATGATGGTACAAAAGTGTGGCTGAACGCCAATTCCAAGTTGACCTACCCGTTGGTATTTGACCAAAAACAACGCGTTGTGGAAGTAGATGGTGAGGCTTATTTTGAAGTTTCGCATCAAGAACATGAATATCCTCAATATGGACATCAATTGAAGCCATTCATTGTCCGATCCATGGGGCAAAAGATTGAGGTATTGGGCACCAAATTCAATTTAAAAAGCTATAGCGATGAATCAATCACGACGACAACCCTTTTAAGTGGGCGTGTCAATATAAGTAATGCTGTCGGAAATCAATTTTTGTTGAAGCCTAATCAGGAAGCTTCATTGAGCAAATCCAGTCATAAAGTGAAAATCAACACTGTTGACGCGGAAGAAAGTATTAGTTGGAAAAACAATTTATTTTCTTTCCAAAATGCCGACTTAAAGGAAATTATGGCCGATATACAACGTTGGTACGACATCAGTGTCGATATCGATCAGTGGCCAGCGGACCGTTTTTATGGTCAGGTCGGTAGAAATGAGCCTTTGTCATCAGTTATTGAGATGATTGAAGCTAGTAGTTCGCTACGGTTTAAGGTAGTACAGGTGAATAATGAAAAGAGATTAACCTTGCAATACTAAATGTAAAGTGATAAAATAGAAATTAATCAACCCAATTAATAAATAACTGAATTAAATTAATCAAAGTCTAACCCGTGTTTATGAAGCAAAATGAATCAAAAGAATCTCAGCTGGAAAAAAAACTTCCTCTAGGTTCTTATTGCTTAGAAAAAAGTCTATTTCATAGGCTTAAGCGAAGAAGTAAATTGGCTACCGTGATTTTTTCGATGTCTTTATTAAGTGTTCCTACATTTGCTATGGCGCAAGATATTTCGCTAATGGTCAAAAATGCTAGTCTAGAACAAGTATTAAAGGAAATCAGAAAACAAAGTGGATATAATTTCTTCTTAAATGCAGAATTATTAAATCAATCTAAAAATGTAACCCTCAACACCAAAAATAAGCCTATTGGTTATGTTTTGGATGAAGTTTTCAAACAACTCCCATTGGATTATAAGATCGATGGGAAATCAATTTTGGTACAACCAAAAAAGGAAAATATGCAGTCCAATTATCAAGTACACAATGCTATTCAGCAAACTGTTCTTGGTGGACGTGTGACGGATGATGCTACGGGGAAATATATAGCAGGTGCAACTGTGCAAGCTTTACCTAGTGGTACACGTATTATGACCGACGAAAAAGGTGTTTTCAAACTTGATTTGAAAGAAGGTGATACTCGTATTTTGGTTTCTTACCTCGGTATGGAATCTAAAACTGTCAATATTCCGAATTTCAATTTTATTGAAATTAAATTGGAAGCTAATCAAACCGAAATCGATAATGTCGTAGTGACTGGTTTATTCAATAAATCCAAAGAATCATTTACTGGAGCTTCTCAATCTTTTACTGGAGAACAATTGAAAGCGGTATCGCCTACAAGTGTTTTGGAAGCTATCAGTATGTTGACACCGGGTATGGTTACCGTAACGCAAAATAGAGAAGGTTCTAATCCAAATAAACTTCCTGATTTATTATTGCGTGGAGTTACATCGTTCACTAATACGGACCAATCGGTCAACCAGCCCTTGATTGTTCGTGATGGTACGATTGTTTCTCTTCAGGATTTGTATGATATGGATATCAATGAAATCGAGACAGTAACTGTATTAAAAGATGCTTCGGCAGCTGCTTTATATGGTGCTAGAGCGGCTAATGGTGTGATTGTCATTGAGCGTAAACGTGTCGCTGAAGGTAAAATTAGAGTAGCATACAATCTGATTAGTTCAGTTCAGATGCCGGATTTTTCAGATTATACTTTGTTAGATCCCATGCAAAAATTGGAATACGAAAAACTAGCAGGCTTATATACATCGGCCGATCCAGTAGCGCAATATGGATTAGATTCTGTGTATAATAATCGATTCAAGATGATTCGTAGTGGAGTGCAAACGGATTGGATGGCACAGCCTTCACGTGTTGGATTTACTAATGACCATTCGGTAAGAATATCTGGAGGTTCTCAAGGTACACGTTATGAATTGAATGGTCGTTTTGCTCAAGTGAATGGTGTTATGAAAGGTGATGGTCGTGATCGTTATGGTTTCGGTTTCATGTTAGAACATTATGCTGCTAAGGGTTTTTCGTTTACCAATCGCACTACATTCAATCGCGTGAATTCAGTTGCTTCTCCTTATGGAGCGTTCTCAAATTTTATTCAATTAAATCCGTATGATGCGATTTATGATGAATATGGTCAAATGAATAAGCTTTTATCTTGGGAAAAAGCGAATCCATTATATGAAGCGAGTTTAGGTTCTTTCGATAGAAATTGGACGCAATTAATAAGTAATGATTTTGATGCACGTTGGAATATCAACTCTAATTTCAGATTGACTACGCACTGGAATATTTCGTTGAATCAAGGTAATATAGAAGGATTCTTGTCACCATTATCGGCTGCTTATAAAGATGAAACAGACCCATCTAAAAAAGGAATGTTAAATGAGTCGAATTCTAAAGGATTGAATTATTCAGGAAATTTGGTCTTGTCATATAACAAAATTTTCAAGGAAGATAATTTGCTAGCCATCAATACAGGCGCTACAATCAATCGTTTTGATAATAGAAGTTCTACATTTATGGGGATAGGATTTTATGCTGATAATTTATCCTTCATGAAGTTTGCCGCTAGCTATCCTGATGGTCAACAACCTACAGGTGTACAGGATTTAAGTACGGACTTAAGTGGCTTCTTCAATGTGAATTACTCACTCAAAAATCGTTATTATGTAGACGGAGTTTATCAGATGTCTGGGTCTTCAAAGTTCGGTGTGAACAATAGATATGGACATTTTTGGTCCACGGGTTTAGGTTGGAATCTGCACAATGAGTCTTTTATGAATGCAGATGTGATTAATTTATTGAAATTGCGCGGTAGTATGGGGTATACTGGTAAAGTCAATTTTGCATCTTACCAATCTTTGACTACTTATCAGTATAGAAATGAATTGGCCTATTTGAATGGTATTGGTGCTGTCCCTATAGCAATTGGGAATCCAGATTTGAAATGGGAAAGAACCATGAACTACAATGCAGGTGTAGACATGTCATTGTGGAATAGACGTGTGAATCTTACTGCTGATGTATATGTACGTCGAACTACAGATCTATTAATCGACAAAACTCTAGCCCCATCAACAGGTGTTACGACCGGAAAAGACAATTTGGGCGAAATGGAGAATAGAGGTATTGAATTGCGCGCTGATGTTTTTGCGGTACGCAATGAGAAATGGTCTTGGCAGTTAGGAACCAATTTGCAACACAATAGAAATAAAATCTTGAAAATTTCGAATTCTTTGCAACGACTAAATGATCAAAACAATAGTGTAGAATCAGGAAGTCCATTGCCACAATTTATTGAAGGCGAGTCTACTACCTCATTGAAAGTTGTCCCTTCGGGAGGTATCGATGCAGCTACAGGTCAAGAGATTTTCATAAAACGTAACGGCGAACGTACATTCATTTATGATCCATATGACAAAATCGTAGTAGGAGATCAAACTCCAGTGGTGTCTGGTAATGTATTCACTACAGTACGTTACAAGCGATTGTCGGCAGTAGCTTATTTTGGTTTTACAAATGGTGGATATATCTATAATATGACTAGAGCTACAAAGGTTGAGGGTTCTAATCCAATGTTCAATGCCGATGTGAGAGTACTTACAGATCGTTGGCAAAAACCAGGTGATATAGCTCAATATCGTAATATAGCGGATGCTACATCACCTAAGTCATCTACACGTTTTGTCGAAAAAGAGAATACAGTGTCTTTAGACCGTCTGAATATAGCTTATGACTTTTCAAATACCTTTGCAAAAAGACTCGGTGCAAACAAATTGTCTTTCGGTATGAGTATAAACGATTTATTCAGATTGTCTACCGTACGTATGGAACGTGGAACGAACTACTTGTATAGTCGTGGTGTAGATTTTAATATCAATATTTTATTTTAATCCGAACTCATATGAAATTTAATATAAAAAATAATTTACCCAAACTTTTTACAGTAATACTTGGTGTATGTTTGACTGTAAATACATCATGCAATAAGTTTTTGGATATAAGACCTGTAGGCGAAATAACAGGTGAACAATTATTGAGTAATCCAGAGGGATTTGAATCAGCATTGTATGGTGTGTACGCTAGTATGAATTCAAGCAGTCTGTATGGAAGAGAATTGTCATATGATATGATTGATGTTTTGGCACAATATTATGTTTGTCCAGGAAATCTTATTGTAGAAAATGCCAAAAAATATAACTACCAATACGTAGATGTTGAAGCTAAATTAAATACAATTTGGGGTGATATGTATAAAAACATAGCTAATGTAAATAACATCATCATTAATTTGGATAAGATGAATGCTAATTCTATGCGCTTTTATAATCTTTACAAAGGTGAGGCTTTGGGAATTAGAGCTTTTATGCATTTTGATTTACTCCGTTTATATACAGCTAACATTCAGAATAATGAAGACGCAGAAGGATTACCGTATTCTGTAAAGTTTGAATTAAGTCCTTCATCTTTCTCTAGCGCAGCTAAAGTTTATGAATATATCATTGCGGACTTATTGGCTGCCGAAGATTTATTAGCAAAAGATGTGGAATATTTTACCAACCCAAAAGTAAATCCTACGGAGCCATTTTTACGCGATAGAGAAACACATTTCAATCTTTATGCTGTACAAGCGACTTTAGCACGCGTGTATTTGAATATGGGAGATAAAGCGAATGCAGCAAAATATGCCCAAAAAGTAGTGGACTCCAATAAGTTCAAACTGATGACAGCTAATGATTTTGCTACTGATTTGCAAAACGGAATGTTGTATCCTACAGAGACTATCTTTGGATTGTATAATAAAACTAATTATACTTTATTAAGAGATAGGTTTTGGAATTATACCACTTCTTATTCATATAGTCCTCGACCTGACTTATTGGATACTTACGCTTTCGAAGAAGAGCCTGTAGATTATCGTATATCTACATATTTCAAAGATAACATGCTAGGCACTGGTCCTGTTAAGCGTTTTATTAAATTATTAGACAAGTATCAATTCAATGAAGAACTACAATATGCAAGACCGGCAAATGTAATCGATGGAACGAATTTGATTCGTTTACCTGAGATGCATTATATATTAGCCGAATCATTATTGGACTCTAGTCCTTCAACGGCAACAGCCTATTTCAATGCTGTATTGAATTCTAGAGGTTTGACGAGTTTGTCAAATCGTAATACACCATTGACTTTGACTCTAGAAAGAATTACGAATGAAAGATATAAAGAATTCATTGGTGAAGGACAAACTTTCTTCAATATGAAACGACTTAATTTACCGATCATGAATACGGATAATGTAGTTGTTCCTGCAAGCAATCAAGTTTATGTATGGCCAATTCCTCTTGATGAAAAAGAGTTTAATTATTAAACGATAGATTATGAAAAGATATATAAATCACTTCAAAGCAGTTTACTGTATCCTAATAGGATTGGCTTTAATGTCTTCGTGTAAGGAAAATTTATTTCAAGCAGAAGATTTCAAAACTGGAATTTATTTTTTAAACGACAGTACAGATTATTCTTTTGGGATCACTCCTCTAGAATCAAAATCGCACACATTGGATCTTCCAGTGCGTATCATGGGGAATCCAACTTCGGAGGATCGTGAATTCAACATCGAGCTTATAGCAGCCAAGACTGATGCCCAAGAGAATGTTCATTATAAAATTCCTACGAGTTTTACTATTAAAGCAGATTCTGTAGACGGACTAATACCATTAGAAATTTTAAGAGAATCATTAGGAAATAATACGTATAAAATAGGTTTTACCCTATTAGAGAATGACAACTTTGTACCTACTAGCAAAGAAACCTCGAGCTTGGTCGTGACATTCAATAATAGAATCGAGCAACCACATTGGGTTAACCCTTGGGCTAATGACAACGTGAAGTTGTGGCCTAGTAGTCAGTTAGGACCTTGGAATCCGCTAGTGTATGTGAAATTCGTGGAGTTGGTCAATGACGTTGAAAATTTGGCACCAGGTACACACATGAATATGATGAAAGATTTTGGAGGGCCATTGTTGCCAAATTTCCCTGGAACATGGGCTTATGATTATAATAATACATTAACAAAATATGTTTTAATTCCTCTGTACCGCTATTTTATTATTGAACATCCAGAATTAGGTGTTACAGGTATACCTAAGCCAGCAGGTTTTATTAATTAATTAAATAGAATTATGAATAATCGAATAATATTATTTTTACTTGCTTTGACTTTTTTTGTACAAAGCTGTTATAAAGACGATACAAGTGGCGCGAATCGCGAATTAGCTACTATTCAAGTAGATTTGGGTTTTCCAGAAAAGGCTACTATAGACTTAGGTCTGAATGAAGAATATGTGTTAAAGCCTGTGGTAGAGCAAAAAGGTAATTCATCGTTGTCATACGAATGGGAAGTAGATTATAAGTTAGTATCTTCAGAGAAAGACTTTTCTTTTAAAAGTGCACGTCTAGGTTCATTTCCTGTACGTCTGAAGGTAAGTAACCAAGACGGAAGTGTATTCAAAGAGTTTAGAATTCGTGTCAACTCTCAGTATGAAGAAGGATTGCTTATTCTTGCTGAAAATGCTGAACAAGAAGGTACATTGAGTTTTATTCCTAAGAAAGAAGGAAAGTTCCTTTCGCTGACAAATATAGAAGATGTGGATATTAATAGCTTCGAAAAAAGCAATCCTGGTGATAAACTTGGTAAAAAACCTACAGATATTGCAGTGCGCGTGAATCAAATTTTTATTTCTTCCGAAGTAGGTAGAATTTCCGCGTTGAATTATAAAACATTGGAATTGGAAGCGGTAATTGAGTCACCTGATTTCCCAGATTTCCAACCTGTATTTATGAATATCCCGGATAGCGAAGCCAAAAGTTCTATGATCTTGAATAGAAGTGGCAAAGTATATAATTTAGCGACACTTGAGCATGTTGTTTCTACCAATTCAACTGCTGGAACTAAGGTGTTTGAATTAAAAACTCAAATGTTACCAACCCAAAATTATACCAGTGGATTTTTTTGGGAGCCAGCAACTTCTATTTTTCATAATTTATGGACTAGAAATGCAAATTCTGGTACTCGTTTAAATGATCAAAATATGATTACCTTTTTTGCTTATGGAGATAACTGCTATACCCTCACTTCATCTAAGAGTAATCCATCTATTATTAGAAAGACAAACTTTTCTGAACAACGACTTGCTTTCATTGAAGAAAGTACATTTACCAATACGAATTTGACGCTGAAGTCAGATTCAAAAACATTGCTTGTAGGAGAGTTGAATTATTTGGCTTATACGAATGGTAGAAGTATATATAAATGGTACTATACGACAAATAATATTCCTACTTCGCCATATATCACGCTCGATATCCCAGGAGTAATTACGAGTATGGCCAAGACTCCCGCTAAAGAAGTTGGTAAAGATGATCTTGATCCAATTAAAGAATTATATGTAGCGGTGTATGATGAGAATGCGACTGGATTAAAAGGTTCGGTAGTCGTATATGATCTAGAGACCGGAATTAAGAAAGCAACTTATGCGAATATTTCTGATAAGCCCGTGAAAATATTCTTCAAGAAAAGAAAATAATAGATTTTATGATATACTTAAATTTTAAATTGTTACTTGTTTTTAGCTTATTGCTAAATAGCTTGTCAACATTAGCTAGTGAAAACACTACCATCGCCAAAGTTGCATCTGTTTCTGGATCTATCAATTTGGATCAGGAATATGCCTTATATATTTCAGATTTATACAACAAAGAGCAAGGGGAGGAGTTCCCCCTTGCTACTAATGGAACTTTCACATCTGAAATGGAATTGACCGAACCTACTTGGTTTGAGGTTTCATTTGTACCTGTCAAGAAAAATAGACAATTGGGAGCAACATTTCCATTACTTCTGAAGCCTGGTGATAAGCTGAAACTGAATTTGACTTATGATAAAGAGAATTATCTGACTGTATTACCTTCTTCGTCTAAGTCAGAGAATAACGCTTTTATAGCTTACTCTAGTTTTTCAAACCAAACCATGAGGGATTTATTTCACAAAAGAGATAATAAAGAAGCGTATCAAAATGCCGTAGAATCTTACTTGTCAGAGGCACAATCGTTGGCGAAAAAATATAATGTCAAAAACAAAGATATGATCAAATACTTGACAGTATGGTCGTATAACAATTATTTGGCTGTCGCAACTACAAGCCGTCAAGTCACGATTCCGCAAGAAAGATTGAAGGCTATTCCCTCGATCATGGATTCTAAGTATACATTATCATTTTGGAATGGTGTAGCTAATGTGAATAATTATGTCAATTCGCTAATAGAGAATTCGAATGATCCAATGGAACGTATTTCTTTGAAATTTGACAAGTTGAAAGAACTTTTTAAAACACCAGAATTAATAAGTTCAACCTTGCAGAATGATTTGGAAAGATACGTCTCGTCTTATAAAATAGTTAATAAGGAAGTATTTAAAACTGATATTGCCCGTCTTGAATCTTTGTTGTCCAAAGTTGATGACGAAGAATTGCAAAAAAGAATTCTGAATAATTTCAAAAACTTGCATTATACAAGTTTGGGAAGTGATATTCCTGTCATAAAATTCAAAGATGCAGCAGGAAATGAAGTGTCTCTAGAACAGTTTCAAGGTAAGTATATTTATATAGATCTATGGGCATCGTGGTGTGTGCCATGTATTAAAGAGATACCATACCTACAAGAGTTGGAGAAATTATATAAGGATAAAAACTTAGTTTTTGTAAGTATTTCTTTGGATTCGGACAAGAATGCCTGGCGTAATAAGATGAACGAATTGAGCCTTCATGGTCATCAATGGGAGTTAGGTGAATCTAACTATGATAAATTGATGAATGTAACTGGAATCCCACATTTCATTTTGTATGGTCCCGATGGCAAATTAATTCAGTACAAAGCTCCTAGACCAAGTTCTAATCAGATAAAATCTTTATTTAATAAAATATGAAGTATAAAAAATCCTTAATGATAAGAGCACTTATAATTGCTACAGTGGGTTGTTTTGGTTTAGCCAACACTTTACATGCTCAAATTCCATCTTTTCGTGCTTTGAATACCCAAGAAAAATTGGCTTATCCGGATGAAGAGGTAATTTTACGTCTGATTCAATCGAAAGCCGATTCTATTATTGCTGGTAGAAAGTTTGTAAGTCCTGAAAAGGCAACGCAACAGCTCAAAGATAACGTCAATAAGAGGGTGAAAATTAAATTGATCAAACCTAATACAGAAGTTTTATCAGGTGAGCAAATAGCTAAAAGACTGAAACAGTCTATGGTTGTGATAGCTGATGCATACTTATGTGGACGCTGTGATCAGACACATATAGGACCTTCATCTGGATATGTCATCGACGAAGCAGGTATTGTTGTGACAAATCACCACGTAGTTGAGAATTTTGCGAAACCTCAAACTGATGGACAATCAAAATTATCCTTACAAATCATGACTTCAGACAATCAGGTATATGCTGTCACAGAAGTGCTTTCGTCGAATCCAGATTTAGATTTAGCAATCCTTAAAGTCGATGTGGGTAATAAGAAATTAGTTCCATTACCAATCGGACAAGATGTTGATTTGGGGGCTGAAGTATTCGTGTTGAGTAACCCACATATGATGTTCAATTTCTTTTCAAAAGGAATCGTAGCGCGCAAATATAGTCGCCATTCATATTTTGGAAGCAAAGAGACATTTCCAGAGATGGATATTACAGCAGATTATGCTGCTGGATCAAGCGGAGCGCCAGTAGTAGATAATAAATGTAATCTAGTATCAACAGTTTCTACCACAAGGTCATTATACTATGATGCACGTAAGAAATCTGAGTTGCAGATGGTCGTAAAAGGTACTCGTCCTGTAATAGGGCTTCGTGAGTTATTAACATTTTAATTTTTAAAAAATATACGGTGCTATCTTTTCTGATAGTGCCGTTTATATTTATAATAATTTTTACAGTGACGTCCTAAATAAAGGAAAAATGGTGGTACTGATATTTTGTAAATAATATTTTATAATTCATTATAATTTCGTATATTACGAAAAATACCCTTTAATTTAATACGAATACCACTCAATGAATACCCAAGTAAAATTCAATAATGTAAATGCATTATTCTCAAAATCCCTCAAGTTAAAAATCAATCAATACTTTCAACAAGATTTAATAAAAAAGACTGGTAATAGAAAGCTTATTTTGAAAGCTATTATACTATTGTCAAGTCTTGTTTTAATATATTCAATTTTAATTTTTTTACAGCCTCACTGGATAATAAGTGTTTTATTATGCATACTTCTAGGAGTTAATTTTGCGGCAATTGGTTTCAATATTATGCATGATGCTGGTCATAATTCATTTTCGGAAAATAAAAAAATTAACACGATATTGTCTTATTCCTTAAATCTTCTTGGTGGGAATATCTATTTATGGAAACTTAAGCATAATATTGCTCATCATACATTTACTAATATTAATGGGGAAGACCATGATATTGAAATTAAATTTATGAGAATTCATCATGATCAACCACTAGAAAAGCACCATAAATATCAACCTTTCTATTTCATGATTTTGTATTCAATTTCATATTTAGCGTGGATCTTTTATCAAGATTATGAAAAATATTTTAGACAGCGATTGAGTAAGACATCTGATACCATAGCATTTCCTTTAAAAGAGAAAATCATTTTCTGGATTAGTAAGTTTTTACATTTTCAAATTTTCATAACTGTTCCTATTATAGTGGTTGGATTTCTACCAGCAATGATTGGTTTATTAATATCTAGTATAGTATGTGGGATTTGTTTAGCAACAGTCTTTCAATTAGCACATGTTGTAGATGAAACAGAATTTAAAACAATAGATAATTACAAGGTTGAGGAAGAATGGATGATTCATCAGTTGCAATCAACTGCAAATTTTGCTACAAAAAGCAAAACTCTTACATGGCTTTTAGGTGGACTGAATTTTCAAGTTGAGCATCATTTGTTTCCTAAAATAAGTCACATTCATTATCCTAAAATTAATGAAATATTAAAAACAGAATGTTTAGCTTATAATGTAAAATACAATGAATATCCAACATTTTTCGCTGCATTTAATTCGCATATCAATGTTATTAAAAGTATGTCTAAATAAATAAATTTTTTATTTTGATTTTAATTTATTATATTTGTGTATAATCAGGCTCTGCCTCGCTAAACCTAGGAACGATCAGTATTCTTTTCAATTTTTAGTCTTTGCTTTTCAGTCGCTATGTTATCATCACATTTGATGTAATAAATACTTGACTTTGTACTCCTTCAAACTCTAATAATTATTATTCACGTTTGTTAACTAAATGGTTATTCAAGATTTAAAATTCTTGAAAAGGATGGCTTTATGCCTTAACAATTTTTTTTATTTAATACATTACAAAATGCAACAAGGAACAGTAAAATTCTTCAACGAGACAAAAGGTTTTGGTTTTATAACACCTAATGATGGTGGTCAAGATTTATTCGTACACAATACTGGTTTAATGGACAATATCAGACAAAATGATAATGTTACTTTTAATGTCGAACAAGGAAGAAACGGTCTAAACGCGACTAACGTGCGTATAGCGTAACAATACTATTTATTTTAATTTATTAAAGCTAAAACGAATTTGTTTTAGCTTTTTTTTTTTTTATTTTCATTTAAGCAATGGTAAAAATCAGATTTCACGAGCATTATTTACAAAGTTGTAGAGTTGATTATACAGAATCGTATTTAAGTACATAAATATTATTCATAGTCACGATTTATTTGAAGATTTAATACCTTTTTTATTAAAACAGAATCATTTTAACAAAGAGAGAGGTTGCTCGTCAATTTTGATAAATTACGCTCATTGTGTAGGTGTCATTTTCCTCAACAACTGAAATCCTGCACGTCCGTACATTTTTATAATATTTTTGATTTAATGTACTTATTCTTACATGAATAGTATTTATGGTTGTTAGTACGGCATTATTCAATGTCCTGTAAACTATAAAAAGTATTAAAGAGCTACGACTAATCCATATTACGTTCGTTTACAGGGAATCCATGCTCATATTTATTAAATCCCTTTAAAAAATCATCTTTAAACTTTTGCTCATTTATAGAGCCATCAGAGTTTTTATAATCATCGAGCAATCCAATAAAATGGAAATCAATTTTGACTCGTGCAATCATATACTCTTTATCTACACCTTTACCATCATGAACTACATCTGTTTCTATGATCACTGGCTTAAAACTTCCCATATTATTTATTATTAGTTATATACATATAAATTTAATGTTTATTATTGATTATCTTGGATTTAGTTTCAACATCTTTGCCTAGTATCTCCTTAGAATATTATCAAATTAATTGTTTACATTTAGTTTGTAACACAATGTTAACAAGCAGTAAAGAAGATTGAAGATTTTAATCAGCATTTATTAAACTAAATCTAAACATCATTTTTCTTCAATCTATTATCAAAATTCACTTTTTCTTCAGTCAAATCTTGTAAATTGTAGATAATGGTCGTAAGCATTGTCAATTACAATTATCCTATGAGAAACCAATCATTTTACCATTTGGTACTGGAAAAATCTATACTATGACATTTATCCCAGATTACCCGATAGATCTTCAAATGAAAATATCTACTGCGTAATCTGGGTTTAACCTGAAAGGATTTTATGCAACAGAAGCTGCATTAATATTCTCCATGATAGCCTATAATCTAATGTCGATATTCAGAATATTCGTCTTGCAGGAAAAAACGCAAAAAACATTATCAACACTACGTTATAGAACTTTTGCAATTGGAGCTTACTTTGAAAAGGTAGGTGATACACTCAAGCTCAAAATTGCACTAACAAAAAAACGTAGAAAATGGTTCAGGGGACTTTGGGATTACCCGATAGATCTTCAAATGAAAATATCTACTGCGTAATCTGGGTTCAATCATAAGTACAAGATTACTCCAGGAAAGTTCACCATTGTTCAAATCAGATGCAGCAAAAGTACCCTGTTCCAAACGCTTATAGTATAGTACAAATCCTCCTGGTTCCCAATGAAGTAGTTTAATATGCGTACGGGTACGGTTTAAAAACACAAATACTTCACCGCTGGTGGGCTGACGCTGCATAACCGAGATGACCAGGCCGCATAAGCCCTCAAAACTCTTCCGCATATCGCAAAAGCCATCATATAGAAAGAATTTGTGGGACGATCCTAAAGAAAACATATATTAATATAGACGGATCAGTTGGGCCAACAGAACTAGGTCGCTACCTGCATTTATACGAACTCCATTGGGATAGATGACCTCTATATCATTTTTCTTAACAGTTTTGTCTATTGCTATAAAACTTCCATTGGAGGTGTTTTCTTCTTTACTACGAGATAACCAATAATAAAATGTGGCCTCGGAGATCCCCTTTTCTTGGTAGTATTCTTTTTTACTTTTACCACTTTGCTGCCAATCTGCGATCATAGATAACATTTCAGCCCTTTTTTCTTCTTTGCTCATAAAGCAAATCTAGGCCTAAATTAAATATTAATAAATACGTACTTCGTAGGACGGATACTTTACAACTACTTTTTAAATGAAAGGAAAGAGCAATATCAAGCAAATAAAAAGTCTGATAATTACTATAAACAGGCA
>NZ_WUQY01000039.1 GCF_009829085.1 Sphingobacterium bovisgrunnientis
TTTTCACAAAAAGCTTTCCTAATTAATAGAAGAGGGCAGATTTTTTTACACCCTAAATTTATTTAGGACAGCTGTGAAATCAAGTATTAAAACTCTTTATCGTAAGTACGTTTCCAATGATTATTGCGATCCATTGGTGTCTCTTTGACTTTGTATTCTAAACGAATACCGTTAAGGCGGCGACGTTTTATACGTTTGTTGACTTCATCACGAAATGCAATTCCTGTTATTTGATAAATTCCAAATGCTGTACCCACGTATTTACTATTAATAGCATCATCATCGACAAGCTCCAAGTCAAAAAAGCAGTTAAGGTAATCTTTCCAAAAGAAAATAGGATTCTCCTCCTTATCTTGCATACTATCTGCTCCATAGCAGTCTTCATCGAAAATTTCAAAGTGATCGGCTAACACTTTATTAGTCTTAACCAAAAAGTCTGCAGCAACTACAGGATCTTCAATAGGTAAAATCGAAATAACATCACGTTCTTCCAACACATCGTACATAGCATGCTCCGTAAAGCAATTTACCATATTCTCCAACAAATCCTCGATATTATTAAACATTTTAGCCATAAGACAAAGGTAAAAACTATTTTCTTAAATAATGGCTACTAAAATTGGGATAACACACAAGCATTTCGAAATAAAAAGTATATTTAAGGATACATAAACCTTAATTATAAAAAATACACAAAAATGATTGAAGTAAAACCTAATCCATTAATGTTGGAATACAATGGTACCTATGGAGAATATGGAGGCGCCTTTATTCCACCCGTTTTAGAGCCACAACTCGCAAAACTTGCTTCATTTTTCGATGATCAAGCAGGTCAGGAAGAGTTTAAAAAAGAATTTATTAGCATTCTTAAAAATTATGTGGGCCGTCCCTCCGCTTTATACTATGCGAAGAATATAAGTGACTATGTCGGTTCAAAGATTTATTTAAAACGCGAAGACCTTAATCATACAGGATCACATAAAATCAACAATTGTATCGGTCAGATATTATTGGCTAAAAAAATGGGTGCTACCGAAATTATTGCAGAAACTGGTGCCGGACAGCATGGCGTCGCTACTGCTACAGCTGCCGCAATATTTGGGATTCCATGTAAAGTTTTTATGGGAGAAATCGATGTGGAGCGTCAAGCATTGAATGTACGTAGGATGCGCCTGCTTGGTGCTGAGGTAATCCCTACAAACTTGGGTAGCCGTACATTGAAAGATGCGGTTGATGCTGCTTTAGGCTATTACATAGAAAATCCAACTTCTTTTTATCTATTGGGTTCTCATGTAGGTCCACACCCCTACCCTAAGATGGTGGGTTATTTTCAATCCGTAATCGGGCAAGAAGCAAGACAACAAATATTGGAATTTGAAGGAAGATTACCAGATAGCGTATTTGCAGCTGTAGGTGGTGGTTCGAATGCGATTGGTTTGTTTTCAGGATTTCTAAATGATGAGACTGTCGAAATACACGGTGCTGAAGGCGGTGGAGACGGCACATACCCTAACACCGCTGCAACATTATCTTTTGGTAAACCAACAGTTTTCCAAGGAACTAAATCATACTGCTTGGTCGATGACGAAGGAAATCCAATTCCTTCTAAATCTATTGCTGCCGGATTAGATTATCCTGGGATTTCACCGCAGCATGCGCAATTGAAAGACAGTAATCGCGCAAAATATTATCCTGTCACCGATGCTGAAGCAGTAGATGCTTTCAAATTATTATCCAGATTGGAAGGTATTACCACTGCTATCGAAAGTGCTCATGCTGTAGCTTTAGCGATCAAAGTTTTAAAAGACAAAGACCAATTGGCTATTGTGAATGTTTCTGGTAGAGGCGATAAGGATGTAGAAAGAGAAATGTAAAAAAATGGGGGCTTATGCCCCCAATACTTTAACGTGAGTTCGGGATAAGAAAAAAGTAAAATTTATATATTATTTCAATTAGAAAAGGCTTGATTATTGTATACAATTAGCTGACAAGCAGATTGTTACGATTATAAATCAAGCCCTATGTTAAGAGATAAAGTTATAGAAATTTTCGTAAAAGTGGATGATTTTTGCAATGAAATCCGACCTATTCTAGAAGAAAAGCTTTTAGAAGACAGAAAACTTGGTAAACGCAATAGAAAAGGTAGTTTTTGTGAAAGTGAAATGATCAGCTTAATGATCCTTTTTCATTCAGGTCAATTCAGCAATTTGAAGTCTTTTTATGTGCATTATGCATTGCCTCATCTCAAGGATCTTTTTCCTGGATTAACCTCTTACAATAGGTTCGTAGAGCTCCAAACAAAGTGTGCTGTCACTTTTATGCTTTTTGTAAAGATGTGCTGTCCTGGCAAGAGTGAAGGAATTAATTTTATTGATTCTACCCATATAAAGGTGTGCCACAACAGAAGGATACACCAAAACAAAGTTTTCAGAAATACTGCTGAACGGGGGCAGTGTTCCATCGGTTGGTTCTATGGCTTCAAACTACACCTAATTATCAATGATAAGGGAGAAATATTGTCTTTTTACCTTACTAAGGGCAATGTGGATGACAGAAATCTAAAACATATGATGAATATGACCAAGGATATTTTTGGTAAACTATATGGGGATAAGGGGTATATTTCAAAAGCAATGGCGGATATACTCTGGGGAAATGGAATACAGATGGTGACCAAACCTAGAAAAAATATGAAAGGAATGAACTTAAGTCAATCCGATAAAATAATGCTCCGAAAAAGAGCGATTATTGAATGTGTAAATGATGAACTAAAGAACATTTGCAAGCTACAACATACCAGACACAGGTCGGTAAACAACTTCTTGTTAAATATTTTAGGAGCTTTGGCAGCCTATGCTTTTTTTCCTAAAAAACCTTCTTTAAACATTCAGTTTGAACAGCAAGAAAATCAATTATTCCTTGCTGCTTAAACCGAACTCACGTTACTTTAATATTTAATCGGATAATCTTCCATAAACTCAAATTTATAACCTTTAGCAATCAATTTATCGATTAAATTGGAGAGAAGCTTTTTACCTTGGCTTGTTTGAAACATATCGTCATGCATCAAGAACACAACATTATTCGGTTCTTTCGATGATTTATTATTCATAAAGTTAACGATACGACCATACACCATTTCTAGCGGTGTATTAGGAACACCTGTTTGGCTGTTTAGACGCCATTCCACATCCCAACCAAATACTTTGTATCCATCTTTGAAGAGTAAATCTGCTGTAGGTGCAGCATTAGGAATATCAATCTTTCGCTCATTGTCGTATATCCAAATATTGCGCCCTGGAAGACGAGCAACTTTGCTATTAAAAGCAATGTTTTCTTCGTTTTTCTTAAAATCCTGAAATGCTTTAAGACTATCTGTATAAAAAGTTTGCAGTCTATTGTAACCGTGCGTATAACTGTGATTGTAAACCGCTACCAAAGGATTTTCAATGTATAAATTTAAATCGCGCAATCTGTACTTACCCATCGTAGAATGTCTACCTACCACGAATGCGTTTACTTTTATATTTTTAGCACGAGCAATAGAATCGATTGCGCGACTACCCACTAGAGGTCCGTCATCAAATGTTAGATATACATGCTTCGGAAGCTGATCATAGGCCTTACGCAACGAATCCTTTAACATTTTCCTTTGCGTCTTAATATCTACAGGATGAAGAGAATCCACCTGAAAAACAATTTTATTTTTACGCAAAGAATCCCATTTGCTATGTAAAGTTGGCTTTTCGACGATCAATTCTTCAATCCTCTCGACCAAAGAATCAACTTGCTGCGAGCCAAACACAGTACTAGATAAATTATTGCATGAAAAGAAGCCCAAAATTGCGAGAGTTACAGCACTTAATCCCAATAACTCCCCCTTTAATTTCAACATTTTAGAATGTATTAATTTCCACAAAATTAAAAGAAAAAAACTATAGTGAGTTATTTATCTGTAACTAATTATTATAAAATAGTAAGCATACTACTACAATATAAAAAGTCGATTTTCAAAATGAAAACCGACTTTAATTTAATTTAGTAAACAAAACTATTTCAAAAAATTATCTTCTGTGATCGTGTCTATGTCCACGGTGTTTGTCGTGGTGTTTGTGCGATTTTTTATCATATCTGTGTTTCGCTGGACCTTTTCCATTGTGGTGTCGATGCGGCGCATCGCGCAAAACAACTTGATGGTAATTTCTCGTATATCTACCATATTCACTTCTATGGCGTTTGTGGTATTTCCATGGGTTATTGTCATTGATTACCACTTTATATGTACGATACATATCATAGTGACGGTATCGACTTGGTAACTTTGATTTAGTCACCCATCTATTTCCATGAAAATAGGTGTATTTTCTAGATGATACATTGTAGTATACATCAATTTCGGGCATGTAATAATAACGAACGTAGTCATATCCTACTGGACCCCACAGCGGTTGTGAACCGATATTGATGCTCACATTAACTTGAGCTTCCGATGATTTTGAGACAAATAAACCGCCTATGAGTAAAGTGATGTAAAGTAAATTTTTCATATAGCCCTCCTTTTAATTTCTGTGATATTTGAACATATGACCCTTTATATATGCCAAAAGATTAACCAATAAAATGTTAAAATTTGTAAAAGCGGAAGAACATATTCATTTTGAAGTGATTAAATTTCGATTATGTTAAAATCCCACCAATCAAATATCGAAATGCCTTTATAATCTAAATGAAACAGAGATTGTTCATTTTATAGACTCTATAGCTATTCATTACCATATAAAACAAACTCCTTCAGTATTGTAGTATTTTGTTATCTTTGCACAATTTTAAAATCTTACAGCATAAAGAATTTATGGCTTTACAATGTGGTATCGTAGGCCTACCAAACGTAGGTAAATCAACATTATTCAACTGTTTGTCCAACGCGAAAGCACAAGCGGCAAACTTTCCATTCTGTACAATTGAACCAAATGTAGGTGTCATCACTGTACCTGATGAGCGTCTTAATAAATTAGCTGAATTGGTTAATCCACAACGTATCGTTCCAAATACGATTGAAATTGTAGATATTGCTGGTTTGGTAAAAGGAGCTTCTAAAGGTGAAGGTTTAGGCAACCAATTCTTAGGTAATATCCGTACTACAAATGCTATTATTCACGTTTTACGTTGTTTTGATGACGGAAATGTAATTCACGTAGATGGTTCTGTTGACCCTATTCGTGATAAGGAAATTATCGATACTGAACTTCAACTGAAGGATTTGGATACAGTTGTAAAACGTATTCAAAAAGTGGAGAAAATGGCAAAGACAGGTGGTGACAAAGATGCCAAAAAGACTTTCGAAATTCTTTCAGCTGTTAAAGAACATTTAGAAGCTGGTAAATCAGCTCGTACAGCGGCTATCTCTGAAGAAGATTTTGAATATATCGCTGACCTTACTTTATTGACAATAAAACCTGTTTTATACGTTTGTAACGTAGACGAAGCTTCAGTAAATACAGGTAATGCTTACGTAGATCGTGTAAAAGAAGCTGTAAAAGATGAGAAAGCACAGGTTCTAATTATCTCAGCTCAAATTGAGTCTGAAATTGCACAATTGGAAAGCTACGAAGAACGTCAAATGTTCTTAGATGACTTAGGCTTAGAAGAATCAGGCGTTTACAAATTGATTCGTGCAGCTTACTCCTTATTAGACCTAGCGACATATTTCACTGCAGGTGTGCAAGAAGTACGTGCTTGGACGATTGAAAAAGGATTTACTGCACCTCAAGCTGCTGGTGTAATTCATACCGATTTTGAAAAAGGTTTCATCCGTGCAGAAGTAATTAAGTATGCAGACTTTATTCAATACGGATCTGAAAGTGCGGTTAAGGAAGCAGGTAAATTATCTGTAGAAGGCAAAACTTACATCGTAGAAGATGGTGATATCATGCACTTCAGATTCAACGTGTAAAGAATCTTGGTAAAAAAATATAAAGGGTTGATAAATTATCAACCCTTTTTTCATAATTTGAAGTTCAGATTCTGACTAGTAAATTACAGATTAAACAGGTACATTAAGTATATTAGACGTATGAAAATATTAGCTTTTGGAGCGAGTAACAGTTCTCAATCTATCAATAAAAAATTCGTAACAAGTGTTTCCAAGTATTACAAAGAATTGGATGATGTCAAAGAAATCATTGATCTCAATGATTATGCTATGCCTGTTTTTTCGGTAGATCTAGAAAAAGAAATTGGTATTCCGCAACAAGCACGCGACTTCGCTGCAAAAATTGACTGGGCAGATTTTATATTAATTTCTTTTGCAGAGAATAACGGTAATTATAATGCCTGCTACAAGAATATTATCGATTGGGTATCGCGTATCAAAGGACGTAAAATATTCAATGGCAAGCCTGTATTCTTGTTAGCAACATCACCAGGTGCGCGTGGTGGTCAATCTGTTTTGAGCATTGCGGCAGCGCGTCTACCATTTGACGGTGCGGATGTGTTGGATACATTTTCACTTCCAGAATTCAACGCTAATTTTGAAGAAGGAAAAGGCGTAACCAATATGCTCTTACGTAGTCAATTGGAAGCCAAAGTGCGTAAAACAAAACGTACGCTAAAAGAAAAGTTTGAGGGAGGTGCTGAAAACAATAGTTAAACGTATATTGTTGTTGTATTATAACTTTTAAAACGATTGAAAATGGCAAAGAAAATATTATTATTGGTTGGGGATTACGTAGAAGATTATGAAGTAATGGTTCCATTCCAAGCGATGGGTTCTATTGGAATTGACGTGGATGCTATTGCACCAGATCGAATGAAAGGTGATGTAGTGCCTACAGCTGTGCATGACTTCACGGGAGACCAAACGTATAAAGAGTTACGTGGACACAACTTTGTTATTAATAAGGATTTTGATGCGGTCAATCCCGAAGATTATGATGGCTTGTACATCGCTGGTGGTCGTTCTGCCGAATATATTCGATTAAATAAACGTGTAATAGAGATCGTTCAACATTTCTTTGAAGCCGACAAACCGGTTGCGGCAATTTGTCATGGTATTCAAGTATTGACCACAGCGAAAGTATTACAAGGAAGAACATTGACAGCTTATGTAGCAGTAGGCCCAGACATTGAATTAGCAGGAGGAACTTGGAAGAACATTCCAGCAGATCAAGCTGTAGTGGATGGTAACTTAGTGACTTCACCTGCGTGGCCAGGACATCAAGAAATCTTGAAAGAATTCTACAAACTATTAAATATCCAAATAAGTTTCTAAAACACACATGAAGAAAAACAGAAAGGTATGGCTCTTAGCTGTACCTCTTATTATTATATTGGGCTATATGATTTGGGATTCTTATAGTCAACCTGGTATCAAAGATATACCCGGGGAATTTGAAGAGGTAGCATTTGTACGCAATGAGCAAAATAAAGGTGGTATTGAACGTATTTACGCCGTTACTGTAGGTGATCTAACGAATGCTAATTACGATGCTTGTGCTGAGCTTTTTCCAACAAATGATTTCAACAGTGTGACAAGGGTTTTCTTTTTTGACAGAAATAAGCCCTACCCTACTACATTAACTATAGAACCTCCGCATTACGATACTTCGAAATATGAAGCCATCAATATTATCAAGCGACGTGGCTCTAACAATTAGTTAACATCGAATTAATATAAGCGCTACACAGAAGTGGTAAATTTGATTTGACAATACTTACGATATGGGAAGAAAATATATACCTCGGGATATTAGCTGGTTGAGTTTTAATGGACGTGTATTGCAAGAAGCTGCGGACAAAACTGTGCCTTTGATTTCCAGAATTAAGTTTCTAGGTATATTTTCAAACAATCTAGATGAGTTTTTCCGTGTACGTGTAGCAGGCTTGAAACGAGCTTTATTAGTCGACGAAAAAGAAGCTAAACAAATATTTTTCGAAAAGCCACAACTAATTCTTGATGAACTCAATTACAAACTAATCAAGCAGCAAAAGAAGTTTGAAAAAGTATGGTTGAATGTTCAAAAAGAAATGTCAAAAGAGGGCGTTGTCCTAAAGACAACACAGGATCTCGACGAGCAACAACAGAAGTTCGTTAAGGAATTTTATATCAATGAAGTAGAATCCAATCTCATCCCCTTATTATTGGATGAAAACAGACCCATGCCCTATATTCGAGACAAATCATTGTATCTAGGCGTGGCGATGAAAATGAAAGATTGGAATTACGAAACCAATTTTGCAGTTATCGAAATTCCAACAGATAGAATATCTCGTTTTACAATCTTGCCTTCCCCCAAAAATGAGGTGCACTTGATTTTGTTGGAAGACATAATTAAGTTCAATCTTCCGTATATATTCTCCTTTTTTGGTTTTGATGATTTCAAGGCGCATGCATTCAAAATTACGCGCGATGCGGAATTTGATTTGGACAATGATATCAATACCGACATTGCGGAAAAAATTGCTAAAGCAGTTAAAAATCGTCGAAAAGGCAAACCTACTCGATTTGTATTTGACGAGAATATGAGTCAGACGCTAGTGGAATTCTTAATTAAGAAACTCGGCATTTCAAAAAAAGATAGTATTATTCCAGGACAAAAGATTCATAATTTCAAAGATTTTATGAACTTCCCAAATGTCTTTCGTAAGCATATCACGTCTATTGAAAGAACTTCTTTTCACCATCCCGAATTGGAAGATTCGAACCGAATGGCTGATGTGATTGCCAAAAAAGATATTTTGCTCGCGTTTCCATACCACAATTTCGACCATATTATTGATCTTTTGCGCGAGGCGGCTATCGATCCCGATGTGACGTCTATTCAAATCACAGCTTACCGTTTGGCAACTAATTCTAAAATCGGCAATGCCTTGGTCAATGCACATCGCAATGGCAAAGCGGTAACCGTAATGTTGGAGTTGCGTGCGCGTTTTGACGAACAACATAATTTGTACTGGAAAGAGCGTTTCGAAACAGAAGGAATAACAGTCTTGGTTGGGATTCCAAATAAAAAAGTACATGCAAAATTGTGTATTATCAAAAAACGCGTCCAGAATAAGACCATACAGTATGGATTTGTCAGCACGGGAAATATTAATGAGAAAACGGCAAAATTATACGGCGATTTCTGTTTGCTGACCAGCAATAGAGCTGTTATGGCAGATATAAATCGTGTCTTTAAAGTTTTGCGTAAACCGCATTCAAATTTGTATGAAGAATTGACTCCTGGGAAAGGACTACTTTTCTCTCCTACAGATATGCGCGATCAACTTTCTGCACTTATAGACAAAGAGATTAAAGAAGCTCAAGAAGGCCGAAAAGCACATATCATAATAAAAATAAACTCGTTGAGTGATAAGCTACTCATTAAAAAACTCTATGATGCTGCAGAAGCTGGCGTACAAGTGCAATTGATAGTACGTGGTATATATTGTGTAGTGAACCAATCTACCTTTGCGCAACCTATTGAAGCGATCAGTATTGTTGACGAATATCTGGAGCATGCGCGTGTATTATATTTTTACCAATCGGGTAAAGAAATTATGTATTTATCATCTGCGGATTGGATGACCCGTAATTTGGATTATCGCATTGAAGCAGCTCTAAAAATAAATGACCGTAAAATCAAAAGTCAACTTCTATATATTCTTAACATCCAATTGCGTGATAATGTGAAAGCACGTAAACTCAACAATTTATTGAGTAACGAATACATTAAAAACGACGAAGAGGAATGTCGCTCACAAATTGAAATCTATCGATACTTAAAAACTCAATAAATAATTTATTTTGCTAATATTTTTAGTAATTTTACTTTCATGGAAGATAAAGATTACATAAAAGGTAGAGGCGCGCAATACAATCCACAAAATAAGTTTGTGCAGGATGTCTATGGTAAATTTCATATCGAAGCAATAGATTCATTTGAGGATCAATCTTACAAAACTATTTTTATCTCTTCAGAAGCGAAATCTTTAGTACATAAAGTGGAAAGTCCTGACGTGAGTATGGCTTATTCTGCGAATCCCTATCAAGGCTGCGAACATGGCTGTGTCTATTGCTACGCGCGCAATTCGCATCAATATTGGGATATGGGTTCGGGCTTAGATTTTGAACGCAAAATAATAGTAAAAGAGAATGCTGTGGAGCTTTTTGAGAAATTTATAACGCGCAAAAACTGGAACTTTACCCCTATCCATCTTTCTGGAAATACAGATTGCTATCAGCCGATAGAACGTGAAAAAGAATTGACACGCAAAATTCTTCAATCTGCACTATATTACAAACAACCGATAAGTATTATCACAAAAAATGCCCTAATTCTACGTGATAAAGATATTCTCACTGATATGGCAAAATTAGGCTTAATTAAAGTCTATATTTCGCTCAATTCGTTGAAAGAATCCACTCGTCAGAAACTAGAGCCACGCACTGTTACAGCAAAACAACGTCTCCGCGTCATCGAAGAATTATCCTTTTATAATATTCCAATTGGAATAAATGTAGCTCCCATAATCCCAGGATTAACCGATTCTGAGATTCCTCAAGTTCTCAAGGCTGCAGCAAATGCAGGCGCTAAATGGGCAAATTATATTATTGTACGATTAAATGGTCAGATAGGTGAAATTTTCAAAGATTGGCTTAATGTAGCTTATCCCGATAGAAATGATAAAATCTGGAATGCTATTTTAAGTTGTCACAATGGACATGTTAACAATTCTAATTTCGGTGAGCGCATGAAAGGGTCTGGAAATGTTGCTAAAATAATTCGTGATGTCTTTAAATTACACTGTCTAAAAAATAAATTAAACCTATCTCCATTTGAATATGCAAAAATAGAACGTCAAAAATCTATTGATCTTCAACTTAAATTATTCTAAAATTATTGAAATTCAATACCGATTTGTTAAAATTCCGTTAAATGGTGATTTAATTTGTGCTATGGCATAGTGGTTGCATTTTAGAGTGTAATTAATAAAATTTTTGTTACACACTAATTAAATGTTATGAAAAACATTATCAAAATTTTAAGCCTTTTATTTATTACTTTATTTGCATTTTCATCATGTAGCAAAGACGATGATCCAGTAGATAATGATTTGTTTGTGGGGACGTATGAAGGCACTGTACGCTACAATGAAGGGTTAGACGAGGTTAAAAGTTCTACAAATGGGTCTGTACGCGTCGCTAAAGTTGGAGATACATATAACTTCAATTTTTCTGATGGTATTCCTTCATTGAATGGTATAAAAATGGAAAAAGGTGAAGGTAATGTTATAATATTCGAAGGCGGTGCATTAGGTACAATATCTATTTCGGCATCAAATTTGAACATATCTTATACAAAAGATGGGAAAACTTGGTTTGCAGATTGCGACAGGTAAAAAATCTTAAAATCACACTACACTATTTATTATAGGGCTTGAAATAATCAAGCCCTTTTATTTTATAATTATGTAGTTTGCGGTTTATCTGAGAGGCGACGAACAAACAAATTATAGTTTTCGTGCTTCTCGACGTAAACTGACTCGCCCATATCAATAAATCCATCTAGTGCAACAGCATCGTACCATACACCATCAATTTCAATTTTGCCCGATGGACGTAGAACTGTACGTGCAATTCCATTCTTATTAAGTAGGTTAACTTTTGGTACTGACGAAGTATATCCTGTATCTGCACGTTGCTCATCTTCCAATACCAATCGCTTGAAGGTTGAGGATTGCAATAGGTTCTTTCCAAAAATGACCATTAACACGACAGATAAGACCATTGATCCTATTACAATTAAAAAAGAATTCATTAACAAACCAGGTTTAGATATTTTAAAATCAAGAAATTCATTCGATAACATCGAAAATGAAAGTCCACAAAGAACTAGAATTATACCCAAAATACCAGCTACACCAAATCCAGGTATGACCAACACTTCGAGGGCGAGCAATACAACACCAATGACGAATATAGCAATCTCCCAATGATCCGCCAATCCTTGCAAATATAATGGTGCAAAAAATAAGGATGCACAAATTATTGCTAGCACCATCGCAAAACCAATTCCTGGGGTTTGCAACTCAAAATATATACCTGCAATTATCCCAACAATCAATAAACCACTAATTAAAGGATTAACTAAGAAACCAATGATATGATCGATAGTAGTTTTTTGGTAAGCCGTCACTTTTGGCGCATTAATAGCCAATTGTTGGAAAACTTCTTTTTCATTTTTCACCTCCGCATTTATCACATTAGCTTTTACCGCTTCAGAAGCTGTGAACGTTAGGATTTTACCGTCCTCTTTCCACTCGGGCAAAGAAACTGTCGGATCAACAAATGCCTCAGCAATTTTGGGATCTCTACCTTTTGCCTCTGCCGTAGCGCGCATTAATCCACGCATATACGATTGATATTTTTCGGGCATAACTTCCCCTTGCGGATTGACCACACTCGCGGCGCCTATAGAAGCGCCAGTCTGCATAAAGATATAATCTGACGCCAACGATATTAATGTGCCAGCGGAAGCCGCATTATTATTAATATATACTATAGTTCTTATTTGGGAATTTAGCAGCAAAGTTCGAATAGAATCTGCAAAATTTACAGCTCCACCGAAAGTATTCATCTCTATCAAAAAGTAATCTGCTTTATCCAAAATCGCTTGATCATAAGACTTTTTGATGATGCGCCAAGAGTTCGGTCCGACGTCTTCTTTAAGCTCCGTCTTGTAAATGGATTGTGCCTGCGATACAAAAGCTAGAATTAAAAAAGCAAATAAAAGAATAGATTTAGTAAATTTGTGTAGCATATTTCTAAGCATTGGTATGAATAAATATACAATAAATAAAGCATTCGAAAGAAACTTTCCTTTTCCTATATGGAAGATTGAGGTCGATTGTGCCCATGCTCAGATTGCTGTAGAAAGTCGTAATCCAGACTCCACCCTTCCTATTTTTTCGGTTTTTAACTTTGACGGTGCATACACTTTAGAACAGTATGAAGTGGATTCGCGCGAATGGACATTAGAAGATATTCAAGGTGATTACCTTATTCTGAAAAGATTCGGTGACTATTCACCCATTCAGGCAGGTATTCAAGTTGTACATATCCATACTCGAACGTCCGTTTTTACCTATATGGAATATGTGATCAAAGATGTCTATCAAAATACCATTCAGGCTTTTCATCGCTCGATACCATCGGGTATAAGTTTTTACATTGATATTCCGACAGGTGAAATCACAAATAAGTACGAAGGCGAAACACTTTTCCCATTACGGGATATTCATTATCCTATTCCTTTTCAAGGAAAATTACCGTCCTTCCTCAACAACATTTCATATATAGATCAAATTTGGCTACAGCCCTATCGCGATTTATTCTTGTGGTCTTACCATACGCAAACAGCTAACACATATAATTTGAACCTTTCATTATCCTCAAAGAATGAATTATATGACAGTAAACTTATAATAGAAGAAATGGACAAATTAATCCCTCAGCCCTATTTCACTGTCAAAGAGCATATTTTCTTTTTATCAAGTAATAAAATGAAAATTTCCTCCTATTTAGTATAATTGTAAGATATGAAGCAGAACAAAACTATTAAAACGTATCATAAATTAACTTTTCTATTTGTTTTCGGCTTAGCAATTCCAACTTTTGGACATGCTAAATCCATAGATTTGACGGTCAATTCGACATTAGAAATTCCTTTGGATTCTATCCGAACTGAAAATATTAATGGTAAAAGATTTGTAATTCACAAATTAGCATCCAAAGAAACATACTATCAGCTTAGTCGCATATATGGCGTGCCTGTCAATGAAATCATGGCTGCCAACAACAAGAAAAATCTACGCGTAGGCGATTCTGTTCGTATACCACGTGGTGCAGCGATTGAGACACGCCCGACTTTACCGACAGCGTCACCAGTAGCTACTACTAATACACAGAACAGACAAAATAATACGCCTGTATTGATGAATCCGAACGAAATCACCGAGTATAAAGTTGGAAAAAGTGAAACACTTTTTGCTATTTCTCGTCGATTCGGAATTTCAGTCCCTGATATCAAACGTATAAATAATTTGACTTCGGATAGTTTGAGAGAAGGACAAATCCTAAAAATCCCAAATCACGCATTGCCTGAAGAAGAGCCTGAAATTGTTGCGATCGAACCCATTGTGGAAGAAATCGAAGAAAACAATCCTATCGATGATTCTGCTTTCAAACCAAATAAATACGGTATTCGTGAGAACAAAGAAAAAGGTGTTGGCGTATGGCTTAGCGATTTGGAAAATGATGGAAACACGAGTTTGGCTTTGCACAAGACCGCTCCAATCGGAACTATTCTAAAAATTACAAATCCTATGAATAGAAGTGTTACCTTTGCAAAAGTTGTCGGAAAATTTAACGACAATCACGACACACAAGGGGCAATAGTTATTCTATCAAAATCTGTAGCATCATCGATTGGTATCTTGGACAAAAGATTCCAAGTCGAAATCACTTACGGCGTACCCTTGAATTAAGAATTTTTCATTAAATACATTAAATGGACAAACCATACGTAATTGGTATCGCTGGAAGTAGTGGATCTGGCAAAACATTTTTTCTTAAAAGTTTTTTAAATCATTTTGCTGAATCGGATATTACGTTAATCTCGCAAGATGATTATTATATTCCTGCCAATACTAAGACACAGGAAGAAAATAGATTATACAACTTTGATTTGCCTACAGCAATTGATCGTCAAGCTTTTTATATGGACATCAAAGATCTATTCGATGGCAAGACTATTCATAAGGAAGAATACACATTTAATAATCCCAACATCAAACCTAAAGTGCTTGAGATTAAGCCCGCACCGATTTTGATTGTTGAAGGATTATTTATTTTCCACTACGAAGAGGTGAACGAATTGTTGGATTATCGTATTTTTTTGGATGCCAATGAGGATGTAGCGTTAGAACGACGCTTAAAGCGTGATTTGTTGGAGCGTGGTTACGATCATGATGATGTGATGTACAAATGGATAAATCATGTGGTACCTTCCTACAATACTTACCTTCTGCCCTACAGAGAGCATACGGACAAAGTTATAATCAACAACACAGACGATCCGGAAATAATTAATTCGGCAACAGAATTAATTTCCCAAGAGGTAAGAGAAAAATTAAACTTTGTTTAATTTAAAATCATTCTAAATAACTATCTTTGTAGTATGAGCATGCAAAGTGAGTTGAATCAAGACAATTGTTTAATTACAGATATAAAAGAATCAGCAAAAGGATTTAATCCCTTTGCTGATTTTTCATGTTGTGCCCTAAAGAAATGTTGCAAGAAATATAAAAGAGGAAAACGTTGCAAAAAGTGTCCGGATAGGTAGGAATCCTTTATTTCGATTTTAAAACACTTGACTATCATAACTATTCTTTTCTATAAAAATCTTCAGGTAAATTAGAAATTTCACCGTTTGAGGTAGTGTAAAGCGAACTGTGTCATTGGACTCCAATTAGGGTTCGTACTAAGAGGCTGTAAGCCTCGTGTGCGACCCCTAATTGGAGTTGCCGAAGGCTTTAACTCTATGTTCAAATTTAATGTGTAATTGTTGCATTGTCAAGCCCCAGTTGTGGATAGGCATAGTCCATTTTTTAGAGATATCTTTAACCTCAAGGTAAACAAGCTTTAATAATGCTTGATCTGACGTAAATGCCCCTTTTGTTTTTGTTACTTTTCTGATTTGTCGGTGCATAGCTTCGATAGCATTTGTGGTGTAAATAGCTTTACGTATTTCCTGTGAATACTCAAAATAAGTAGAGAGATTACCCCAGTTGTCCAACCATCCCTTGACTGCAAGTGGATATTTTTTACCCCATTTCTCTTCAAACGCTAACAAATTATCATAGCCTTGATCCTGATTATTAGCTTTATAAACAGGTTTTAAGTCAGCTGTAACAGCCTTTTTGTCCTTTTCTGGAATATAACGTAAACTGGTGCGAATCTGATGTACGATGCAGAGCTGTACTTGCGTCTGGGGAAAGACTGTAGCTATTGCTTCGGGAAATCCTTTGAGACCGTCTACACAGGCAACCAAAATATCTTCCACTCCGCGCTGCTGTAGATCAGTAAGAACAGACAACCAGAATTTTGCACCTTCATTTTCCGAAAGATAGATCCCAATCAGGTCTTTCTTTCCTTCTTTATTGATTCCTAAGATATTATAAACCGCGCGACTCTGTACACTCCCGTTTTCTTTAACTTTGAAGTGCATACAATCGAGGAAAACAAATGGATAAATGGATTCCAAAGGACGATTGCGCCATTCGTTCATGGCCGGTATAACTTTATCCGTAATATGAGAAATTTCAGTTGCCGAGATATCCATGGCATACATTTCCTGGACATAGCCGGATATGTCACGAGTACTCATTCCTCGAGCATACATCGCTAAAACACTGTCTTCCAACTCTTCGGTGATGATAAGTTGACGCTTCGCGACAATCTTTGGGTCAAAAGTGCCATTCCGGTCTCGTCCACTCTCCAATTCAAAGTGACCCGATTGAAGGCTCCTTACTGTTTTTTTTGCCTTACCATTTTTACGATTAGGCTCTCCAGAGGCTTTACTCTCTAAAAGATGGTGATCAAGCTCACCTTCCAACATACTTTCCAGAAGGTGTTTCAACATAGGTGCAAAAAGACCGTTTGTACCACCCATTTTTTTTGCCTTCGTAAAAGCCTTTCCATCGCTTCCTCTTTGAAGCGTTCAAAATCAAATTTCTCTTTGTCCATCTACTGTGTCTAATATATAAATAATTTGTGTGACACAGTTGACTTTACACCCTCCCGTTTGATTTAACATAAGCTAATGTTTTATCATCTAATAACTTATATTTCAATGAAATTTCCTCATTTTGAATAGTATAATTGAGGGTCACTACATCTTTACTAATCTCATATTTACCTTTTTGTGTAATTCCTAAATAGCTATTATTTCTATATCTTATTATTTCGTAATTAGAAGATTTGTTAAATAATAATTTCAAATATACTCCTTCTCCAAATACTGATTCAGTTGTTAAATCACTTTTCTTCCAAACTGAATTCGTAATAATTTCTTCTGTTTTTAATATTTGATCCGATTTTTTTGAACAAGCTAATATTATAAACAATAAAACCTGCAAAACAATAAACATTTTCATAATTAATAATTTTTCCTCCAATGTACAAAAAAGACATTCACTACCGTACTCTTGTAAACGTTTTACTCCTCATTATAATTTAAATCCTTATCAAAGCTTTCTTTAAGTTTCGAGAGTGCAAAGATCGCAATTCCGCTTAGCAAGACTAGCGTCACAATAGCAGCTGTAATAATTCCCCATTGATTGACTAAGAAGCCGTATAGAATAGTCGATGGAATTAAAGCACCACGTACAAAGTTGGGTGCTGTAGTTGCCACAGTTGCACGTAGATTTGTTCCAAATTGCTCAGCCGCTATGGTCACAAAAGTTGCCCAATACCCTACGCCTAGCCCCATTAGAAATGCAAGCCACATAAATTTATTTTCTGTAATACCCTCACTCGTCAAATACCAAATGGAAGTCAGGATAATCATAATTTGGCAAATAAAGACGACTTTTTTACGTGATTTGAGCCATTGCGCGAGCAACCCAGCCATAAAATCCCCAACAGAAATACCCAAGTAGGTAAACAAAACACCTTTTCCTGCGCTTAGCAAAACTGGTGCTCCCAATGCTTTCCCAATTTCAGGAGATTGCGTCACCAAAACGCCTACTACAAACCAAATAGGCAATCCAATACACAAACAATAGATATAGCGTACAATACGCTCTTTGCTAGCAAATAATAGTTTTAAACTTCCTTTTTTAACATGTTCTTGTGTAGCCGCTTTTGTATATAATCCAGATTCAAACGTGCCCACACGCATCAACAATAAAAGTAAACCCATTCCACCGCCGACAAAATAAGCCGTACGCCAATCAAACCATTCGGACACGAAATACGCCAAGATAGCCCCCAACACACCAACGCCAGCCACGATCATCGTCCCGTAGCCACGTTTATTTTTCGGCATACTTTCACTGACCAAAGTAATTCCTGCACCAAGTTCACCTGCCAAACCAATCCCTGCAATAAAACGTATAATCGCATAGGTATTGACATCTTGCACAAAACCATTGTAAATATTGGCTAAAGAATACATCAATATCGAGCCGAACAGCACTTTAATGCGTCCATATTTATCTGCTATAACACCCCAAATCAAACCACCCAACAACAAGCCTCCCATCTGCATATTCAAGACAAATTCGCCTTTGCTGCGCATGAGTTCTTCTGGCACACCGATGTCTTGAAAAGATTTTATTCGCACAATAGAAAATATAATGAGGTCGTAAATATCGACGAAGTAGCCAAGTGCGGCTACGGTAACCAACAAAGCGACGTTGCTTTTTCCTTCCATGATTAGGTTAATTAGAACCGAAAGATAGCACACATAATTATTTTAAACAACATATTGCGGATATTTGACGATTGTCTTTGCAAATAATCGTAATTTTGGCGCATGAAATTATCGCCAACAAGTCTTAAGTGGGTTTTGCGTACATATCCTCCATTTGTCTTTCAGCGCATTTGGGTGAAGAAAATATACGACAATTTTAGAGGTGCAGAGGTTAAGATTTACAAAAGCTTTTTGAATATCAATTCCAACAAAACAGTTTTTGGAGGAACGATTTTCTCTGCATTAGATCCTATGCATTCCATTTTATTGGATCAATTATTCAAACAAAAAGGGTTAAAAAAAACGGTAGCTTGGTTGAAATCTGCAAAAATAGATTATTTAAAACCTGGAACTACGGATTTAACTTACCGCATTCAATTGGATGAGGATGAGATCAATGAAGCTTTTGAAACAATTAAAAAAAACGGCAAGGTAATCAAAACTTTTACAACAGAAGTTTTTGACATGAAAGGTGTAAAATGTGCGGTTTGCCAAAATGAAATTTATATCCGAGATTTGACATTTGACTTTAGCAAACTAAAGCATTTACACAGAGAAAAAATTAAAACAGCATAAACTGTACACGTATGAAAAAAATTATTCTAGCAGCATTTGTTGGCTTTGCATTATTAAGCAGTTGTCAACAACAATCCACAAAAGATGCCACGCAACATCAGCAATTCGCAGATGAAGCAATCAAAATTCATGATGAGATCATGCCACAGATTTCAAGTTTTGATCGTGCGACATTAAAAATTGATTCTATTTTAGAAAATCTAGCTAGTCTAGCACAAAAGGATAAAAGCTTGGATACGGCAGTAGTGAAATCAGATTTAGAAGCCTTGAAAACAAATCTTGAAGATGCTACGGATAATATGATGACTTGGATGAGAGATTACGCGCCAGACAGCACGGATGTTGCTTATCAAAAAGCAGAAATCGAAAAAGTCAAAATCATGAAGAAACAATTTGAAGATGTTTCTTTAGAAAGCAATACAAAATTGGGTAAATTTTAATACGATATGATAAGAAATGTTTTAGCTTTAGCTGCCGCTTCCCTTGTTTTTTTAGCTTGTGAATCCAATACAAAAAAATTACCCATCATTGGCGATCGTGATACTGTAGAGAAAGTTGTTGATGGAAAAACGGTGATTGACACTATTTATCCAACGATTCCAAGTTTTGAATTTTTGAATCAAGATAGCGTTCTGATAAGTGACAAAAACTTCGACAACAAGATTTATGTAGCTAACTTTTTCTTTACCCACTGCCCAAGTATTTGCCCTACTATGCAACGCAATTTGCTGAAAGCATACACAAAATACAAAGGAAATGAAGGCGTTTCTTTCTTGTCACATAGTATAGATTTCAAACATGACCATCCACATGTGTTGAAATCCTACGCAACTAAATTGGGGGTTGACAACGATCAATGGCAATTTGTTAACGGCTCTAAAGCTGACATTTATGGTATTTCAGATAAATATTTAGTTTTCACAAAAGAAGACGAAAATGTAGCTGGTGGTTATGATCATTCGGGTTATTTGGTTTTGATTGATCACAATAAACACATTCGCGGCGTCTATGATGGGACAATCGAAGAAGAGACGGAAAAACTATTAAAAGATATGGATATCTTATTAGCAGAATATAAATAGAATGAAAATTATTTATACTCTGCTTATTTTTGGCTTGATGATAATTGGATTTACGCAATTATCATCTTGTCATAATAACAACTTAAATATTCAGACAGCGCAGTATGCTGTCAATGGACAGAAGCTTTACCGCGCACATTGCCAAAATTGTCACGGTGCTAAGGGTGAAGGTCTTGGCAAATTATACCCACCATTGACCGACCAAAAGTATCTTAACGACAACAGAAATAAACTTGCTAACATTATCAAGCACGGTTTATCTGGAGAAATAGTAGTGAATGGTGAGAAATACAACCAAGCTATGCCAGCAAATCCTACACTTACCGATTTAGATATTGCCTATATTCTTACTTACGTCACGACGCATTTTGGAGATTCTGACTCCACCTTTACCCAAGAAGAAGTTGCTCTGGGATTGAAAGATTATAAATAATCACATCGTTTATTTATTCATTTGGTATATTTATAATCTAATAAGAATATCAAATGATTAATGTAATTCCTGAAAACGATCAAAAAAGAAAGTGGTTTGCTATACTTACATCCACTCTCTTAGCTGGATTGATTACAATTTGGGGTATTTATGGAATTGGAGAGTATGGAATTGCGCTCTTTATATTAACACCTTTGTATATAGGAATTTCCACAACTATATTATACGGCATTAAAAAAGGCATTTCAAAGAAAAATTCTGCACAATATAGTTTTATTAGTCTCACATTTTTACTTTTTGGTTTATTTCTTTTTGCTATCGAAGGTCTAATTTGTATCCTAATGGTATTGCCTTTAGCAATAATTTTAACATGGCTTGGCAGCTACATAGGCTACTTATTTGTCGATAATGGTAAAACAAAAAGCTCTCTCTTACTACTTGTCAGTATATGCCTTATTCCTACGACGGCTTTTATAGAACACAAAAACTTCCCAGATCTCACTTCTGTTGTATCCTATATTGACATAAACGCAACACCAGAAGAAGTCTGGAAAAATGTTATCGAATTTCCAGAATTAACGAAACCAAATGAATTGATATTCAAATCAGGAATTTCATATCCTATAAATGCTAAAATAATTGGAGACGGTGTAGGTGCTATTCGATATTGCAATTTTACCACAGGAAGTTTTGTCGAACCAATAACAGTATGGAACGAATTCGAGCTTCTCAAGTTTAATGTGTTAGATCAACCTGCACCTATGAAAGAATTGAGCTTTTGGGACATCGATGCACCACACCTACATGATTATTTTATATCTAAAGAAGGGCAATTTAAACTTACTAAATTGAATAATGGTAAAACTAGATTAGAAGGAACTACATGGTATTATCATAATATAAAGCCAGCTGTATATTGGAAACTATGGAGTAATTACATTATTCACAAAATACACATGCGGGTTTTAAATCATATTAAAACAAATTCTGAGGGTGTCATTTTATACTAATTTAGTTACGGTATAAAAAAAGAAAGGTTTTCAAACGGGGAGAATGAAAACCTTTACTAACCAATTATAAACCTAAATTATGATAGCACAAATATAAGTGTAATCTATACACTATGCAAGTGTTTTCGTTGTTTTAACAATTATTTAACATGGGAGCTTAAATAGGTCTTTTAATATAACAAGAATTTGACATTCGGGCGTATTTACAATTCTTACATTTGTAACCGAATGAACGTTCAATTTACAGACAAAATAGACAGTATCTTTAAGAGCACTTTGCATCTTATAAAAGATAATGGCTTTCACGGCACACCCATGAGCCAGATTGCCAAACACGCCGATGTTGCCATTGGTACCATTTACCATTATTTTCCATCCAAAGATGAACTAATACTCGCGCTATTTGAATATTGCAGAAAAGAACTGTATGCATACATATTCAAACATGTTAATCAAGACATGACTTACAAAGAGCAGTTCTATTCGGTATTTAGAAGCTTTAGCATGTTTCATATTCATCAACGTGAATATTCATGTTTTTTCGAACAGTTTTACAATTCCCCTTACAACGCTATGTTGCGTGCAAAAGAATCCGAAGATGGTCCATATGCACAGAATACTTTTATGGATTTTTTAAGACGTGGAATTGAGGAAAACTTCATCAAACCGTTGGACGAGAAAATAATCTGCGCAGCATATATTGGCGCAGCGATAACCTACGCAAAAACTATTGTATATGGTAAAACAGAACATAATGAACAACAATTGACAGATTTGATTGACATCATCTGGACTGGAATAAAAAACAATTAGTTACTATGAAATATAGATTTAAATATCTTCTTCCCCTTTTATTATGTGCTCTTTCGGGCTCGGCGCTAGCGCAGTCGACCACAGAATTAGGAAATAACGCGACACTTGATGATTTGATTGATTACGCTTTGCGAAACAAAATCGAACTCAAACAAGCGCAATTGGATAAAGAAATAGGCGAAAAAGAAATCGCTTCTGCCCTTTCCGGTTGGTTGCCACAAATTAATGCCACGGGTAGTTATGCCCATACCATTCAGATACCGACAGTAAATATTGGTGGAAATGACGTTAAAATGGGACAAAAAAATAATAGTGCCTTGACATTTCAAGCCGAACAATCTATAATTAGCCCTCAACTTTTTCAAGCTTCCAGAGCTTCTAAATTTGTACGCGAAAGAAATGACTTGAATGTAGAAAGCACTAAAATAAATACGATCGTGGATGTGAGTAAAGCCTATTACGACATCTTGACGAGCGAGGAACAGATTAAAATTATCAGTGAAAATATTGCACGCTTAGAGCGTCAATTGACAGAAGCTACTTCGCGCTATGAAGTAGGTTTGGTGGATAAAACCGATTTCAAAAGAGCGCAAATTTCATTAAACAATGCTAAAGCAAGTTTAAAATCTGCCATAGAGAATCGTAAGTTCAAATATGATTTCCTTAAATCTATTTTAAATATTCCTACCCAAGAAAATGTGTCTTTGTCTTTTGCTAACCAAAGCATGGAAAGTTATATTTTATTGGATACAGCAGAACTATTACAAGTTGCGAATCGAGTAGAATTTAAGCAAATCCAAAATTTGCAGGAAATTCAAAAACTGAATACGCAATACCAAAAGTGGAATTTCTTACCACGATTGAATGTATATGCGAATTACGGTTTGAATTATCGAAATAATGATTTTTCAAATTTGTATAATGACAATATCCCTTCTTCGAATGTAGGTTTGAGTTTGTCTGTACCAATATTTCAAGGTGGTAAGCGTATTCACGAAATACGTAAATCCGAATTGCAAGAAGCGCGTTTAGAATTGGATTTACAGAATTTAGAAAATCAAATCAGTGCGCAATATTCCGCAGCGATGGCTTCTTACCGTGCCAATATGAACGAATGGCGTAACGCAAAAGGTAATATGGAACTTTCGGAAGAAGTCTACAATACCATCAAATTGCAATACGACGCAGGCGTCAAAACTTACTTGGAGTTGATGACGGCTGAAACAGACTTAAAAACGTCACAATTAAACTACTTGAATGCCTTATACGCTGTATTAGTTAGCAAACTAGATATTCAAAAAGCATTGGGAACTGTAAATACAACAAATTAAAACAACCTACTTAGACTATATACACAATGAATAAAACGCAATTATTTTCGGCTTTAGTAATAAGTTCAGGATTGTTAGCACAATCTTGTAATTCAAATGACAACAAACAACAAGCTGCTCAAGCGCTGCAAGCAGATGTGGCTACACCTGTAAGTACCGTTGTGGTGAGTAAAGAAATTGTAACAGGTATAAAGGGCTATCCAGCAAGCGTAGTTGCATTGCAAGAAACAGAAATTCGCGCAGAAGTAACGGGATATATTACAAATATTTATGTAGCAGATGGTGCTTTTGTAAACAAAGGCCAACGTCTATATGAAATCGATCGTACACGCTACCAAGCAGCAGTAGATCAGGCTAAAGCGAATTTGGCTATTGCAAAAGCAAATTTAGAACGCGTTCAAAAAGATTTACAACGTTACCAAACCTTAGCGGAGAAAGATGCGATTGCTAAACAAACTCTAGATTATGCATTCACGGATGTGAACAACCAAAAAGCACAAGTGCAGGCAGCAGAAGCGGCTTTGACGATGGCAAAAACGAACTTACAACGTTCGGTGATTACAGCACCATTCTCGGGTAGTGTTGGTATTTCACAAGTAAGAAACGGTGCTTTGGTAAGCGCGGGTTCTACGCTATTAAATACGATTTCTTCGACAAATCCTATTGCGGTAGAATTTCAAATCAATGAAAGAGATATTGCGGAATTCACCAAATTACAAGCAAACGCTTCAGGTTCTGAAATCTATGCGAGCTTACCTGATGGATCACGTTATGCCGAACCAGGTCGCATTTCTACAATTGACCGTGCGGTAGATAGCCAAACAGGTACATTGAAAGTACGTGCATCTTTTGCAAATAATGCGAATACGCTTCGCGCAGGAATGAATACTACCTTGAATGTAGCGAGCACTTCTGCTCAAGAGGAAATTGTGATTCCTTACAAAGCCGTATTTGAACAATTGGGTGTATTCAACGTGTATACAGTTAATGATAGCAGTAAGGTAGAATTGAGACAAGTGAGCCTGGGTAATAAAATCGAGGACAAAGTAGTGATTACTTCTGGTCTTGAGGCAGGTCAAAAAATAGTCTTGGATGGTGCTGCTGCATTACGTCCAGGGACGAAAGTATCCGAAGCTCCAGTTACAAACAAACAATAATATTTGCCAAAACTTTAAATAAAGAAGAATGATTTCAGAAGTATTTATAAAAAGGCCAGTAACCGCGATGGTTATCTCCATATTGATTACAATCATTGGAGCCATCTGTATTACGACCTTACCTATCAGTCAATATCCATCCATTGCACCGCCTACAGTAACTGTGACGGCAAACTATACGGGTGCTGATGCGCAAACCGTGGAGCAGACTGTTACGACACCTATCGAAAGTCAAATCAATGGTACACCGGGCATGATCTACATGTCTTCAAATAGTATGTCTAATGGGCAATCACAGATTACCGTGACTTTTGAGGTAGGAACAGATATTGATATTGCGACGCTGGATGTACAAAACCGTGTCGGTATCGCAGAACCTTCACTTCCTGAAGCCGTACGTCGACTTGGTGTGACTACACGTAAAGCCAATTCCGATATCCTAATGTTGGTTTCATTGGTTTCTCCAAACGGAACGCGTGACGATAAATTTTTAGCCAATTACGCGAGTTTATATGTCAAAGATGCCTTAATGCGTGTAAACGGAGTAGGTGATGTGACAGCATTCGGTCAGCCATTCTCTATGCGTGTTTGGTTGGATGCTAATAAATTGGCAAATCTTAACATGACTCCTGCTGATGTTTCTGCTGCGATTGCGGAGCAAAATATCCGTATTCCTGGTGGATCTGTAGGTGGTCGCCCTCAGGAATCATCTACTGTATTTGAATATCCGGTTATTACGGATTCAGATTTATCCGAAGTTGAAGATTTCGAGAATATTGTTGTCAAAACCAATGTTGATGGCTCTTTAGTTCTTTTACAAGATGTAGCGCGTGTTGAGCTTGGACAATTTAACTACGGAACAACGACCAAAGTTAATGGTTTACGTTCAACGGGTATGATGATTAATCAAACGCCTGGAGGTAATGCCGTACAGACAGCTGAAGGTATTTACCAAACATTGGATAAACTAAAAGAATCATTTCCTGAAGATGTCGATTATGTTATCGGGTACGAAACGGTTTCTGTGGTAAATGCGTCTATTGAATCCGTTATACATACCTTAATCGAAGCCCTATTATTGGTTACAATTGTTGTTTTCTTCTTTTTACAGAGCTGGAGAGCAACATTGATTCCTGTATTGGCTATACCTGTATCCATAGTGGGTACATTTATTTTCTTTACCATTTTTGGATTTTCCATCAACAACTTGACAATGCTGGCTTTCGTTTTGGCAATTGGTATTGTAGTGGATGATGCAATTGTTGTAGTAGAAGCAGTTCAACATTATATCGACCATTACAAAATGTCTGCTAAAGAAGCAACACGTAGGGCGATGAAAGATATTACAGCACCTGTAATTGCCATTGCCTTGATATTAGCAGCAGTATTTGTTCCCGTTGGATTTATCCCTGGAATGGTCGGTCAATTGTATCAACAGTTTGCAATTACTATTGCAGTATCTGTAATGTTATCGGCATTTATTGCATTGACACTGACACCAGCATTATGTTCTATAATGTTAAAACCAACAGCTGTAACTAAAGAATCAAGAGGACTGAATAAATTCTTCTATAAATTCAACTTGTGGTTTGAAAAAGTAACATACAGATATTCGAAGGGTGTTCAAAAAGCGATCAAAGCCGCTCCTCTTATGTTAATTCTGTTGCTTTGTATCTTCATCGGTACAGGCTGGATGTTCCAAACAAAACCTACAGGATTTATTCCAACAGAAGATGGCGGTATGTTCTTCGCAGGTGTGACCTTACCAGAAGGTTCTTCATCTACTCGTACAGAAGCTTTATTGGAAGAATTGCAAATCGAATTACGCAAAGATTTCCCTGAAATCAAATACGTAACATCCATTTCGGGTATCAATATTTTGAATAGATCATTCAAATCAAATGGTGGTTCATTGTTCGTTTCCTTGCAACCTTGGAGTGAGCGTACGCGAACAGCTAGCGAAATAACTGGTGCCATCATGGCTAAATATGCTACTTTTTCCAAAGCTCGTATACTTGCAGTGACTCCTCCTGCAATACCAGGGCTGGGTTCTACAGGTGGTTTCTCGATGCAAATTCAAGATTTACAAACTGTAGATATCAAACAGTTCGAAGCCCAAGTAGCTCAATTCTTAGCCGCGGCAAATCAACGTCCTGAGATTGGCATGGCTTACACCTTATTTAACTCGAATTCGCCAAACTACAAATTGGAAGTTAATCGTGAGCAAGCTAAACGTATGGGGGTTCCGATTGCGAATATTTATTCGACTATATCATCTTATTTAGGAAGTAGCTATGTAAATGACTTCACGAAATACGGACGTAATTTCCGTGTGGTAACACAAGCAGATACCGAATACCGTATGAATATTGAGGATATTAATAAATTGTATGTCAAAAATGTACAAGGTAATCCTGTCCCTATGGGCACATTGGTAAGCTATGAACTTACGACCATGCCTTCCATCATCAACCACTACAATATCTTTAGAAGTATTGATTTATCTGGTAGTGCGGCTCCAGGTTACAGTTCAGGTGATGTAATCAAGGCATTGGAAGAGGTAGCCGTAGAAACCCTTTCGGCAGGCTATGATTACCAATTCTCAGGGTTATCCTTGCAAGAAAAACAATCAGGTTCGAAAACTATACAAATTTTCGCCTTGTGTATTTTATTCGTGTTCTTGCTATTAGCTGCACTATATGAAAGTTGGTCAGTACCATTCTCTATACTCCTTTCTGTACCTCTAGGTATATTTGGAGCGATTCTGACATTGATGTTTATTCCATCATTAGATAATAATATTTTCGCTCAGATAGGTCTTGTTACGATTATAGGTCTTGCAGCGAAGAATGCCATTTTGATTGTTGAGTTTGCCAAAGAACGCGTGGATATAGGTATGCCTTTGTTGGATGCTACTATAGATGCAGTGAAATTACGTTTGCGACCAATCATAATGACTTCTCTTGCATTTATCTTAGGTATCATTCCATTGATGTTGTCTACTGGTGCAGGAGCTGCCTCACGCCAGACTATTGGTTGGACCGTATTTGGTGGTATGACGGCAGCTACGTTCTTAGCCATTTTCATTGTACCTGTATTATTCGTTGTGATTACACGAGTGGCATATGGAAAGAAAAAGTTAGCAGAATTGGAAGCTTCATTTGATGAAGAAAAGAAAAATCAATTAAGTGCACATTAGGAATATTTTAAAACTATCGAAAAGCCAGCTTAAAAAAGCTGGCTTTTCTGTTGGTAGTTAGATTGAATTAAAATTTTCAAACTCATTATCAAGTAGTTTAAATTCAATACAACTTTTTTCTTTGGCAATGTAAGGGTAAACACTATATTTGCACTGTCGAAACAACAAAAACAGCTTGCCCAGCTGGCGGAATTGGTAGACGCGTTGGTCTCAAACACCAATATCTTCGGATGTGCCGGTTCGACTCCGGCGCTGGGTACTTAGCCTTCTTAAATAAGAAGGCTCTTTTATTTTACAAACAAATTGTTAAATAAAATCTCAAAAAAAAATCGCTAAGATTAAAAATGAATCTTTACCTTCACGCCATCATTAACTAATATAAAATTAAATGAATATTAAGTACTCAAAATCGATTTCATTATTTGCAGCATCTGCTTTGTTGTTCGCAAGTTGTGCAAGTACAACATTAATAAATACTACTCCTGCTGGAGCGAAGGTTTACCTAGACGGTGAAGCTGTCGGTACTACACCTTATTCCCACAAAGACACCAAAATCGTTGGCACTACGACTACTATAAAATTAGAGAAAGAAGGCTTTGAACCATTTACTACTACATTTTCACGAAGTGAGCAAGCCGATGTAGGCGCTATAGTTGGTGGAGTATTTTTCTTATTTCCATTTTTATGGACAATGAAGTATAAGCCATCACGTACATATGAATTGATTCCATTGAAGGAAAATGTGCAAACAAAAGAAAATAAATAAAATGATATAAAATATAAGCGTTGTGATTAAGAACTTTACACTTTACACAATGCTTATTCTATATATTTTTTTGCAATTAAAATAGAATAAATATATATTTGCAACGTCGAAAAAGAAACAGCTTGCCCAGCTGGCGGAATTGGTAGACGCGTTGGTCTCAAACACCAATATCTTCGGATGTGCCGGTTCGACTCCGGCGCTGGGTACATTAAAAACCTGATGCATTAACTGCATCAGGTTTTTCGATTAAAAGGCGAATCTATGGGATAATCCGCCTTTCACACTAAACCAACCATTTGATCATAGGTAGAAAAAATTTAACTAAGCACTTTATATTTAAATTAAATTGGGTTCAGGATTATAATCAGGCATCTGTGAAAGCACTTCCCAAGCAGGATTACGTATGCATCTTATATTTTGAAGTGGAGATGATAATAAATTTATACCTACCAAATCTAGATTTATAAGATGTCGAGAATTTATTCCTGTTGCAATAGGTGAAGACAATAATACAGACCTCGTAGTTCCGAAATACCCCCATGCACCTGCCCCCAACAAAGATAGTAGATTCACGCCTTACTCGTCAGTCCATAGTCCAGTTGCCAATCCATAGCTATTTCCTAAATTTAAGTTCACCCATCCATCACCAAGTACATTTAAGCTTATTAAATCATATCCATTATAATAAAACCTTAAAATATTTGAAGATGAGGGATATATTGGATTTATTCCAGATGCGGTATTATACTGGATAAAGTTAGGGCCATATGTTGCATTAAGCTTCTGTTGTCCCCCTAATCCAAACAAAAGATTGCATAATACTGTAGGAAGAAGACCATTAATTACAACCCCTGATGAATTCTTTGTTAATTCATTAATGGATGATTTGGATGGTGTCATCCAGCGATGGGCAGGATGCACTAACGCACAAGGATCACGCTGATTATCGATTATTGTGCTACCCCATTTTCCTGGAATGTGCCCTTTAAATGAAAAATAACTTCTAAAATCATTCGTCTGCTTATTTTGATGATAAAATCTATATGGATTTCTGCCACTCTCATTTCTATATAAATTCTCTCGAGCCCAAGACACTCCTCCAAAAATTAATGGAGATTCTATAAGATCAATTTTTGCGGTATAACGCTTACCACCTTCGATACCTAAATTTCTGAGAAAAGTAAAATCAGTTGATGGAAAACTTCGTATTGAATTGTTATCGTCCAGTACAATATCAAATTTACTCAATGAAAAGTAAATACTATTCCATACTTCAGGAACTGCAGTAAAGAAAGATGTTCTTTTTCTATCATTAAATCCTTCATCGACATTCTCAAAACCAGATAACGGAACAATTTGCTCTGGAAGGGAAACAAAAGAACCAACAACCTCGTCATGCAAAATATTGAAATTTCCAGTTTTTAAAACATTAGAGGGAAATCGTAAAGTTAAATCTCTAATTTCGTCTGTGAATAACCCACGATCATCAAATCCTACAGTTAATTGAGCAGTTCTTCTTTGAAAAATGACATCAATAATAAACAACGCCTGATCTAACGTAAATTCACCATTTGTATAGATAAAATCTTTATTATACCCCATAAAGACAACCGGATTGTCGACATCAGCAATCGGAGCAATTGCTTACGTAGCGTTATAAGAGTAGGCATACCACTTGTATTTTTCTCCAATCTCTACATTAATCAATGCTGCATTTTCTTCCCCAACGACCAAATCAGTTTGATCATAAAATGTTAAATGATTTTGTTCGTCTACATGATATAGCATAAATCGATATCTTATCCCATCATCAAGTTTACTTGTTCCGGGAATAGGTATTTCAGAACTAAAAGAATTCTTACTTTGCGTATGTCCACTTTTATAAAATGATAACGCCGATTCAAAACCATCATGTACTGTGTAATTATTTTCAACCTTCAAACCATCAATTTTATTTGTGGATGCATATATCACATCTAAAAGCACCAACCACACCCTTCAAAAATATCCTTAACGTTCCCTTATCCTTTTCTTCAAACAACTTTGTAGTTGGCTTTTTACACCCAATAGTAATACTAAAAGTTATAAACAATAATAAAAAGATATTAATCAAACTTTTCATAACACAAGATTATAAATCCACTCCGCTATAAACGTTACCGCCATCTTCCCAATTTTCTACCAGTACATCCGAATTATCTCCAACACCCCCTGAGTTAACAGAACCTACACATAATGAGTCTTCTGTAATAATAAACAACACCCTCCCCAGTGGTTTTTTGTATTCTCTTTTACGTTTCATGGTAAATATTACTTTATATCAAAACAACAAGAAATAAAATAAATAATCATTATAATTATATATTTAACTTTTGACTAAAATGAGTATAAAGATTTAAAATATTTTATTATCTATCCTCAGAAGCGTCCCAAATAAGGTAAAAAATGGCGGTAATTTATATAGCAGGGATTGCTATATTTAATTTGCAAAAATT
>NZ_WUQY01000004.1 GCF_009829085.1 Sphingobacterium bovisgrunnientis
ACATTCTGAAAGAAGGATTAAAAATAATATCGTCAGGAACTGGCGATTACACGGGCGGAGACTCAAATAAGACTTTGGCAACAAAGCACAAGTCTGTGAAGCCCGAAGCCCATTTGTCTTTAGCAAATGGGTAGTTCACTTTAGTTATCTTTGAACGAATAATAGTGGTCTTGAATAACCTGAGCTACGAAAGCTTCTGGTTTATCAGTAGATTTCTTTTCAATCATTGTTTCCACCTTTTCCGCTAAAGCGATTATGATTTCGTAATTTTTTCGGCGATAGCCTGTATTATAAATGTCTTTTATTTCGTTGATCTCCTGATCTGAAATTTTATACACTTCGGGATAAACGATTTTGTGTTCTACAGTGAGTTCTTCGAATACCGTTTCTTTAAGATTTAAAGTTTCTTTCAAACTTATAACTGTCGTATCTGCAGCAATATCTCCCAACCGTTGGCCTTTCTGAGAAAGAATAATACTCGTTAATCCAACTCCACCCATGCTTAAAAATATATCCACAGCATTGGAAACCCAACGAATAAAATATTGGTAGAATGTGGCGCGTGTACCATCTATCTTCACCACCTTGAGTTTCATAATTTTCTTACCCAACGTTTGGCCATTTAATGTGGTTTCGCACGCCAAAGGGTAAAAAAATAGCGGTAGAAAAACCAATGAATATATTCCCCACAAAGACCAATTGTCTAATCCTTCGAGGAAATCGAATGTGCTGAAAAACACATAAACCATAAACGCGTAAAGCATCATAATACCGTAATCAATAGCAAAGGCTAGAATACGAGAACCAACAGGTGCTAATTTGTATTCAAAGTTTACGTTTTGTGGCGTATTTATTAACAGCTTATTCATATATTTGAGATAAAGTCAATTTAACTTAAATTATGCGAGAGGCGTCCTTTATAGAACGAAATAAAGAAAAATGGTTGTCAATTGAAAATAATTTACTCAATATTGTGCATGTTGATCCCGATATTTTGGCATCTAACTATATTGAACTGACCAACGACCTAGCGTACGCACAGACTTTTTATCCGCAAAGCAAAACCAAAGATTACCTCAATGAGCTTTCGATTCGTGCACATCAGCTTATTTATAAAGATCAGAAATCTTCCAGCAATAAGCTAGCACATTTTTTCACGTATGAAATTTTTGAATCTATTTGGAAGATCAGAAAGCCACTTATCTATTCTTTATTGATATTTCTGTTGGCAAATGTAATTGGGTTTATTTCGGCAGTGTATGAAGAGAGCTTTTTGAAGTTTATTATGGGTTCGCATTATGTCGATATGACGTTGGCGAATATTAAAGATGGAAATCCAGCGGGCGTATATCAGCAGGGGTCAAATTGGGGTGGGGCATTAGCAATAACTATAAATAATGTGAAGGTTGCATTTTTTGCATTTATATACGGAATTTTCTTCAGCTTGGGTACAGGCTATATTCTAATGCTCAACGGTATTATGGTCGGTACTTTCCATTATTTGTTTTACAAATATGATGTTTTGGGCGAAGCGATGACAGCAATTTGGATTCACGGCACCATTGAGCTATCCGTAATTGTCATTGCTGGAGGCTGTGGATTGGCAATGGGTAATAGCATACTTTTCCCTAAATCTTACACCCGATTAGAATCCTTCAAACGTGCAGTAAAACATGCTTCCAAAGTATTGATTAGCACGATTCCATTCTTTATCGTAGCAGGAACTTTAGAAGGTTATGTTACGCGCTATTATCAAGTTTCGATTTGGTTGTGCTTACTTGTTATAGTATTATCCGCAATTGCAATAGCATATGTCTATATTATAAAACCTAAACAAATGGCTGTAAAATACGCATGGGACAAATAGACTTCGAATTTAAGCGGGAGCGTAAGTTGGGGGAATTTGTACAGGATTTTATCAACTTATTGAAAGTAATCAATACACACCTTTTTGCTGTTTTATTTCGATTATTGATCATACCTATTTGTATGGTCATATTAATCGGCTATTATTTGACTACGCAGATGCGTATTAGTGCAAGTTTTACAAATGTGGATTATTTTAACGTTGGTGCTAGTGTGTTGAGCCTTGTATTGCTCATTATGCTAATTTCCTTGTTTGCATTTGGTTTTACGATTGAGTACTTTATATTATTACGCAATAAAAGGAAGTTAGATTTTGATTCCAAGGAATTGTGGACTCAATTTCGCAGCAATATTGCTTCTTACTTGAGATTTTTCTTTGCCATGTTGGTCGTGGGGGTATTGATCGCAGTTCCAGTGATTTTAGGTGTGTTATTGTCTGCATTTATTCCAATTGTTGGATCATTCGCATCGGGAATTATTTTTTCAATGGTTGGGCTTTGGTTTTTTACAGCATTTATGTTGTATCGCGAAGGTTATTATGATTTAATGGACTGTTTTGGTTCGGCTTTTTCATTATTGAAAAAGAAAATTTTCGAATACGGTCTAGCTTCATATATAGTTTCGTTTATATTTCAAGCTCTGTTGAGCATCATCACGATTATTCCTTTGGTTATCATTTTTGCGATAAGCTACAATGCAATAGGATTTTCTACGGAGTTCTTTGATTCGGAATGGGGGCGTACTATTGCCACATTTGGTGGTTTGGTAGTCGTATTATTGTTTATCGTGTATTATATGCTATCGGTAATTAGTTATGGAATTATTTATGAGACCGCAAAAGAATTAAGGTTTGGAGAGGATATTTTTGACCGCATTGAAAAATTAGGAGGAGATAAAAATGGGTAAATTTTGGTTTATACTTTTTATTCTCTTAGGCAATGCTATTTCTGCATTCGCAGTCCAAGATTCCACAGAAGTTTTGGAATCAATTGCTGAAGAAGTCGAAAAACCTGATCCCAAATACGAATACTGGCGGAAAGATTATTACAAAGACATCACAGTCGCAGATTCATTAATTTTCCCTGCCAATCAGGACTTTGAGAAAATGTTTGCTAAATACCAGAGCAGCGAATTTGAATATATTGAAAGCATTTCGGATAAGTTGAGTATGTGGGCAACGATAAAGAATTGGATCAACAAATTTTTCAGCGATCTATTTCCAGATATTAATGCGAGCCCAGGCGATTGGTTTTATAATATGTTGGGCATTGCTGGAGCAGCTTTTGTTATCTTTCTTTTGTACAAATTTTTCTTCTCGGGTAGACAGTTTATTTTGAATCGAAATGAAAATGAATATTCCGAAAAGGCGAAAATTAATTTTGTAGAGCGGAATTTGTTGGAGGTGGATCTCAACAAATATATTAAGGAAGCTGTAGCTTCGAATAATTATGCTTTAGCAATTCGATACCAACAATTATTAAACATTCAATTATTAGCTAAGAAAAATATAGTCTATTGGAATCAATCGAAGACCAATATGGAGTTGATGGATGAAATCACACAGTTGGACTTGCGATCAGACTTCAAAAAATGTACGGCATTGTTCGATTATGTATGGTTTGGTGATTTTACGATTTCAGCGTCCAAGTTTGAAGAGATAAGTCAACAGTTTCAAGAATTTCAAAGGAGGTGGGCATGAGCAAAAACACGTGGTTAGGCTTACTTTTATTGTTTGTTGTCTTCGTTGGAATTGCGTTGATTGATGCTGGCTCAAAGAAGCCAATTGATTGGCGAGAAAGTTATTTATTTAAGGATAAAATCCCCTTCGGAACTTATGTGTTTCGTGAAGAAATTCCACACATTTTATCTGAAGAAAGAACATTTACAAACTTCGGTGAATCGATTTATGAATTGATGATAAATCGAGATTCCACCGAAGAAGTGCATTCAGCGATAGTGGATATTAGCGAATTTCATAGTACGTATGACTACGATACCGAAGTGATTTTAGATTACGTCGAAAATGGGGGCGAGGTCTTTATGTCAGGTAAGTCCTTTTCGGATGAGTTCTTGGATACTTTGGGTTTGTACTTTGAGTTGTTGGATTATGCAAAATTTAGACCCACACCTAAATCAGTTTTTTATACATTAGGTGCCGATACCACTAAAGTTTTTCTCGATAAAGTAACCAATTTTCCTGCATTTACGAAGCTTAATCCGGATAATACCACTATCCTGGGGTATATAAATGCACGAGGTAGAGCCTTGCCGAATTTTATAAAAGTATCTCGAGGAAAAGGTGCGTTGTACTTACATCTGGTTCCAGCGTTTTTTGGTAATTACTACATGTTACAGGAAGAGAGTTACAATTATGTGTCTAAGGCAATCAATGTGGTAAAAAGCAAAGATATTTGGTTGTCGGATTATGGTTACAATTGGGAGCAACCGCGCACACCTCTTCGCGTAATATTAAAAAATCCTGGTTTTGCGCAGGCATGGTATTTATTACTAACAGGGTTAATATTGCTACTACTTTTCAAATCAAAACGGGAGCAGAGAGCTGTCCCTGTGCTTTTGCCCGAGCCCAATAAATCCAAAGAATTTGCACAAACTATCGGTAATTTGTATTACGAAAATGGAGCCCCCGGAAATATAATCCAAAAGAAGATCGAATACTTTTTATTTGATATACGGAACAATTATCAATTGGATACGTTGAACCTGCATGATGAGCGATTCATCAAGCAACTATCTTCCAAAGCCGGGATAGATATTCAAGAAACCAAGCAACTGTTGGAGTTGATTGATATGTATAGACACAAAAGCAATGCATCCATTCAAGATGTAAAGATTATAAACCAGAAAATTGAAGATTTTAAACAAAAAGCTAATTTCATATGATAGAGCAAGAAAATTTGGATCGATATAAACCTGATTTTGAAAACCGAATTGACTTAAGCACCTTGCAAGAAAAGCTTGAAGCTGTACGCGCTGAAGTTAAAAAGGTCATTATTGGACAAGATAAAGTAATCAACATGTTGTTGTTGTCTATTTTGTCCGGCGGTCACTCATTGATTGAGGGTTTGCCCGGAGTAGCAAAAACTTTGACCGCAAAACTGATTGCTAAATCTATTCGAAGTAACTTCAAGCGTATTCAATTTACACCTGATTTAATGCCTTCGGATGTCACGGGTTCGACTATTTTAGATCTTAAATCCAATGAGTTTGAATTTCGTAAAGGCCCTATTTTCGGAAATGTTATTCTGATCGATGAGATAAATCGCGCGCCAGCAAAGACACAATCTTCACTTTTTGAGTGTATGAGTGAATGTCAAGTGACGGTCGATGGACAAACGTATCCGATGGCAAATCCTTTTATCGTGTTGGCTACGCAAAATCCCATTGAGCACGAAGGAACTTACCGTTTGCCGGAAGCACAATTGGATCGTTTCCTTTTCAAAATTGATGTCAATTACCCAGATACTGACCAAGAATTGGAAATCTTAAGAGAGCATCACGAGCAAAAGGCGAAAAATAAGGAAGATTTGGTGCAAGAAGTAGTATCAATTGATGAGATTATACATTTTCAGCATTTGGTTAAGTTGGTGTTCGTGCATGAGGATATTTTACGCTACATTGCTCAAATTATTGCGCAGACACGCAGCAATCCATATTTGTCATTAGGTGCATCGCCGAGAGCGTCAATAGCGATTTTAGAAGCATCCAAGGCTTGTGCAACATTGCAAGGACGCGATTTTGTAACGCCAGAAGATGTGAAATATGTAGCTGATGCTATTTTATCGCACCGCATTCAGTTGACACCAGAAAAGGAAATGGAAGGCTTTACGCCAGCTTACATCGTCCAACAGATTGTTGAAAGTGTTGAAATACCGAGGTAATGAAATTTATACGTAGGTTATATATTACGAATACTTTTTTCTATGTGCTGCTTGTACTTGCTGCTTGCTATGCCGTGTCTTTCTACATAGAACCACTTCGTATTGTATCTACAGTCATGCTTTGGATTTGGATTGCATTGTGTGTTTGGGATATAATCATTTTGTTTTTAGGGAAACACAATGTGAAAATCACACGTAAGTATCCGGATAAGCTTTCCAATGGAGACGATAATCCTTTTGTGATAGGATTATCAAGTTCTTTTCCAATAAAAGTTAAGGCGCGTGTTTTGGAAGAATTGCCTGTTCAATTGCAAGTGCGCAGTAATGAAACAGAAGTTGAATTACTTCCACGGAAGGAACATCAATTTGAATATACGCTCCACCCCAAGAAACGTGGAGTCTTTGTTTTTGGAAAATGTAATGTTTTAGTACGTCATTTGGGTTTGTTCGAGCGGAAATTTGTGTTGGACGAGTCTCTCGAAATTCCATGCTATCCTTCTTTTATCCAAATGCGTAAATATCAGCTTCTAGCGACTACTGATCGTTTGGTCGAGATGGGGGTAAAGCGTATCCGTCGCATAGGCAGTACAATGGAGTTTGACCACATTCGTGAATACGTGAAGGGTGATGAATACAAACATATGAACTGGAAGGCATCAGCCAAGCACAAACGACTGATGGTGAATCAATATCAAGAGGAGAAATCACAGCCAATTTATTCGGTTATTGATATTGGTCGCGTAATGCGAATGCCTTTCAATGACATGACGCTATTGGATTATGCGATAAATTCTACATTGGTACTTTCCAATGCGGCTATTTTGAAGCAAGATAGAGCGGGGATGTTGACTTTTGGAAAAAAATGTGAGAATCATATTCCGCCCGAAAAGAACAATAAGCAGATGAAGCTTATTTCGGACAAACTATATGGCATTACAACAAATTTTGAAGAGTCCGAATTTGGAAATTTGTATGCATTTATGCGTCGACACGTCAACAAACGCTCGTTGATATTTCTATATAGTAATTTTGAAACTTTGGATGCGCTGAATCGACAATTATCGTACCTCCGGATGATGGCAAAAAGCCATATTATAGTAGCAGTTGTATTCAAAAATACGGAGTTGATTCAAATGGCGAAAGAGAACGCTAAATCATCCGTAGAAATATACAATAAAATTATTGCAGAGAAATTTGTCTACGAAAAAAGTCTAATCATTCAAGAGCTTAATCGAAATGGTATTCAAACAATTTATACTGCACCCGAGGATCTGAGTATAAAATCGATCAACAAGTACCTTGAAATAAAGGCTCGCGGATTGATATAAAAATAACAAAGGCGGAATTTTTAAATTCCGCCTTTAGTATTAAATATTGAATGCTTCTTTTATTTTATCGACGTAGTCTAATTTCTCCCAAGTGAATAATTCCACTTCAAGTGTTTTAGTTTCGCCATTTGTATTATCAAAAGTTTTCGTTACGGTTTTATTCGTTCTACCCATGTGACCATAAGCTGCGGTCTCTGAATAGATAGGATTACGTAAGCCCAAACGAGTTTCGATTCCGTAAGGCGTCATATCAAATAATTCAGTGATCTTTTGCGCTATTTCTCCATCCGTAGCATTTACTTTGCTTGTGCCATATGTATTTACATAAATACCCATTGGATCTTTTACACCAATAGCATAAGAGATTTGAACTAAAATTTCGTCAGCAACACCAGCCGCTACTAAATTTTTAGCAATATGACGTGTCGCATAAGCTGCTGAACGGTCTACTTTCGAAGGGTCTTTTCCAGAGAATGCTCCACCGCCGTGCGCGCCTTTGCCACCATAAGTGTCAACGATGATTTTTCGACCTGTCAAACCCGTATCTCCGTGAGGACCACCAATTACAAATTTGCCTGTAGGATTGATGTGGAATTTGATATTGTCTGTGAACAAAGCTTGCAACTCTGGTTTCAACTGCGCTTTTACACGAGGAATCAAAATATTTTTGATGTCTTCAGTGATTTTAACCAACATATTCGGCTCGGTATCAAAATCGTCGTGTTGTGTTGAGATTACGATTGTATCGATACGTTGCGGTTTGTGATCATCGCTATATTCAAGCGTTACTTGAGATTTTGCGTCAGGACGCAAATATGTGATTTCATTATTTTCACGTCTCAAATCAGCTAATTCATACAATAAACGGTGTGATAGGTCCAATGCCAATGGCATGTAGTTGTCGGTTTCGTTGCTCGCATAACCAAACATGATGCCTTGATCACCAGCACCTTGCTCTTGTTTGCTTTTACGGTCTACGCCTTGATTAATATCAGCAGATTGTTCATGGATGGCAGATAAAACACCACATGAATTTGCCTCAAACATATATTCAGACTTTGTATAGCCTATTTTTTCAATAACAGAACGCGTAATTTTTTGTACGTCAAGATAAATTTTGGATTTTACTTCACCAGCTAATACAACTTGTCCTGTCGTAACTAAAGTTTCTATTGCTACACGCGAATCTTCGTCCCAAGCTAAGAAATTGTCGATTAATGCATCAGAAATTTGATCGGCAATTTTGTCAGGATGACCTTCAGATACAGATTCGGATGTAAATAAGTATGCCATAGTTTAATTTTTTTAAAACATTAAAAAGTGGAGGTGCTATCGAAAAGATAGAAGTGGGAAAAACGTAATATTAGAATGGTTTTTAGCACTTTTTTTTCGTGGTTGCAATCTCCGTTTTTACTTAAGATTTGTAAAATGCAAATCAGTCCACATTTATATTGGTTGCAAAGTTACAACTCTTTTATTACTATCACAATAAATGCGCTTGATTATATTAATTTTTATAGCTAGTGAATTTGGTTTATATTTACTCCGGTTGATATTAGTTTATGCAAGAACAGAAGAAGATACTTTTCGTTATTAATCCTATATCGGGAGGCAAGAAAAAGACTGCTTTTAATAAAAAAGTCTTAGAGGCGTTGGATATGCAAAAGTTTAAGCCAACTTTCCAACAAACGACCAAACCAAATCATGCATTTGAATTGGGCAAAATGGCAATTGAGGAAGGATATGACGCAGTAGTAGCAGTTGGAGGTGATGGCACTATTAATGAGTTAGGTTCCGCACTCGCGGGATCAGATATTCCTATGGGGATTATTCCTGAAGGATCAGGTAATGGATTAGCCCTGTATTTGGGTATTCCGATGAACGAGACAGCCGCAATCAAAAGATTAAATCGTTTCGAAACAGTAGAAGTTGATTGTGGTGTTATCAATGATAAGCCATTCTTTAATATTGCCGGTCTAGGATTTGATGCATCGGTTTCTGATCGCTTTGCGAATGATTCTATACGTGGTCCTATAGGTTATTTGAAATCAGCTATTAATGTGATTAGCAATTATAAACCTTGCAAATATGAACTGGCTATTGATGGACAGGTGTATGAACGTGAGGCATTTATGATTTCTGTGGCTAACTCTCCACAATATGGTAATAATGCATACATTGCGCCAAATGCCTCTGTTAATGATGGTTTATTGGATGTCTGTATTGTGCACAAATTTCCCCTTTATATTTTGCCTATGATGGTTTTTCACCTATTTAATAGGTCAGCGGATCAATCTGAATACGTAGAAATCATTCCAGGTAAAGACATCGTCATCAAACGGAAGGAAGATGGGCCAATTCATGTCGACGGAGAACCTATTACTTTGGTAGGGGACTTGGAAATCAAAGTTAGGCAAAACGCATTAAAAATTATTTGTTAAGGAAGATACAGATGGCAAAGCAGAAAAAGCAAAGATTTGAAGGGGTAGTTTACTCCACAGACTCGAATTTTGATTATGAATCTGAGGAAGAGGAAATCACAGAAACGCTTCCTCCTAGGCAACAAAAGCTAAAAGTATTGTTGGATAAAAAAGCTAGAAAAGGTAAAGTAGTTACAATTATCGATGGTTTTGTCGGACAAGATGAAGATTTGCAAAATTTAGCTAAAACCTTAAAACAGAAGTGTGGCGTAGGTGGAAGTGCCAAAGATGGAGAAATATTGATACAAGGAGATTTCAAGCAGAAGATATTTGAGCTTTTGAAAAGTCTTGACTATCAAGTAAAACTTGTAGGCGGTTAGATAATAATATCTTCTTTAAATCGTTTATATAAAGATTGTTAAGATATGCTATCGATTGATAAACGCATTTTTTGTATTTTTCTAAGTGAGTGTTTGGTTACTTATTTTTTGTTGTTAACCATTTATTAATTTGGATATGCAAAAAAAAATGGTTTTTATTGCATAATATTCTGTAGATGGGTTGACGATTATTTTCTGCGTAAGAATAGGATTACCGCGCTGACCGTTCTTATCATAACTCATAAAAAGAATACAAAAAAACAATTTGAAAAAAATTTGAATTTTATATCAAAATAGTATATTTGTTTTGACTAGCGTCAAAATGATGTCAATAATTTTGCATTATTTCAATAGAATTAAACATAATAATTAAACAACAGTAAAAATCTAAAAATTAGTAAAAATGGCAAACGCACCAAAAACTACTAGCCCAGCAAAACAAGAAAGTGGCAATTCAGGTAATTTATTTGCGAGTTTAGCAATCGTTATTTGTTTCATTATTGGATACCTTGTATGGCAATTTGTGATGGGTAATCCTTCAAACTTTATTGATGGCGATCCTGCAAATCAACCTTTACCAGGCAACTACGCGGGTATGGTTTACCATGCTGGTGTTGTCGTACCTATCCTACTTGGATTATTCTTAATGGTGTTTGTTTTCTCAATCGAGCGTTTCATCGTTATCGGTAAAGCATCTGGCACAGGCAACGTAGGTAACTTCGTAAGAAAAGTACAATCATTATTAAAAACTGGTAACATTGATTCAGCTATCGCTGAGTGTGACAAACAAAAAGGTTCTGTAGCGAACGTAATCAAAGCTGGTTTATTAAAATACAAAGATGTTGAAGCTAATCCAGGCTTAGATGCTGAAAAATCAGCGTTAGCAATTCAAAAAGAAATCGAAGAAACTACAGCATTAGAAATGCCAATGTTAGAGAAAAACTTAAACGTATTAGCTACATTAGTTTCTATCGGTACATTAACAGGTCTATTAGGTACAGTAACAGGTATGATCAAGGCCTTCTCGGCATTAGCAACAGGTGGTGCGCCAGATTCAGCTAAATTAGCGAATGGTATCTCTGAGGCCCTAATTAATACAGCTACAGGTATTGCATGTTCTACTTTTGCAATTGTATTCTACAATATCTTGACTGCTAAAATTGACAAATTAACTTATTCTATCGACGAGGCTGGTTTCTCAATCGTACAAACATACGCTGCAAACCACAAATAAGATGTGCTAAAAATATTTCAACTTTTTTTATGGAAAGTGAAATAGTAAAGCATCATTAGATAAAGAATAGAGTTGTTAATATATTAATAGGTAAAGAAATGGGTAAAGCAAAAGTAAAAAGAGCCAGTACATCCATCGACATGACGGCGATGTGTGACGTGTCTTTCTTGCTTCTTACATTCTTCGTTCTTACAGCAACTGCTAGAACTCCTGAAACCTTGACGGTTGATACGGCACCCTCATATTCACAAGCAAAATTGCCAGATGGTAATTTAGCAGTTATTACAGTAGGAGATGAAGGTAAAGTGTTCTTCAGTATGAGTGATCCTAATGTACGTGTTCAGACATTGCAACAAATGGCTAGCATCTACGGGATGGAGTTCTCACCAGAAGAGTACGGTAAGTTCAAAAATCTTGAGGATTTTGGTGTAAACATGAAAACAATGAAGACATTGTTGGCAGCAGATCAATCAGCAAGAACGGCAGATAGACAAAGCGGAATCCCTGTAGACTCAACACAAAACCTTTCGAATGAATTGTTTTCATGGGTTAAACAGGCTCGTATAGCTTCAGCTAAGATTCTAAAGGACAAGGCAATTGAAGATGGTAAAGATCCTGATGATATTGAATTGTTAACAGTAGCAATTAAGTCTGATGCAAATGAGAAATTTCCAAGTTTGAATTTGATAATTGAGACATTACGTAATCAGAAACAAAATAAGTTCAGTTTCGTTACTGGCCTTAAAGCTGATTAATAATAATATTTAAATGGCAGAATTAAATCAAGACTCCGGTAAAAAGGGTAAAGGTGGAAAAGTAAGAGCCAAGAAAAATGGTGGTAAGGTCGATCTTACAGCCATGGTGGATTTGGCCTTCTTATTGATTACATTCTTTATGTTAACTACATCCTTGAATAAGCCACAAGCTATGGACGTAGCGATGCCAGATAAAAACCCAGAAACAGATGTAAATACGGATGTTGATGTGGATGAGCATCGTAGTGTAACCCTAGTATTAGGGTCTGACGACAAGTTGGTATGGTATCAAGGGGATGTTAAAAAACCTCTTCAGGGTCCTACAGTAATTGATTATAATGCAGAAGACGGTCTTCGTAGCGTATTAATGAGAATGCAAAAGCTTGTTCCGCAACAAGCTGGAGGTAAAGACATTATCGTTGTTATCCGTCCGAGCGAAAAATCAGTTACACGCAACATTATTGATGCGTTGGATGAAATGAAGATTGTAGATATAAAACGTTACATGATATCTAACCGTATCATGAGCGAAGAAATTGAGCTATTGAAAAAAGAAAACTTATATAACGATTAATTTGTTATATAGATTCTCATAAACTAATAACAATATGTTTGAAAAATTAAATATATTTAAAAGTGAGTGGCTTGATGTTGTCTTCGAGAACAGGAACAAAGCTTACGGTGCTTATGAGCTACGTAAGTTAGGTCCAAAAGCAACAAACACTGCATTAGCAATTGTTGTTGCTGTGGTAACAGTATTCAGTTTGCCTAAAGCTTTAAATTTAGATCTATTTTCAGGTGATGATGGACCTAAAGAAGAAGTGGCATTTACAGAAGAAGTTACACTAGAGGATTTGGCTGAACAACTTCCGCCGGAAGAAGAGAAGCCAGTTGTTCAAGAAGAAGCACCAAAGATTGCAGAATCTAAGCCCGCTCTAGACGTTGTAGCTCTTCCTGAGATTAAGCCTGTTCCTAAGGAAAAGGCTGTGACAGAAGAGGTAGCAACGGTAGAAGAAGCTACAGATAAGAAAAAACTTATCGGTCCAGTAGCTATGAAAGGTATGAAGGGTGGTAGTATCACGACTGAAGGTAAATGGGGTACAAAAGATGTAGCGGGAGCTGCAACTGGTAGTACTAAAGGTGTTGAAGGTGGTACAGGTACTGGAGAAGAAATTTTCCAATCTGTTGAGATTCAACCAGAACCGCCAGGTGGATTGAATGCTTTCCGTAAATGGATCGGAGACAACTACCAATATCCACAATCAGCTATCGATGCAGGTGTGAAAGGAACTGTACAGGTTACTTTCGTTGTAGAAAAAGATGGTTCTTTGACAGATATTAAAGTCGCTCGTGATTTATCATACGGTACAGGTCAAGCTGCGATCAATGTATTGAAGAAAGCTAAAAAATGGAGCCCAGGTATTCAGAATGGTCGACCAGTACGTGTAGCTTATTCGTTACCAATTCGTTTGGACTTAACAAATATGTAATGAGTGAAAATTCAGAAATGAATACGAACAAATTTAGACAGAAATCGCCAACAAAGCGATTTCTGTCTATTTTAGGCCTATGCATGTTTTTGTTTTATTTCATAATAGGCTTATTGATAATCTTTTGGAAAGATTTTCCGATTGAAATCGATAAAACATACAAGAATATGTTTGGAATATTACTTATTGTATATTCTTTCATGCGCTTTGCGCGCCTATGGCAAAATAATTTTATACGTTAAATAATGTTAAGGATTAATCTTTTTAATCTGTATTAAATCATATTGGTAATGAATTTGTTCTATAAAATTATATATGTATTTTCAGCTTTTCTTTTCCTTATCTCTTGTGTAGAGAATAAAGAAAAGAAGAACAAAACGGATGATATATTATCTGGTGAAATTGCAGTTTTGGTAGATGAATCATTGATGCCAATAGCTGTAGAACAAAAAGAGGTCTTTGAAAGTTCTTATTATAACGCGAAAATCAACTTGATAGGTAAACCTGAGGTTCAAGCTGTAAATGATTTAATAAAAGGTGAAAGTGGGATGTTGATCTTATCTAGAGAATTGACGGAGGAAGAAAAGAAATCATTTGATCAGCGCTCAATTACCCCGAGGATTTATCCATTTGCATATGACGCTGTAGTGCTGGTTGGTAGTTCAGACATTGATTCAACTATTGCAACGCAAGATATTATTGATTTAATGGCTGGCCGAAACACAACAGGTAAAAAGTTGGTAATTGATAATCCAAATTCAAGTTTGGTTCGTTATTTTAGAGAATTGGGCAAATTGGATAAAATCGCAAATAACTATTTAGAAGTAAAAGGTAATGCAACAGAGATTTTGAACACTGTCGCTGCTAATGATAAGAAAATCGGATTATTGAGTTTTAATCAGTATTTATCTTTGCAAAGATCTTTCACGGAAAAAGATAAAATTCGTATCTTGAGCGTGCTAAATGACACTTTGGAGACTCCTAAATATGTGAAACCTTCACAGGCTTCATTATCAACTGGAGAATATCCATTACGTAGAGAAGTGAAGGTGTTGAATTATCAACCAAATATGGGTTTGGGAATGGGTTTTTCGGCATTTGTAACTGGAGATAGAGGACAGCGAATTGTTTTGAAATCAGGATTGCTTCCTGCGAAGATGCCAGGACGTGAAATTATTATAAGAGATAATATTAATTAGTAAATAACTAAGAAACATAAATAGAATGATGACAAAAAGTAAATTGTTTTTGAGTTTATTAGCAGCAGGCGCTTTAGCAAGCACTGCTAGTGCTCAAAGTTTAAAAGATGCGCAAGCAGCGATTGATGCAGAGCAATACGATAAAGCTAAAGGTATCTTACAAAATTTAGTTGCGAAAAAACCTAAAGATGGTCTTAATCACTTCTACTTAGGTCAGGTATACTTGGTTAATGATAAGTTAGATTCAGCAGCGTTAGCATTTAATAATGGATTAACAAATGCTCCAAAAGAAGCGTTAAATAATGTTGGTTTAGGTATTGTTGATTTACAAAAAAATAACGTATCTGCTGCAGAACAAAAGTTTACACAAGCAACTTCTGCATTGGGTAAAAAAGATTATTTACCACTATATTACATTGGTAAAGCTTACGTAGATGCACCTAAGCCTGATTATGCTAAGGCTGTAGATTATTTATCTCAAGCTAAAGCTAAAAATGCTAAGGATGCATTAATCCCAGTGTCGTTAGGAGATGCATATTTAGGATTAGGCGAAAATAGTCAATCATATATCAGCTACCGTGATGCATTGAATATCAATCCAAATTTAGTAAAAGCTAAAGTACAACAAGCGTTAATTACTCGTCGTGCATTTGCATTCGATGCAGCTTTAGAATCATATAATTCGATTGCAGCAGAATACCCAACGTATGGTCCTGTTTATCGTGAGATTGCGGAGACCGAATTGCAAATTGCCAAACGTTTACCAGATAATACGGATGAAGAAAAGGCAGCATACGAGGCGCAAGTTGCTAAAGCTGTAGATAGCTATAAAAAATATTTGGAAGTTACAGGTGATAAATCATCAGATGCTTTAGTTCGTTATGCAGATTTCTTGGTATTTGGTCAAAAATATGATGAGTTAAAAACCGTAGCTCTTCAGTTGGAAAATGTACCAGGTGTTGATGCTAAAGTATACCGTTATTTGGGATTGATCTCTATCAACCAAGATAAAGATGCAGCTAAAGCGGTAGGTTATTTCGATAAATTATTTGCTAACGCTGAAGAAAGCCGCTTAATTGCTATTGATTATTTGTTCGGTGGTTTTGCAAATATTGAAGCTGGTGATAAAGCTAAAGGTCTTCAGTATTTAGGAAAAGCTTTAGAATTGGATAAAGAATTAATTAATGAGGTTGATGGTTACGGTAGAAATGCGTTTAATGCATCAAACTTTGAAGCTGCTGCAGCAATCTTCAATGTGCCTGCATCTCAAAAGGGAGAGCCTTGGTATTACGAAGCTAATTACTTAGTAGGTGATGCTAACTTCCGTGCAGGTAATAAGAAGAAAGAAGCTGGAGAAGATGCAACTAAAGAATTCAATGATGCAATCAAGGGTTTAGATGTGGTAATTAATTCTACAGATTCAGCAGCTGCTGAGTATAAAGTTCCTGCATTATACATTAAAGGATACAGTAACTATAATTTAGATGTAATCGATCCAGAGCAACCAGAATTGCACAAAGGTTTATATTTAGAATCGTTTAATCAGTTAGCTAAAGTTCTTACAGATAAGCAAGCTGCTGGTGAGCAATTGACTGAAGATGATGTTGTTAAGTTAACTGATGTTTACAACGTAATCGGATATTACTATATCTTAAAAGAAGATTATAAACAAGCAGGTGATTTATTTAAGAAAGCGATTGCGCTATCTCCAAATGATGAAGTTGCGACACAATATTTAGAAGCGTTGAAAGACGTATTGTAAGATTTTTAATATTTTCTTTTAAAAGGGCAAACTGAATTCAGTTTGCCCTTTTATTTTTTAATAAAAGTTCTATATTTGTTTCATACAACTAAGAACTAAACTTTTATTATGGAAAATTTGCAAGGTCAGAATCTGCCTGTTGATTATTTGCCGATACTAATTCAATTAATTGTTGCTGCAGGTTTTGGGATCACAACAATTATTGGTACTCACCTAATAGGTCCAAAAGTCCGTACAGAAAACAAACTAACTGCTTTTGAATCTGGAGTAGAAGTTGTAGGTAACGCAAGACAACCCTTTTCTATTAAATATTTCCTTGTTGCTATATTGTTTGTAATTTTCGACGTTGAGGTAATCTTCATGTATCCTTGGGCTGTGAATTTTAGGGAATTTGGATTTCAAGGTTTAATCGAGATGTTTATTTTCATGGGTATGCTGCTGTTAGGCTTCATCTATGTAATTAAGAAAAAAGCACTTAATTGGGATTAAGAAAGATTCTAAATAACATTCCTTTATTCAATTTAAGGAATAAAAATATTAAATTGAGAACTGTATAAACCGAGGAAAGAATAACTGTATTATGAGCAAGATCACCTTAGCGGAGGCGCCTCCAGGAGTGGAAGGAGCCGGATTTTTTGCCACTACTTTAGATAAAGCGATTGGATTAGCTCGAGCAAATTCCTTATGGCCATTACCCTTTGCCACTTCTTGTTGTGGGATTGAGTTTATGGCGACAATGGGTTCGACATATGATTTAGCACGATTTGGTGCCGAGCGACCAAGTTTTTCGCCTCGTCAAGCGGATATGCTTTTGGTGATGGGGACTATAGCGAAAAAAATGGCTCCAGTATTGAAGCAAGTGTATCTGCAAATGGCAGAGCCTCGTTGGGTTATTGCGGTAGGAGCCTGTGCTTCTAGTGGTGGAATTTTTGATACATATTCGGTGTTGCAGGGGATAGATGAAATAATTCCTGTAGATGTATATGTGCCGGGATGCCCACCGAGACCAGAAGCGATCCTAGATGGTGTGTTAAAATTGCAAGACATCGTTAAAAACGAGTCGTTGAACAGAAGAAATACCCCTGAATACAAGGCATTGTTGGAAAAATATGGAATAGTAACAGACAATGGATAGATTAACCAACCAATATATAGTAGAAAATTTAAGTGAGAAGTTTGGTGAAACAGTGGAAATCATTGGTGAGCCGCATGGACTTTTGACTATTTCTACATCTGCAGAATCTATTATTGAAGTGCTTTCTTATTTAAAAAATGAGGAATCATTTAGATTCAATTATCTGACAGATATTACAGCTGTGCATTATCCTAATCAGGCGAAGCCTTTTGCTGTGGTTTATCATCTTCATAATCTTTTTCAAAATTTTCGAATTCGTATAAAGGTGTTTTTGGAAGGAAAAAAACCTACTATTCCAACTGCAACGACATTATGGAATGGTGCTAATTGGATGGAAAGGGAGACATATGATTTCTATGGAATAATATTCGAAGGTCATCCAGATTTACGTCGAATACTTAACATGGATGAATTGGAAGTATTTCCGATGCGCAAAGAATACCCATTAGAAGATCCGAATAAAGTGGATAAGAAAGATTTTTATTTTGGCCGATAACTTGAATTTACGTAGATGAGCAATCCGATTACCAAAATATCACCGAATAAACCTGTTTTTGAGGATAACGATCCACAAGACGAATTAATCACCCTAAATATAGGTCCTACGCATCCTGCTACACATGGTGTATTCCAAAATGTTGTTCAAATTGATGGGGAGCGTATTGTCAGTGGAGTTTCAACAATAGGTTATATTCATCGGGCTTTTGAAAAGATAGCCGAGCGCCGTCCTTTTTATCAAATTACGCCATTAACCGACCGTCTTAATTATTGCTCTTCTCCTATTAATAATATGGGTTGGCATATGACCGTAGAAAAGCTTTTGGACATAGAAATTCCTAAGCGAGTACAATATATGCGTGTGATTGTGATGGAATTGGCGCGTATAGCTGATCATATTATTTGCAATGGTATTTTGGGGGTGGATACAGGTGCATTTTCAGGATTCTTGTATGTCATGCAGGAGCGTGAATTTATCTACGAGATTTATGAAGAAATCTGTGGCGCACGTTTGACGACAAATATTGGTCGAATTGGTGGTTTCGAAAGAGACTTTAATGACGTTGCCTTTAAGAAAATAGAAGAGTTCTTGGAAAGATTTCCTCCTGTATTGAGTGAGTTTGAGGAATTATTTGTTCGAAATAGAATATTTATAGAACGAACTGCTTGTGTAGCCGCTGTTACTGCTGAAGAGGCTTTAGATTACAGTTGGTCTGGTCCGATTCTAAGAGCTACGGGTGTTGATTATGATGTGCGTATCGTGTCCCCATATTGCTCCTATGATGAATTTGACTTTGAAGTTCCGGTAGGAACGAACGGAGACGTGTATGATCGTTTTATGGTTCGTAACGCTGAGATGCGCGAGTCTTTAAAGATAATCAGACAAGCATTAGACAAGATAGCGAAAGAACCAGCTGGTATATTCCACGCGGATGTTCCAGAGTTTTATCTTCCACCTAAAGAACAAGTCTACAATAATATGGAGGCACTTATTTACCATTTCAAGATTGTAATGGGTGAATGGGAGACTCCGAAATCTGAAGTTTATCATTCGGTAGAAGGTGCTAACGGTGAGTTGGGATTTTATTTAATCCATGATGGCGGTCGTACGCCATATAGACTTCACTTTAGAAGACCTTCATTTATCAATTATCAAATGTTTGCGCCGATGAGTGCAGGTATGTTGATTTCGGATGCAATTTTAAACATGAGTAGTTTAAACATAATAGCTGGAGAATTAGATGCTTAGTGTACAAGAAAACCTTCCTGTAGAATTTTCTACCTCACTTTTAGCCAAGTTTGAGGAGGTGGTGAGTCGTTATCCTGCAGGTAAGCAGAAGTCTGCATTGCTGCCAATACTACATTTAGTGCAAGCTGAATATGGCTGGCTAAGTACTGATGCAATGGACAAAGTTGCTGCTTTTTTGCAGATTCAGCCTATTGAAGTATATGAAGTCGCCACTTTTTATACCATGTATTTTTTAAAGCCCCAAGGAAAGTTTGCGTTAGAAGTATGTCGAACAGGACCTTGTTGCTTGGTTGGAGCAGAAAAAATCATGGATCACATCGAGCAACGTTTGGGTGTGAAAGAAGGGGAAGTAACAGCAGATGGATTGTTTTCATGGCGTGGTGTTGAATGTTTGGCTGCTTGTGGTTATGGTCCAGTATTACAGATTGGTCCAGAATATACTTTTTATGAGAATTTAACGGAAGATAGTGTCGATAAATTGATTGATACTTTACGTAATAAAGCTAAAGAGGCATAATCATTATGGGACGTAAATTATTATTAGAGCATATAAATGAGCCGGGAATCAACACTTTTGCCGTATATCGTCAAAAGGGGGGATACCGAGCTGTAGAAAAAGCTTTGAAAACAATGTCGTCAGATGATGTTGTCGAAGAGGTTAAGAAATCAGGATTACGTGGTCGTGGTGGAGCAGGATTCCCAACAGGAATGAAATGGAGCTTTTTGGCTAAGCCAGAAGGTGTTCCACGTTATTTGGTCTGTAATGCGGATGAATCAGAGCCAGGAACATTCAAAGACCGTTACTTGATGACGCATATTCCACACGCTTTGGTGGAAGGAATGATTGTATCGAGTTATGCCTTAGGTGCGCATACTTCGTATATCTATGTTCGTGGTGAGATGATGCCACAAATTCGTATTCTCGAGAAAGCTATTGAAGAAGCTAAGGCAGCAGGGTTTTTAGGGAATAATATTTTAGGTACAGGCTATAATTTAGAAATATACGTGCAGCCAGGTGGTGGTGCTTACATCTGCGGTGAAGAAACCGCTTTATTGGAATCATTGGAAGGTAAGCGTGGAAATCCGCGTATTAAACCGCCTTTTCCTGCGATAGCAGGTTTATATGGTTGTCCTACGGTGGTGAATAATGTTGAATCCATTGCTGCAGTCGTGCCGATTGTGAATGATGGTGGTGAAGAGTATGCTAAAATTGGTATTGAGCGTAGTACAGGAACGAAATTGATTTCGGCTTCTGGTAACATCAATAAACCGGGTGTGTATGAAATCGAATTGGGTGTACCAGTAGAAGAGTTTATTTATTCGGATGAATATTGTGGTGGTATTGCCAATGGCAAAAGACTGAAAGCATTAGTAGCAGGAGGTTCTTCAGTTCCGATTCTACCAGCAAATTTAATTACGAAAACAGCAGCAGGCAATCCGCGTTTGATGACTTATGAGTCATTAGCCGATGGTGGATTCCAAACAGGATCAATGATGGGTTCTGGTGGTTTTATTGTTTTCGACGAAGATCAATGTATAGTACGCAATACTTGGAATTTCGCCAGATTCTATCATCATGAGAGTTGTGGGCAATGTTCACCATGTCGTGAAGGAACGGGCTGGATGGAAAAAGTTTTGCATAAAATAGAATATGGTCACGGGACCATGGAAGATATAGACTTGTTGTGGGATATTCAACGTAAGATCGAAGGAAATACGATTTGTCCATTGGGCGACGCGGCGGCATGGCCTGTTGCGGCAGCAATAAGACATTTTCGAGATGAATTTGAATGGCATGTGTTGAATCCACAAGAATCGCAGACACGTAATTATGGTTTGGTGCATTATGCTGATCCTTTGGAAACCATAGTTCAATAGATATTAGAAGCAGATACGATGGCAGACGAAGTTGTAAATTTTAAAGTCACAATAGATGGTATTCCGGTAGAAGTCGCTCCGGGAACAACGATATTGAATGCTGCACGTCAGATTGGAGGTGACATTGTTCCTCCTGCGATGTGTTATTATTCTAAGCTAGAAGGTTCTGGAGGAAAATGCCGCACTTGTTTAGTTAAAGTTTCTAAAGGTTCGGAGAAAGATCCTCGTCCGATGCCAAAGCTTGTCGCTTCGTGCCGTACAACTGTAATGGATGGTATGGAAGTGCAAAATATCACATCTCCAGAAGTAGAAGAAGCGCGTAAAGGGGTTGTTGAAATTCTTTTAATAAATCATCCCTTGGATTGTCCAATTTGTGATCAAGCTGGTGAGTGTAAGTTGCAGGATTTGGGTTATGAGCACGGTTCTGAAGGCACACGTTATGAGTTTGAACGTCGTACATTCGAGCGTGTAGATTTAGGTGATAAGATTCAATTGCATATGAATCGTTGTATCCTTTGTTACCGTTGTGTATATGTTGCGAATCAATTGACAGAAAAGCGTGAGCATGGAATTCTGTATCGTGGTGATCATTCTGAAATTACAACGCACATTGAAAAAGCTTTAGACCACGATTTTATTGGAAATGTGATTGATGTTTGTCCAGTTGGGGCATTGACAGATAAAACTTTCCGTTTTAAAAATAGAGTTTGGTTTACAAAACCAGTTGATGCGCATCGTGATTGCCCAACTTGTTCGGGTAAAGTAACGCTTTGGTACAAAGGGGAAGAGGTGTTGCGTGTAACTGGTCGTAAGGATGAATTTGGGGAAGTAGAAGATTTTATCTGTAATACTTGTCGCTTTGATACGAAAAACACATCGGATTGGGTGTTGGAACATCCTACTGATGTGGAAAAAGAATCGGTGATTGGTGCTAACCACTATGAGAAATTTCATCTTCCAGCAGTAATTAAAGAGGATGAAAAATTGAAACTTGCAAATGCGGAGCAATTGCAAAGAACAGAACGTTTAAAATAATTTTCGATGGAAGTCGCTTTTATATTAGAGAAACTTATACTTGTAGTCATTGTATTCACCGTTACTTTGGTGATCGCGATGTATTCTACACTTGCCGAACGTAAGATTGCGGGTTTCATGCAAGATCGTCATGGTCCAGATCGGGCAGGTATTTTTGGGATTTTACAACCATTATGTGATGGTGGTAAATTCTTTTTCAAAGAAGAAATAATTCCTGCAGGCGCGCACAAAAGCTTATTTATACTAGGTCCTGTCATTGCGATTATTACGGCTTGTATCAGTTCGGCTGTAATTCCTTGGGGACAAAATCTGGTTATCGATGGCAAGAGCATTCCACTGCAAGTGGCTGATGTCAATATCGGCGTATTGTACGTTTTTGGTGTTATTGCATTGGGTGTTTATGGGATTATGCTTGGTGGATGGGCTTCAAATAATAAGTTCTCCTTAATGGGTGCGATTCGTGCTGCATCACAAAGTATTTCGTACGAAATCGGGATGGGATTAGCATTAATTGCTTTATTAATGGTAACTGAATCTCTTCAATTGGGCGAAATTGTAGCAAAGCAGTCTGGTTTTGTGAATTGGAATATTTTTGTACAACCTTTAGGATTTTTGATCTTTATTACTTGTGCTTTTGCGGAGTGTAATCGTGTTCCTTTTGACTTACCAGAATGTGAAACCGAATTGGTCGGAGGTTATCATACCGAATATTCTTCGATGAAATTAGGTCTTTACATGTTTTCGGAATACATCAATATGTTTGTGTCATCAGCTTTGATGGCGGCATTGTATTTCGGAGGTTACAATTTCCCGTTTATGTATGACTTGGGCTTGTCCGAAAACTGGATAACAATAATAGGCGTACTTGTCTTTTTCTTAAAAATATTTGGTTTCATCTTCTTCTTCATGTGGATTCGTTGGACATTACCACGTTTCCGTTATGACCAATTGATGAATCTGGGTTGGAAAATTTTGATTCCATTGGCTATTGCCAATATTGTATTGACAGGTGTGATAACATTAATTAAGGATACTTACTTTCAATAAGTCGGGATATGCAATCATTAACTAATCGAAAAAAAGTCATCGAGCAAAAGCCAATGAATATATGGGAACGCATGTATTTGCCGGCTATTGTGAAAGGACTTTCTATTACTTTGCGACATTTTTTCAAGAAGATACCTACTATAAAATATCCTGAAGAAATCAGACCTTATTCAAAAAACTTTAGAGGACAGCATTCTTTGAAGCGTGATGAGCAAGGTAGAGAGCGTTGTACAGCGTGTGGATTGTGCGCATTATCTTGCCCTGCTGAAGCTATCACGATGACAGCGGCAGAACGCACAAAGGATGAAAAGCACTTATACCGTGAGGAGAAATACGCAGCAGTATATGAAATCAATATGTTGCGTTGTATATTCTGTGGATTGTGTGAAGAAGCGTGTCCAAAAGAAGCGATTTATTTGGATGGGCCACATGTGACAGCGGATTATTTGCGTAAGGATTTTATTTATGGTAAAGATAAGTTGGTCGAACCAAAATTTGATATTACAAAACTTAATGTAAACGGGTAAGCATAATGGGTATATTTTATTTTGTAGCATTTTTGTCCATTTTCTTTGCGTTGATGACCATCTTCACAAAGAATCCAGTACATAGTGTGCTCTATTTAGTTATTACGTTTTTCACGTTTACGATTCACTATATCTTATTGAATGCACAATTTCTGGCTGTTGTGAATTTTATCGTATACATGGGAGCCATTATGGTGTTATTTCTATTTGTATTGATGTTGCTGAATCTCAATAAAGATACGGAACCCATGAAATCCACCGTTGTGAAAGTGATGGGTGCAATTGCAGGCATGTGTCTGTTGGCGACTTTCTTAGGTGCATTTCGTGTGTTGGAAGGTCAAACGGAATTTGTAACGGGTAATACCGATGTCGGATTGGTAAAAAACTTAGGTAAAGTATTGTTTGATGAGTTTTTGTTGCCATTTGAATTGTCCTCTATACTGTTGTTGACAGCGATGGTCGGCGCCATATTATTAGCTAAAAAAGAAACGAAACAAGGATAATGGGAGATATTATTCAAAATATACAAGGCATTCCATTAAATCATTATTTGATTTTCTGTAGTGTAATATTTGCTATTGGTGTAGTTGGTGTGTTGATTCGTCGTAATGTCATAATCATTATGATGTCGATAGAATTGATGTTGAACTCTGTGAACTTATTATTGGCTGCGTTTTCAGCTTATTATGGCGATGCAAGTGGTCAAGTGTTTGTGTTTTTCGTTATGGCTTTGGCGGCGGCAGAAGTTGCTGTCGGGTTGGCTATTGTTATTATGGTTTACAGAAATACAAAATCTGTAGATATAGAGTCGTTGAGTAAATTACGTTGGTAAAAGAGTAAAACCTAAATTATATGATGGAACTAATCTGGCTGATACCGTTGATACCTTTATTAGGTTTTATAATTAATGGACTAGGGCAGTATAATTTTTCGAAATTCGTAGTAGGTTTAGTGGGATGTGGTGCTGTGTTAGGCTCCTTCTTATTAAGCTGCATACTATTTTTACAAGTGTTTCAAGCACGCAGTGCAGGTGAAGATGGGACTACAGTGTTTCACTTGTTTGAGTGGATTTCTGTGGGTGGATTTGATCTAAGTTTTTCATTCTTGCTTGATCCTTTAAGTGCGTTAATGCTTCTTATTGTAACAGGGATTGGTTTTTTGATTCATTTGTATTCCTATAGTTATATGTATGAGGATGAGTCTTTCGGTAGATTCTTCTCGTATTTAAACTTGTTTATCTTCTTCATGCTTTTATTGGTATTGGGTTCAAATTACCTAATAATGTTTATCGGATGGGAAGGAGTAGGGCTTTGTTCGTATTTGTTAATAGGATTTTGGTATAAAAATTCATCATACGCAAGCGCGGCAAAGAAAGCTTTTGTAATGAATAGAATTGGTGATTTAGGTTTCTTAATTGCTGTATTTGCTATTATTGCCACTTTTGGAACATTAGAATATGCTGATGTATTTGCTCAAGCTTCTCAATTTCCAATTGGAGATGCGACTTTACTATTGATTACTTTGTTACTGTTTATCGCTGCAACGGGTAAGTCAGCGCAGATTCCATTGTTTACGTGGTTGCCTGATGCGATGGCTGGACCTACGCCAGTTTCGGCGTTGATTCACGCTGCTACGATGGTAACAGCGGGTATCTACATGATTATCCGTTCGAATATTTTGTTTACCTTATCGCCTTTGACTATGCAAATTATTGCAGGTATAGGTGTGGCGACAGCTTTGATTGCGGCATTTATTGCAGTAACTCAAAATGATATTAAGAAGGTGTTGGCATACTCAACAGTTTCGCAATTAGGCTATATGTTTTTGGCTTTGGGTGTTGGTGCATTCACAGGAGCGTTTTTTCATGTAATGACACACGCCTTTTTCAAAGCATTATTATTCTTGGGTGCTGGTTCGGTAATCCATGCGATGCATCATGAGCAAGATATGCGCAAGATGGGTGGACTAAAGAAGCATTTACCAGTTACGTATGTGACAATGTTGTTAGGAACCATTGCAATCGCTGGTATTCCTCCACTTTCAGGCTTTTTCTCCAAAGACGAAATTTTGGCATTTACATTTGAATCTAGTCCGTTTCTATGGGGATTGGGATTTGTAGGGGCATTATTTACGGCTTTCTATATGTTTAGAATGTTGTTTCTGACATTCTTTGGCAAATTTAGAGGCACACACGAGCAAGAACATCACTTGCATGAGTCACCAGCACAAATGACTATTCCATTAATTATTTTGGCAATTCTCTCTGTATTGGGTGGTATAATAAATATTCCATCTGCTTTGGGAGGCGGTCATTGGTTAGCGAATTTCTTAAGTCCAATATTTGCTTACAGCAATTCACGCGTACCAGAAGTTCATTTGGATCACAATACAGAATATGTTCTAATGGCGGTATCAGCTGTTGCAGCAATAGTGATGGCGGTGTTGGCGTATCATAAGTATGTGAAGAAAGCAGATGTACCGCAAGCTGATGGTGTAGCGCAAGGGACATTATATAAATTGTCTTACAATAAATTTTATGTTGACGAATTGTACAATGCTTTATTTGTAAAACCGTTGAACGCATTATCCAAAGTATTTTATAAAGTCGTTGACAAATCTGCTATAGATGGTGTTGTACATGGTGTAGCTGATTTTATCAGTGCTTCAGGACGTGGTATTCGTCAATTACAAAGTGGCTATGTCGGGTTTTATATCTTTATGATTGTGCTCGGTGTAGCGGCGATTATGCTGTATGGTCTTTTGAATATTTAATAGATTTGAAATAGAAGATAATCAATGAATAACCTTTTTATACTGCTATTACTACCTGTTGCAAGTGCTATTTTGTTGGCATTCGCAAAGTCATCTTCCACTGCGAAGTGGATTGCGCTAGTATTGTCTCTCGTTCAAGTTGTATTAACGATTCCTTTCTTGTGTACTTTTGTGCCGGACGCATCTGTGCAGTTTGAGCAATCATTCGATTGGATTTCAAGTTTGAATATTCGTTTTCATATCGGATTAGATGGAATTAGTTTGCCGTTGGTCTTATTAACAAATGGACTTTTTCCTTTAATTATACTATCGACATTTAACAAAGAATATAAACACAGTTTTTATGCGCTTGCAAGCTTTATGCATGCTGGATTATTGTTGGTATTTACTGCGCTTGATGCTTTCACATTTTATGTAGGCTGGGAAGCAGCATTGATTCCAATTTATTTTATCTGTGCACTGTGGGGAGTTGGGGATCGAATTAAAGTCAATTTGAAATTCTTTATCTACACCTTCTTCGGAAGTTTATTGATGTTGATTGCGATTCTTTATTTAGGTCAACAAACACCAAATAAAGATTACGAATGGAGTTCTTTTGTTGCATTGGATTTGAGTGAATATGCGCAACGTTGGTTATTTTGGGCTTTCTTCATCGCTTTCGCCATAAAGATTCCTGTTTTTCCTTTTCATACTTGGCAACCGGATACGTATACAAATGCGCCTACAGCAGGTACAATGTTGTTAGCAGGTATCATGTTAAAGATGGGTACCTATGGTGTTATTCGCTGGTTGATTCCAATTGTTCCGTTTGGGACGAATGCCTACGGCAAAATTGCTTTGGTGCTATGTATTATTGGTGTCGTCTATGCTTCAATCATTGCTTTCAAGCAGCAAAATGCAAAGCGTCTTATCGCATATTCTTCAATTGCTCACGTGGGTTTGATCACAGCAGGTATTTTTGCATGGAATCAGGAAGGGCTACAGGGGGCAGTATTACAAATGGTAAATCATGGTATTAGTGTTATCGGGCTATTCTTGGTTTTAGATATTATCAAATCGCGCACGGGCACTATTACATTAAGTGAATTAGGTGGTCTTGCGTATAATATGCCAAAACTGGCTATTTTCTTTGTTATCATCATGATGGGCGCAGTAGGATTGCCATTGACCAATGGTTTTATTGGCGAATTCTTGTTGTTAAAATCATTATATAGTATGAATATTTGGTACGCTGCATTTGCAGGTCTAACCTTGATTTTTGGTGCTGTATATATGTTGCGATTATTCCAAAAAACGATGTTGGGATCTTTAGATAGCAATTACGTAAAAGTAACAGATGCAAGAGGTGCAGAAGTGCTTGTATTGCTGATCGTTAGTGCGTTGGTAATTGCTTTAGGTGTATTTCCGAATAGCTTATTGAAATTATCAGAAGCCTCGGTAGCACAATTAATTCAGTCAGTAAAAATTTAAAATAAGTCAAAATACACAATCATTTATGGGTGCGATTATTACACTGTCACTTTTGGGAATTCTGGTTTTATATTTGGGCTTATATAAAGCGAAATCCTTATTGTTGCCTGTCACCTTATTGGGATTAGTTGCGGCATTAGGTTTCGAAATAGCGTCTTGGAATAAGGGTGAAAATCCTATCTATAATGGCATGGTCTTATTTGATAATTTTGCCTTAGCCTTTTCTATACTTTGTATCGTTATTACTGGACTTATTTTATTGTTAAGCAAGGAGTATTTCCGGGCTATTAGCAATAATGTTGCGGAATATTACTGCTTGATACTGTTCTCACTTACAGGGGCGTTGATGGTCTGTTCGTACCACAATTTTGCGATGTTATTCATTGGAATAGAAGTGATGTCCGTTGCGTTATATATTTTGGTAGGCATTCGTAAAACAGATTTTGCATCGAATGAAGCAGCCTTAAAGTATTTTTTAATGGGGGCTTTTTCGACAGGGTTTTTGCTTTTCGGTATCACATTGCTATATGGAGCAACTGGCACATTTGATATTACAGGCGTTAAGAATTATTTAATCTCTAATCCGGCAGCTGTATCACCATTATTTTATGGAGGAATTTTATTGTTGTTGGTCGGCTTATTGTTTAAAGTAGGTGCTGCCCCATTTCATTTTTGGACTCCGGATGTGTATGATGGTGCGCCAATTCTGATAACTACGTATATGAGTACAGTGGTAAAAGTGGCATCATTTGCAGGCTTCATGAAATTGTTTAGCTATGTGTTCTCGCCTTTGCAAGATTTTTGGACACCTATACTTTTAATCATTATCGTAATAACATTATTCATCGGAAATATTACAGCATTGCTTCAGACGAGTTTTAAGCGTATGTTAGCTTATTCAAGTATTTCACATGCGGGATATATGTTATTTGCAATTATTGCTCTGGGTGCTAATGCAGATTCCAGTATTTTGACTTATGGGTTGGCTTACTCATTAGCTTCTGTTGCTGCATTTGCAGGATTAATATTGGTGAAAAGAAGTCACGGTTCAGATCAGTTTGTTGCTTTTGATGGGTTAGGGAAATCAAATCCATTGTTGGCTTTAGTTATTACGGTAGCTATGTTGTCACTTGCAGGAATTCCTTTGACAGCAGGTTTTATTGGTAAATTCATGTTGTTCCGAGGGGCGATGGCAGATTACCATATTATTTTGCTCGTGTTGGCGGTAGTAAATGCCGCAATAGGTATTTATTACTATTTGCGCGTGGTTGTTCATATGTATTTTTATCCAAGTATTAAAGGAGATGATACTGTTGCTGTGCCGACAAGCTTTAATATTGTGCTCGTAGTTACTTTATTACTAACTATTTTAATTGGGGTATATCCCGATTGTATCATATCGTTGCTATAAATTAAATTAAAATATGATTAAAAAGCTCTTCATCGAAGAGCTTTTTAATTAGAATAATTTTGAACTTTACGCACAAATTGTATCTTTATAATTGAGCCTCAACACGTATGAAAAGAGCGAATTACTATCTGATACGATTTATTTATGCTGCCCTCATTTTGCTAGTTTCAGTTTTGACTGTAGAGGGACAGGTACGTATTAGAGGTAAAGTACTTGATGCCTCAACTAAATTTCCCATTACTACGGCCAGTATTAAATCACCAGAAAATAAAACTGGAACAGCGACTACTAAAACAGGTGAATTTTTATTGACTCTTGAAAAAGGCACAAGGGAAATTGTTGTTTCAGCTCTTGGATATTCGGATAAATCAGTGGAAATAGATTCATTTGTGAATTATTTAGAAATTTCTCTTGAGCCTAAAAGTTTTTTAATCGATGCTGTTGAAATCAATAGAAAAAGAAAATATAATAATAGAAACCCTGCCACCGAATTAATTGATCTTGTAATAAGAAATCGCTCGTTGAATAAGCTAGAAAAGAAAGATAGCTTATACTACGAATCCTATGATAAGATCAAGTTTGGGCTTATGGATCCCAAAACTGTTTTCGGACGTGGAACTAAAAATTTAGCATTTTTTTATACTAACATAGACAGTTCTGTGGTGGATGATAAAGAGGCATTAAGCATTTTCATGCAAGAATCTTTGTCGGATAATTATGTAAAACAATCTCCATCAAAAACAAAAAAGATCATTAAAGCGGAGCAAAAAACAAAGTTTGATCCGCGTTATATCAATAATGCAAACATTGAGTCCTTCATGGAATATATGTTTCAACCAATTGATATTTACGAAGAAAGTATTTATTTTATTAATAAGCAGTTTCTTAGTCCGATAGCAAGTAATGCTAAAACATATTATAAGTATTATGTAAAAGATACTGTACGTACAGAAAAGGACTTTTTTGTGCGCCTTGAATTTGAACCTCGTAACCCTACAGATTTATTGTTTAAGGGAGAGTTATCTATTTCAATGGATGGTCGTTATGCTGTAAAGTATGTCGACATGCAGCTGGATGAGAAGGCTAATGTGACCTGGGTGAATGATTTGCATCTACGTTTGTCTTATTTCAAAGATCAATCTGGCATGATGTTACAAGATACTTCTGAGGTAACGGTATTGTTTGGTCGTGGCAGTAAGGATGCAATATTTGGAAATCGTTTTAGTGTAAATCAAAAATACGATTTGCAACATAGAGCTGGAGAGAATATTTTTACAGGTGCTCCAGTAGAAAAAAGAATGGTAGAAAGATCTAATTTGGCTTCAAATAGACCTGTGCCCCTTAATTCTGCAGAAAGTGCAACGTACAAGAATATCGATAGTTTAAACAACCTTTCTTCATTTCGGACGATGATGGCCATGGGTTATCTTTTTTCCCAAGGCTATTTTAATTTAGGAAAATTCGAGTTGGGACCCTTAGAATATTTGTATCATCAAAATGATGTTGAGGGAAATCGCATACGGTTGGGGGGGCGCACAACTGCAGAATTTTCAGAGAAAATGTATTTGGAAGGTTACTTGGCTTATGGAGTAAGGGATGAAGCTTTGAAATATAATTTGCGCACAGCCATTTCATTGAACGGTAAAGCTGTTACCACATTCCCCGCACATTATATTGAAGGATCTATTCAGCACGATATATTTGAACCAGGTAAAGGATTGGGTTTTCTAAAGGGAGATAGTTTCTTTCGAAGTTTTAGATCTAATCGACCTACCAAATTTATGCAAACTGATGGGTATAGATTGGGACACGTAATAGAGTTTGGTAATCATTTGAGTGTATCGTCCATGATGACTTTACAAAGACGTAGTCCTGTGGGGGATTTAAAGTTTGCTCTCTCTTCTGATTCTAATCAGTTTTTAAAAAACATTAATACATCTGATCTTCAGGTTGTATTAAGATGGGCTCCTAATGAAAAGTTTTATTACCGTAATTTGAAGCGGAGTACTATTGTTGAAAAATATCCTGTATTTAGTCTACAGTATAATAAAGGTTTGGATGGGTTTTTAGGTGGAGATTATGATTACGATGCACTACGGTTTTCAGCGTCCAAAAGATTATTTTTAAATCAATTGGGTTTTGGGGACGTGACGGTCTCAGTTGGTAAAATCTGGGGAACGCTGCCTTATCCTTTATTAGAAATGCCAAATATCCAAGAGCAAAAAGATCGCCATTCCATTTCTTATGAGCGTGTGAATTCAATGGAATTCATAGCAGATCAATACATGAAACTTAGTTATAATCATAGGTTGAATGGTTTTTTACTAAATAAAATTCCTTTGGTTAAGAAATTGAAATTACGTGAGATTTTTGGTGCGCGCATGTTTTGGGGAGATTTATCTACAAAAAATAATCCTTACCTCAGTGCAGATGTAGTTTATTTTGATCGAGACAAAGAAGGTAAAATCATGACCAATGTCATGACTAAAGAGCCTTATTGGGAGGGATATGTGGGATTGGATAATATTTTCCGTGTGTTGCGCGTTCAATACTATGTGCGGATGACTTACAATGAAATCAAAGAACCGATTAGAGAGAGATTTCGTGCATCATTACATTTTAGTTTTTAATATATGGCTACTTATGAAAACATCCTTGTCGAAAATCAAGGTAAAACTATAGTTATCACAATCAATAGAGAGGACAAGTTGAATGCATTGAATTCTCAAACTCTTGGAGAATTATCAGACGTACTGGATGATATTTTGCACGATAACAGCGTTCGGGGGGTAATCCTGACGGGAAAGGGTGAAAAGGCTTTTGTTGCAGGAGCAGATATTAAAGAATTTTTGAATCTAAATGTATCCGAAGCAAGTGAGCTATCACGATCTGGACACGAGAATGTTATGAACAAAATTGCGAATTTTCCAAAGCCTATAATAGCTGCTATAAATGGTTTCGCATTGGGTGGAGGGTTAGAAGTCGCATTGGCGTGCCATATGCGAATTGCAGTAGAAACAGCTAAAGTAGGTTTACCAGAAGTGTCTTTGGGCATAATTCCTGGCTATGGTGGTACACAGCGTTTGACGCAGTTGGTCGGCAGGGGGAAGGCATTGGAAATGATTCTAACAGGTGATATGATCGAGGCTGTAGAAGCCCTTAAGTGGGGATTGGTAAATCATATCGTAGCGACACAAAGTGAACTTTTAGCCAAAGCTAGTGCAGTATTGGAACGTACTTATACACGTTCTTCTAAGGCTATTGCGGCAGCGATCGAAGCTGTTAACACTGGTCTTATGAATACAGAGCAAGGTTTTGAGAAAGAAATTGAATTATTTGGCAAAAGTTTTGGTTCGGCGGAAATGAAAGAAGGTGTTACAGCATTTTTAGAGAAACGCAAACCAAACTTTTAATCGTTTGTTGTTATTCATAAATCCCAACACTTATGAATAACCCTGTTTTTTCACAGAAAGAACGAAATATTATAATTTTAATCATCGTTCTGGTACTCGGTGGTATCCTTTTGTACGCTATGAAAGGTATTTACGGTGCTTTTTTGGGTACATTTGTAATGTACGCTCTTTTTAGAAATCTAAATATATTCTTAATTGAAAAATGGCGCTGGCCACGTCCATTATCTTCCGTTTTTATCATAATTCTTTCTTTACTAATTATAGTTTTGCCTTTTGCGGGTATCGGCGCTATGCTTGTAAATAAGGCATTGGAGCTGAAAAATAATCCAGAATGGCTAACCCGACTTGTTGAGGCTATCAATAATTTTGTTGGGGATTTAGTTGGGAAACCCGATGTGATTAAAGAGCAATTGGAGTCTAGTGCGGCCTATTTGGGTGGTTTATTGACTATTGTGTTAGGAGGTGCTGCAAATGTATTCCTCGAGGTTTCGGTTATGTATTTTATTCTGTACTTCTTATTTATTAATTATAAAGGATTTGAAAACAGTTTCGTGCATTACATGCCATTTGATGAAGAAAATGCGGTGACATTTGGGGAGGAATTAAAAAATATTACGTATTCTAATATTATAGGACAGACCTTTATTGCTATAGTGCAAGGGGCTTGTCTTGCGTTGGGTTTTTGGATTTTCGGTGCCAACGATGGATTTTTCTGGGGCGTGATCTGCGCTATTCTATCCTTTATCCCGTTACTGGGGCCGCCTTTAATATTTGTGCCAGCCTCAGTTATTCTGATTTCTCAAGGAATGACGTGGCAAGGGGTAGGGTTACTAATCTGGGGGTTTGGGTTAGTTATTAATATTGATAATGTATTGCGTTTAGTTATTGCCAAAAAAGTTGGGGATATCCATCCAATAATCACGGTAGTAGGGGTCGTAATTGGTATTCCTCTATTTGGATTGATGGGGTTGGTATATGGACCTCTCTTGCTTTCCTATTTTTTGATTGCGGTAAAGATTTACAAAGCAAACAAAAGACTAGCACTCAAGAAGCAAATGCTGGAGGATAGTCTTCAATAGCTATTCTACAGCATAACCTAGCATGTAATTTTGAAATTGCTCGTAATAAACTTCGTAAGTTACGGTTTGGTTATCTTTTGTCAAATCCAATAACATAACACCTTGGGGCTTGTAATTAAAAGTTTTTATAGTCATGTCATCCAAAAAGGAAACGCCTTTGTTTCCTTGCAATTTATACACTGCTTCTTTGGCGCACCAGCAGGCATATAACTGTAATATTTCGTTTTCAGGATTAATAAAAGCTAATTCCTCGGGTTTGAGGAATTTCTCTTTGATACGCAAAACTTTATCCATCACCAATTCTAAATCCATACCGCAATCGCCTTGCGTACTCAGCATTACTCCAGCATATTCAAAAGAATGAGTTAAAGATATTTTGTAGGGATAATCGGGCAAGTAAGGTTTGCCGTTACTATCTGATGGACAGTGAATATATTCATTGGTCTGAAGCAAATAGCGCAACAATACACGTGTCGCTAGCCAATGTAGTGTTCGCTTCCCCTTACTTAGGTGACGCAATTTCTCTTGTTCAGCATCGTCTAATTGCAGTTTGCTCAACAATTCCTCTGCCGTTTCTTCTATCTTCCAAATGGCAAATTTGGTTTGATTATTCAGTTCTCTAAGATATACTAGCGCCATAGTCAAATGTACACATTATGGCAATAATTCTTTCATATCACAGCCATTTGATTTGTTTCGGTACGCTTAATACTGTATTTTTGAAACCTATTTGGTTTATTGCCAATGTAATATTGATCCGTATGATTTTATCCGATAAAAGAATTCTTGAAGAAATAGAAAGTGGTAGCATTGTAATTGAGCCTTTTGACCGAAAATGCCTGGGTACAAACTCATATGATGTACACTTAGGAAAATACTTAGCCTGCTATAAAGACGCTGTTCTAGATGCTAAAAAGCATAATGAGATAGCACATTTTGAGATTCCTGCTGAAGGGTATGTATTGGAGCCTGGCAAATTATATCTGGGAGTGACTTTAGAATATACGGAGACGCATGGTCATGTACCATTTTTAGAAGGTAAATCAAGTACAGGTCGTCTAGGAATAGACATTCATGCGACAGCCGGAAAAGGGGATGTCGGTTTCTGTAATACGTGGACATTAGAAATTTCGGTAGCTCAACCTGTGCGTGTATACGCTGGTATGCCAATCGGACAGTTGATTTATTTTGTCGTAGAAGGTGATATTGAAACCTTGTACAACAGCAAAGGTAACGCGAAATACAATAACAAAACTATTCGTCCTGTCGAAAGTATGATGTGGAAGAATGCTTTCTAATTTCCAGAAGCAGTTCCTATAAATATAAAATGCCCTTGAAAAATTTTTCAAGGGCATTTTACGTTAAATGTTTTATGAATATTAGTCTAAACCAAAGCCTAATTCTTTTTCTTTATTGATTAATGAAGCAATACTTGTATCGTTTAATATTTGCAACATCGCATTGCGCACATCTACAAAAGTATCACGAATACCACAAGCATGCTCTTCTGTACACTCGTCACATGAACGGTAGAAATTCAAGCTCACACAAGGCAATAGAGCGATAGGGCCGTCAATAAGACGCATAACCTGAGATAAGAAAATATCTTCAGGTGCTTTGTTCAGACTGTAGCCACCGCCAGCTCCTTTTTTAGAGTACAAAATTCCCGCATTACGCATTTCTAATAAGATCTGCTCAAGAAACTTTTTTGGAATACGCTCTTCTTCTGCAATTTTGATAATTTGCATCGGCTCTTTTCCATAGTTTCTCCCCAGAACCATTAATGCCTTAATGGCGTATTTTGTCTTTTTAGAAATCATAAGTATGTGATTTTTCCCTCAAAAATACAAATTTTAATTCTTTTATTGCCTTTAAACTTCTTCTATAAACTTCCTCGGTTCGACTAATGGATGCTATTTGAGGTGGTTTTTTAGGTATGCACCTGTAAAACTTTCCTCGCATTTTATTAAATCTTCTGGAAGTCCAGTGAACACAACGTTACCGCCGCGTTGACCGCCTTCAGGACCAATATCAATCACCCAATCTGCGGATTTGATCATGTCCATATTATGCTCAATCACTAATATACTATTTCCTAGGGCAATAAGGTCATTAAATGAACGCAAAAGTTTTTGAATATCGTGAAAATGTAACCCTGTGGTTGGTTCATCAAAAATAAACAAGGTCTTTTTACTGTTATTTCCCTTTATTAAGAAGGAAGCTAATTTAATGCGTTGGGCTTCTCCACCCGATAATGTGCTTGAGGATTGACCCAATTTTACATAGCCCAATCCAACATCTTGCAACGGTCTTAATTTTGCTAAAACTTTTGGCTGATCCACGAAAAACTCTAAAGCTTCGTCGATACTTAAATCCAAAATGTCCGAAACAGATTTTTCTTTGTACGTTACATCCAACACATGTGGTTTAAATCGTTTTCCGCCACATGCTTCACAAGGCAACACAATATCCGCCATGAACTGCATTTCAATCTTCACTTCGCCATCACCTTGACATACATCACAACGTCCGCCTTCGATATTGAATGAGAATGCAGCTGGTTTTAAGCCATTAGCTTTAGCGGCAGGCAATCCAGAATACAAAGAGCGAATTTCGTCCCAAGCCTTGACATAAGTCACCGGATTAGAACGTGAAGAGCGTCCAATTGGATTCTGATCGACCAATTCGACTTGTTCGATTTGCGAGATATCGCCATCGATTCCATCAAATTGACCCGTTTGCTCGCCCGAATAATTACCCATCGTCTTTTGCAAAGCAGGATAAAGCACTCTTTTAACAAGTGATGTTTTTCCTGAACCGGAAACACCTGTGACAACTGTAAAGACGTTCAACGGAAAGTCCACAGTTATTCCATTCAAATTGTTTTCTCGCGCACCTTGAATGGTGATTTTATCCGTCCATTTGCGACGAGATTTTGGAACAGCAATCTCGAGTTCACCGCTCAAATATTTTCCTGTTAAGGAATGCTTATCCTTAACGATTTCTTTATAATTTCCCGCGAACACCAATTTACCTCCATTGATTCCCGCTTCTGGACCAATATCAATTAAATAATCAGCTGCTTCCATCATCTCTTGCTCATGTTCCACGACAATAACCGTGTTGCCAATATCGCGTAGTGATTTCAGAACTCCGATAAGACGATTGGTATCCTTCGGGTGGAGACCAATACTAGGCTCATCCAATACATAGATAGAGCCGACAAGCGAACTTCCTAAAGAAGTAGCTAAGTTGATGCGTTGTGATTCACCGCCCGAAAGCGTGTTGCTTAAGCGATTCAACGTCAAATAACTTAAACCTACATCACACAAAAACTGAATACGATTTGTAATTTCAGTCAATAAACGTTTGGCAATGATTTGTTCATTGCTGTCTAATTCTAGATTTTTGAACACCTCCAAAAGCTGATCTATTGGCAACAAAACCAAATCTAAAATAGACCTTCCATTTATTTTGACATAAGCTGCATCTTTACGCAGACGCGTGCCTTTACATTCTGGACAATCCGTCTTACCGCGATAACGAGATAGCATTACGCGGTATTGAATTTTATATGTTTGTTCTTCGAGTTCTGTAAAAAACTCATTCAGACCGCGAAAATGTTTATTTCCCGTCCATAATAATTCTTGCTGTTGAGGAGTTAAGTCTGCATAGGCACGATGAATAGGGAAGTCAAATTTGAGTGCTGTACGCACCAATGCTTCTAGCCATACCCCCATTTTCTCACCACGCCAAGGTGCTATTGCGCCATCGTATACAGATTTACTCTTATCAGGCACGACCAAGTCTGGATCGATACCAATTATTTTCCCGTAACCTTCACATCTTCGGCAGGCTCCATATGGATTATTGAAGCTGAAAAAGTTGGGAGAAGGCTCGTCGAATGTCATGCCATCCAATTCAAATTTCTCCGAAAAATGATGAACTTCGCCATTAATATCTACATAGCATTCACCTTTTCCTTCAAAATAAGCTGTTTGCAACGAGTCTGCTAGGCGAGAAGCTGTTTCTTCTTCACCATCTAATTTGATGCGATCTATAACAATACGTACATCGCCCGTTTTAAAGTTTTTATTGGAAATGGATTTGTCTTCAATAATACTTTCAATCTTTTGGATGCTGTCCTGAAATAGGATACGTACAAAACCTTTTTGAAGAAGAATAGATAATTCTTCTTTCAGTTTACGGTCATTTGTCGAAATCAGCGGACTATATATCGTTATTGTGCTGTCTAACTCATGCGCTGTGATGGTATCAACAATATTCGAAATGGAGTCTTTAGTTACCAATTGACCCGAAATAGGGGAATAGGTTTTTCCGACACGTGCAAAAAGGAGTTTTAAATAATCATAAATCTCTGTAGAAGTACCAACTGTAGAACGTGGATTTGACGTAATAACCTTTTGCTCGATGGCAATAGCAGGTGCAATTCCCTTGATGTAATCTACTTCAGGCTTATTCATACGTCCCATGAACTGACGTGCATAGGAAGATAGACTTTCCACATAACGACGTTGTCCTTCGGCATATAAGGTGTCAAAAGCTAAGGAAGATTTTCCAGAACCCGACATGCCAGTGATCACGACTAACTTGTTTTTCGGTATTTCGACATCAATATTTTTAAGGTTATTGACGCGCGCACCTTTGATTAAGATATATGATTTGGGATTAAAATCCTTGTTTTTTTGCATAACTGACAAAGTTAATCATTTCTAAGAAGTTGAAAGTTAAATCAAAGTAAATGATTGGATATATTGTATTGATTTTCTTTAGTAAGAAAAAAACCAGATGACTTTTGGTTCATCTGGTTTGTATAGTCTTGTAAGAGTTTTTTTTAGCGTGGTAAAGATTCAGGTCTATTCATTCTATATTTTGTAGCTGTTGTTGCTTGCAAAAAGGCTGCAATAGCTTGAATTTCTTCTTTCGTTAGATCCAATTTTTTCAATAACGGATCTGTTCTTGGGAACATAGGATCGGCATGTTGTTCTGCTGTTTTGGGATTATTCATAATCATACCGCTGTTATACAAATTCAACAGTCCTATAATATCTTCGAATAATCCGTTGTGCATCCAAGGTGCTGTATTCATCACATCACGCAAAGAAGGCGTGCGGAATTTCCCAACGTCGGCTGGATTTTTAGTGACTTCATAACGACCTAAATCTTCGTATTTTCTTTTGTAATACGTTAATCCGATATTGTGAAAATCTTCATCCGTCAAAAATTCCCCATTATGGCAATTCATACACCTAGCCTTTGTGCGGAAAAGGTGCATACCTTGAATTTCTTGATCCGTCATTGCAGTATACTTACCATCCAAAAATTCATCAAAACGACTACGTCTACTAGTTAGTGTACGTTGAAATGCGGCTAAAGCTTTCATGACTTCAGGCATGGAAAAATCTTCCTCTCCGAATGCTTCTTCGAATAATTTGCGGTAGCCTGGGATAGCTTTTAATTTTGGAATTAATTTAGTCAATTCCATCGCCATTTCGTGATGCGCTTCTATTGGGAATAAGGCTTGCTCTTCCAATGTTTTTGCCCGACCATCCCAAAATAAGCTTTTGCGCGCATGCACATTCAACAATGAAATGGTATTGCGCGTTCCTACTTGATGATCATGCCCTACCGGAACGGTCAAATGATCGCCCCAAGATGTTTGCGGATTGTGACAAGAGCTACAAGAAATTTGATTAGAGCCAGATAGCAGAGGATCAAAGAATAGTAATTTACCCAATTTGATATCAGGTCGCTCCATCAAACTAAAGTAACTGGTATCTATCTTTGGTAAAGACTTAAATTCTGACCAAAGCACACCCGAATCAATAGTCGGTTTTGGCCATTCGGAGATTGGTCGACTGTATAGTGTGCGTAAGTCATCTATCGATTTATTACTCATGAAAACCACAGCTGCTACGACAACTCCACATAAACTCAATACTGCACCTAATTTTTTCATCGCTACAAAATTAAAAAACAAAACCAGATGTGAGACCAAAATTTGTTAATGCATAAGCAGAAACATGGGAAGCATTTGCTCCTATATAAAAAGTTTGGAGTTTTGGGACAGGAAAGGAAAGTCTTGCTCCAAAGTCTACAAACGAAGTTTGGGTATTTTTATAATTATAATTGTTTAATAACATGGCATATCTGTTTGTATTGCTCGCAAAGCTGTTCCATTCTCTTGTGGCAGAAAGCGGATTGCTATAGTTGTAGATGAACTTAAGGCTTAGTAGATTTTCTGTAAACCTTTGATTCCAGCCAAATTGCCCTTCGATATTGATAAACTCAAATTTCTCTTCACTCAAAGGAATTTGGTAAGTTTCATGTTGATTTATTAACGAAGAGCTGACTGTTGCAAACCAATCATAGTTGTTGCTATTGCGTTGTAAAGATATGTAGCCAGTCCAATTTTTAGAAGTAGAATTAAACAGATTTTCTCTTGATAATATGGGCATTAGGGATTGTTCGATGTGAAATTTAGCTTCTACACCTTTTAATTTTTTATCCTTGTAATTCATGCCAATTTCTAGTTTTGAATGAGAATTTACGGCCAGCTTATGCCCTAATTGTATTTCAAAGTTGTCTTTGTATGCTTCATTCATTATATCAGCAAGATTCTGAACCCTCTTGTCAATTGTAGTGCCGGTGTATTTTGCTAATGCGAACCAGCCCAAATGATGTGAAGGAACAAAATGTAATGATAGTCCATAATTATAGCCTAAATATTCTGCATTATCTCGAGAGCCAGCCAGGAGTTTGTTGAAGTTTCCAAACCCTGTTTCGTGGATAATATTTGGTCGCCCTAACTCACTGTTGAATTCAACCTTTGCTTTTTGAAAATAGCGTTCACCAACTACAGCAAGCGTAAGATTATAGATTGAGTTCAGTTTTTGATTTGCCGAAACTTTAATGTTAAAGTTTGAGCTGATATTCTGGGTACGAGGATCGCGGTTTCGAATAGATTGTTTTCCAATAAATGAGCTTTCCAGACCTAATGTGGTTTTGTTGAAAAGTTTTGAAATTCCTCCTGAAATAGCATAATGCTCATCTTTTAAATCTCCCCCCACAGAATCCGCCATGATGTAGGGATACAGGTAATCGTAATCTAAGGTTTCATTATAATTGACTTCTCTAGCAGCTATATTATTGTAATAAAAGCCACCCCAAAGGTTAATGTCATTCTTTTTTGCAAGGAATGAATTGATATTTATATTGAAATTGTTGAATCCTGAACCTTTTTGCCAAATATACTTCTCACTTCTCTGTTGCGTATAATTGATGTTCATATCTGTATAGGGTACAGGCGAATTTAAATCCTTAAGTGATGGAGCGTCGTAATAATTGTTCAGCTTGTCATTTAATAACTTATGCTGTTGCAATTTTAAATATGTACTATCCTGTGCTTTTGAAATGGTACATATGGAAATATATAACGTTATAATAGATAGTAATCGCATTTACTTGTTTTTTATAGAAGGTGTTGCTTCTGGGATAAAATCGACAGTGGAATTGTTTGTGTCTTGATAGATTACTCTGCCATCAGGATTGGTTGTAAGCTCTTTTCGCAGAACAGATTTTCCAAATCGATTCGTATCACCATCTAACTTCCCCGCGTATGACCAACCCATATCCAATTGAGGAGACATAACAATCCATTCAAATACCGTAGGAATTGTTAGGTTTACCGCATCTAAGATGTAAGAATTAGGAATTTTGTATGCATTTGCAGTTACAATTCTTGTGCCTGAAAGGTAGCTGTATGTATAATAATGTTCGGTTTTAAAATCATCTACAGATACATTTTCCGGTAATCGCGCCAATACATAGGATGTTAAACCTCTGTTGTGCATCGTCATGGATCCAGAAATGGTAATAGTATTAGTGACTTCTGGGTTGTCAACATTGATAGCTGCCAACAATTGCATTTCAAAGTCAGCATTTTTCAAGTCAAAAGAATTTGGGTTTGATTCTGTGTGATCTATCGCGTTGCTAGCTATCAAAAGTTGATGACCTGGTGCAATCGGATAATCCATCCCGTTTCCTGGGATCATACATATGTCCGTAGTCGTGAATGCCTCATTCATGACATTCGGCGTATACTCTCTTTTGGTCGTTGTTAGAAAAGTGGATTGCGATATCAGCAGCTTGTCAGCATATAAGGTATCCTCAGAATTATTGTAAATCAAAAAATATTTATCGCCTTGATGGAGTTTATTCTCAGGTGTTTGTGTGCCTGTGAAAAAGATTTCTTTGAAAATAAAACCCGCATTATCATTCGCTAAGAATAAATCAAGACTAATTGTCTGATCTTGTCCAGTTAAGGCTATACCATCTTTATAGCTTTTTACTTTTTCTACAAAACGAATATTATCTCGGCTATAATCTATTTTACCATTAAGTGTTACGGTATACGACCCTGTTGGTAATACCTTGTCCAATTTATCCATTTCATCAAGCATTGCTATTGTCTCTATGCCTGTATTGGATTCTTTGAAGGTAAGTGTAATTTCTGTTAAGTTAGGATTTTGAATACCGGTGGGTACATTTAATTTTATGCGTATACCCGAATATTTAATATCAAAATTATCACGCTCGCAAGCAGCGAAAGTGAACAAAATATTAAATATAACAACAAGAGAAAATATGCGCTTTTTCATTGTATATCTTTATAATCAGGATTAAAGTGATATTGTTAGTTCCATTCCAAAGTATGGAGCGTCTAAAGAGCGAACCACATTTAATCCCAAAGCTGAAGTGTATTCTGGTCGATGCAAAAATAATCTATTGATAAAGACTGAGGCTTTGATATAGTTTTTAAAACTTTTAGAGGCTTTCAAATTCACTTGTAAATCTAAAGGCTCTTTGAAGCGAAGAAATGTGGTTGGACTATACGTTTCAACTAATTGGAGAAGCGTTGGATCATTTAATGAAGTCTCATTGAAAGGCAGTTCTATATTCTCGTCAGCAAATCGATAAGCCACGGGAGTTCCTAATTTTAGCATATTTTGTGAAGAGGTAAACCACAAGGCTTGGAACGATGCGGATAAATTAAGCCCTATAATCGGCAGGTAGCTGTCCATTGTAAAGTTTGAATTTAACATTTCTCGTATAGAGCCGTCATCATCCAAATATTTACCAATCACTTGTCTGTTGAGGCCATTGTGTACAATATTGGTGTTTAACCGCCATGCCTCTTGACTATTTTTATATATTGTCTTATAATATGCCCCAATTAAGGTAAAACGTGTGTTTATTCCTTTAAATCTTCGCGTCATAAGCTGAAATTCGAATCCATTTTTCAAAATCTGACTGGCGTTTTCTGTTTGCGTATAAGCATAAAACTCATTTCTTGGAGCACTTGCGAAATCGGATACGGAAGGTTTTTGATTTAAATTTGTTAAATCGATAGACGTATTGTCGTACAGCTGATATGCAATGGTTTTGTAAAGTGAACTAGGTCTGAACGCATCTTGCATATTTTCTTTGAACAAAGTCAACGAAAGTCTATTGCCGTCGTAATCGAAGTCTGTATTTACTTCGTATTTGTTATTGGTAGCTGGTGAGATACTATAATTTACAGGATTTGTAATATCAGTATACGCTTGCGCGATTCTATATTCTGGATTATTGTGGTAAAAATTTAATTCTACAATATCTCGATACTGTAAATTAGGATACAAATGATCTAACGTAGGTGTTTTCTTGTGCGCACCAAGCCCACCACCAATGATGATTTCGAATGGCTTGTTGTCTATTAAGAATTTAGGTAAATGTAATCTAAGATTTGTTCTCGGCTCTGCATATACCTTATTCATCATCGAATAATTTTTGGATAATGAAGTCATCGTAAATGCCCGTATACCAATAGCAGCATCAAGTTTGAAATTATGAATACGCCAGCTAAAATTATCTTCCGCGAAACCCGATAAGGTGTGCATTCCCGGAATATTTTCAAATGCTCGCGGTCTTGCTGTAACACCAGTATTTGCGATTGCAGGAAAATTCAAATCGTATAGCTGTCCTTGACCGAAATTTTTGGAATAATTACTTTCTATACCAAATTTTAATTTATTGTGAAAATTGCGATACGTTAAGTGGTGGTTACTTACAATTTTGTGGTAAGCTGTTAGCGGCATCCCTTCCACGAAAATATTTGATAGGTATGAAGGAGTCAGAAATTGAGCCTCATGTGAGCCTTGTACTAACGAATTTACTAAAATCGTGGCAGTACGCGCTTGAATCCATTTGTCTTCTTTGATAATATCTTTGTTAAAGGAAAAACTAGAAACAAATTGCAATTCATCAATCCATCTTTTTTGATGATATTTTATGGAAAATTGATTATTAAGTGCATAACGTTGCTTTCTGCCATAATATTTATCTAAAATATACGAATTGTCTGGATCAGTTTTTTTATTATCTAGTGTTGTATTATAATCAAAATTTGATTTAAAATTGTAGGTATTTATACCATTCCATGTTTTATCGAAACGAATAGATCCAGTAGCACGGTTAAAGTTTTCGAAGCTTTCCGTTGGGTTTGATGTGCTCCGTGTATAACCAATATCAATATTTAGAAAGGAGTTTTCGGACAAGGTATAGCCTTTACCTAGGGCAAATAACTTTCCAAAACCGTCCGTCTTAGCTCTGAATGTATAGGGGGAGGCACCTTTTTTACGTTCGATTAATACTAATCCTGAGGTTAAATCTCCATATTCTACCGAAGGGATACCACGAACGATGGTAACTTTTTCTATATCATCCGTTCCTAAAGATCTCAAATCTAATCCTCTATTGGTGTTTTCTCGTGCTGTATTAATTGTAGATGTTGTAAAGTTATTTACTGATTGGAGATCAGAATTGGTATTTATAGGAGCTCCGTCTACATAAAATGATATGCCTAGAGAAGATATGTCATATTTGTTGGATGTGACAGACTTGCCCTGCAAATTCACCTCACGTAATTTTATAGCATTGAAGGAGGTTAAGTTAGGATCTTGCGCTCTACCTCCTGGTAATAGTTCTAAGAGGTCTGTGAAACTAGATGGCTGAAGTAATTGCATCGCTTCTTTATCAATTACCGAACTTGTGTTTATGTTTTTTGACTCTCGAGCCGTTACATATACATCATCAATATTTATACTATTTTCAGATAATATTATGTTTAAGGTTGTGTCTTTTGTCAGAGTGATGAACTGAATGGATTCTGTATAGCCAATACTATTGTATTTAATAGTACGTTTACCAGCTTTTAATTTTATTTCATAAAATCCTTGAAAATCAGAAGATGTTTTGACACCGTTAGTCTGTACTGTAACATTGCTTAAGGGCTTCAATTTTTCATCTTGAATAATTCCTTTCACTTTTATATCCTGCGCGAATGAGTTTGACACAGATAAAAGAATGAATAGAAGAAATATGTTTTTCACGTTACTTATTAAGACTAATTATAAATAGCGCAAAATAACGTAAAATATATTACATACTACTTCGTATTCCTAAAATTATTAAGAGTTAAGCTTTGTAAAATCGTAATTAAGACATTTTTATGATATATACTGCTGTTACTCCTCCTCTTCAGTCGGTTCTTCGGTAGAAAGTTGACTTAACAATCGTTCGACTTCTTCTTCGGAAGCAACAAGTTTTGCTTTACATACTGCTATTAGTTCTGAAGCTCTTTTTATTTTTGATGCTAGTTCGTCTACATTGACATCGCCAATTTCGATGTCTGCTACGATTTGTTGTAACTCGTTGAATGCGTCTATATAGGTGTATTTTGATTCCATGATTAATTTTGTTTTGAAGTTACCTGACTTTGGATTTTCCCATCTATCAAAATAGTTTCGATATTATCACCAATTTGCACATCAGAAATGGATTGTACAGCCTTTCCATTTACCCGAGTAATCGAAAATCCTCTTTTCAACAATTGTGAAGGATCTGCTATTTTGATCAGTCTTGCTATGTTTTCCAAACTGGCATTTTGCTCTTTCAGAAAATGTTGACTAAATAGCTGTAAACGTTGGGATAGTATGTTAATATTATGCTTTTCTTGCTGTAACCTATTTTTACTAGACCATGAAAGAGCTTGCGCAAATTCTTGTAATTTGATTCTTTCTTGCGAAAATTTATTCTTCGACAAAAATATTAATTGTTCTTGCAACTGATCTAGCGGAAGAGAAAAATTATGAAATTTTTGAATCAAAAAATCTGCTAATTCACTTGGTGTAATAGCATTTTTGTAGGCTACCATCTCACTGACCGTTTCATTTGTAGAGTGTCCAATACCTGTTAATACGGGAATTGGAAATATGGCAATGGCTTTTGCCAAATGATAGTTGTTATAGGAAGAAAGACCAACTTCACCGCCCCCTCCACGTATTATGGCTACAGCGTCATAAGCATCTGTTCGCTCCGCGATGACCGCCAATTGTTTGATAATCGAAGGAATAGATTTGTCACCTTGCAAAAGAGCGGGGTAGAGTGTAGTTTCAATTTTATAACCCCAAGGATTATTATTTATGATCTTGTAAAAATCAGAAAGCCCTTTACTCGTTTCTACAGAAATAATTGCCAATCTTTTGGGAATGATGGGGAAAGGAATTCTTTTATTTGCATCAAATAGGTCTTCTTGTTGCAACTTGAGGATACTTTCCTTCTTTTCACGTTCCAATTCACCTAAAACAAAAGTAGGATCGATATCCACGATTCGCAGACTCAATCCATGCAATGGATCATACGAAATGCCGGCTTGAAATAGTATCGTAATGCCATCGCGAAGCGGTTCGTTAAGGAGTTTTATAAAGGAAGAATTTATTCTTTCAAAATCCGATTTCCACAGTATCGACCGAATTTCTGCTAGAATTTTGCCTTCTTTTTTTTCGACCAATTCTGGATAACAGTGACCTGAATGTTTGTAATGGTTGAGCTTATTCATTTCCGCCTTGATCCAATACAGACTTTTGTAGCGATCAGCAAGTGTCTTTTGGATACTTTTGGTCACTTCCAGTAGCGTAAAAATGGTCTTATCGTTTACTTTTTCTGGCATAATTCAAATATAAGTTAATTAAAATATCGGATAAAACGAAATGATTATGTTACTATTTATTGTTGCGGTTTTGTGCGTTTTATTAGTACATTTACACTAGAAACCGTGCTACAATATGAAAATTCAATTCAAGTTACCAAGCCTATTTTTGTGTATATTATTTTTGTCTACAGCTGTTTCAGCGCAGTACAAACAGACCATTACAAATAAAACTCAACTACTATTTAATAAAAATAAGACTATTCCTCTTGGTCGACTTGATCATCTGAAAATAGCTGTAGCTGTTTCATCCGAGGGAAAATACAATGCATTTATTGAACAAGTTGAGCGGTACGCAGATGTATCGGTGATTGACTTGAATCAATTGAATGAACAAGGAAAACTTTTCAATACTATCATTGTGGCTGCTACGGCATCTGATTTGGGAGTGACAAATGCGGCATTATTTAATCAGGCTGTCTCAAATAACAAAAATATTGTTTTGTGTAAATTCTTAGACACGGATTTGAGTCGTGTGCAAAGCAATTCTCAGTTTGGTGGGAAAGTGACAGAATTAGTTTCACCTGAATTTTCTACACAAGCGCAGCGTAATATTGCGATGAGCATTTTCGGCGGATTGGCAATTACGGAAGGAAATACAAAATTAAAAACTACACAAACACGTTTACAGTATTCTGATGGTGTAGAGTCCGGTTTGAACTTGCCAAAAATGACGCAAAAGATTGATGCTATTGCGGCAGAAGCTATACGCGAACAAGCAACGCCTGGTTTGGTGGTGATGGCAATTAAAAATGGACAGGTTATTTTTGAAAAAGCGTATGGGAATCATACCTATGAAGCAAAACAAAAAACGAGCATAAAGGATATTTTTGACTTAGCATCCATTAGTAAAATTGCGGGCACGACGCCAGTGATTATGAAGTTGCAAGAGACTAATGCTATTCACTTGGATAGTACAATGGGATCTTATCTATGGAATGTACGTTCTACGAATAAAAAAGATATTAAGCTAAGGACAGTTTTATTGCACGAAGCTGGTTTCACGCCGTTTATTCCATTTTACAGAAATTTAAAAACTGGTGATGTGCAAAGTTTTCCCTCTGCTACGCATCAAGTCCAGCTAGCCGATAATTCTTATTTGAAAAACAACTATTATGAGGAAGTAATGTGGCCAGAGATGATGAAGTCTGCTGTCAAGCCATCAGGTAATTATGTGTATTCGGATATCAGTATGTATGTCATGAAAGAAGTTGCCGAACATATTACGAGTATTCCGATGGACGAATACGTTCAACAAATATTGTATAGACCAATAGGCATGAAGACAGCAGGTTATAATCCACGAAAGCGTTTTGATAAATCGCAAATCGTACCAACAGAGCACGATACTTCCTTCCGCAAAGTATTATTGGAAGGTTTTGTACATGATCAAGGTGCTGCGATGGCAGGCGGTGTAGCTGGACATGCAGGCTTATTTGCTTCCGCAAATGATTTGGCAATTTATGGACAGTTGCTTTTGAATCGTGGTGAATATGGAGGAACACGTTATTTTAAAGAAAATACTGTGGATTTATTTACTTCCAATCAATCTAAGACTAGTCGTCGCGGTCTAGGTTTTGACCGTTTTGATCCTGATCCGAAAAAGGAATACCCTTCAAAATTAGCAAATCAATCGGTTTATGGCCACACAGGGTATACTGGTACGTGTATTTGGATTGATCCAAAACATCAGTTGATATATGTTTTCTTATCGAATCGAGTGCATCCGCAAGTGTCAACAAAATTGTTGAATTTGAATATTCGCAGTCGCATTCAAGATGCGATTTATGAAACTATTAATGAAGCGAAATAATGAAAAAGACGCTTATTCTTAATTTTTTGGCAATGTGTTCTTTTGTCTATATAGCAAAAGCACAAGAAGACTATAAAAAAATACACAAGGATCTTTTGGTAGTTGATGGGCACAATGATGTAATTATTTCCAGTATTTTGGAAGGTCATGATATTTCGAACGGCTTGACAACGGGTCATACGGATATACCTCGGTTGATTGAAGGAGGCGTCGATGTTCAAGTATTTGCGGTTTGGTCTGACGACAAAAAATGGAAGAAAAATGCTTTTAAGCATGCTAATGATCAGATTGATGCATTAGAAAAAGTTATTAAGAAAAATAAGGACAAGATTGCTATAGCCAAAAATGTAGATCAAATTTATCGTCTGCAAAAGCAAGGGAAAATTGCTGCTGTAATTGGCATCGAGGGTGGCAATATGATCGAAGAGAGTATTCCAAATTTGGTGAAATTGCACAAGCGCGGCGCAAAATATTTGACTTTGACTTGGAACTATAATCTGTCTTGGGCAACAGCCGCTTCTGTAGAAGATAGTAAGCCTGCTGCAGAACAAATGGGTCTATCCGACCAAGGAAAAGCGATTATCCGCAAAATGAATGAACTCGGTATGCTCGTGGATTTGTCGCATGCGAGCAAAAAGACATTTTACGATGTATTGGAAGTTTCTACAAAGCCTGTATTAGTATCACATAGTAATGCAGCTGCTTTGACTCCGCATTCCAGAAATTTAGATGATGCGCAATTGGCTGCACTTAAGAAAAATGGGGGAGTCATTGGTGTCAATTTTTATTCTGGATTCTTAGACACCGCTTTTGAATCTCGCATTCACGAACTATACGACAACCATTTTGGTAAGCCGACAGAAATACTTTCTGCTTCTAGAAAATACCATAAGCTTCCAAAGGAATTGAAATTCCAAGCGGATGTGAAATTAGACTTATTGCTACATCATATTGATTATTTGGTTAGTAAAGTAGGAATAGATCACGTGGCAATTGGTTCGGATTATGATGGGATAGAGTCTACTCCCCAGTATTTGGAAGATGTTTCAAAGTTTCCGATTTTGACTAAGTCTTTGTTAGAAAGAGGTTATAAAAAGGAGGACATTGCGAAGATAATGGGGCTTAATTTTCTTCGTATAATGAAAGAAAATGAAAAATAATTGAGTTACTCTGTGAGTAATGTGTTATCTTTTAGTCAATTATAAACTTTATACTTTTGACTAATGAATAACAAACGATTGTTTTTTGTCTTATTCCTTTTTACGACATTTTTATCCTGTTCTAAATCTGTTACCAATGATGATACTCCCGTCGTGGAGGAAGAAGTAATCGAAATTTCTGAATTTTATTTTGCCAAAGAGAAAAATCCGACCTTAACTGCGGATTTTATGCTGGAAGAAGCTAACGGTGTGTACTCAGGAGAATTGCCTAAGTATCATTCCAAAAATCTAATTCCTACTTTCAAAACCAATGCGATTAAGGTATTGGTTAATAATTTAGCGCAAGAAAGTGGAACAACAGTCCGAGATTTTTCTCAACCTGTAACCTACAGTTTTGTGGGGGCTAAAGGGACTAAAAAAGATGTAACGATCCGCGTTAATTGGACTAGTTTCGAAATACCCCAATTTAATATCTCTATTGATGGAGGCGAAGAGGTTGTCGAGAAAGAGAAATATTTAAAAGCTACTTTGCGTATTGATGGCAAGACTTTCTACCCAAATTTTGAGGCTTCGACAGAGATTCGTGGAAGAGGAAATTCTACATGGGGACAACCTAAAAAGCCTTACCGTCTTCGACTAACGACAAAAGCATCCATCTTAGGATTGCCTGAAGCGAGAAATTGGGTACTATTGGCCAATTTCTTAGACCCTAGCCTCATGTGTAATGCTGTAGCTATGCGTATAGGTCGTGATTTACAAGTTCCTTTTACCAATGATATTATTCCTGTTGATGTTTCTATAAATGGTACTTATCGTGGCAGTTATGTGTTGACACAACATCTAGAAGTAGCAAGCAATCGTATTAATATCACAGATGATGGATATCTATTTGAATTGGATGATTATTTTGATGAGGAATTTCAGTTCAGAAGTGCGAATTACCATCTTCCAGTAATGATTAAGTCTCCGGAGTTAGAAGAGCAAGATGAAATAGCTCCTATCAAAGCTGATTTTGAACAATTGGAGGATTTGATATACGCCTCCAACTTTCCAAACAATGGATATCGAGATAAATTGGATATCGATGTATTTGCACGTTATCTTATGGTCTATATCTTGACGGGAAATGAAGAGTTAAATCATCCGAAAAGTACCTATATGCACAAGGTTCCAACGGGTAAATTTAGTTTTGGACCAATTTGGGATTTTGATTGGGCGTATGGTTTTGAAGGCTCTGGAAATCATTTTAGTAATCCAGGAAGAGATTTCTTCTGGACTGGTAATAAGTCTGGCACACGTTTCTTTCAAAGATTACTTTCGGATACTGAAGTAAAAAAAGCTTTCAAAACGCACTGGGAAAGTTATAAAGCAAACCATTTTAATAATCTAATTCGTTTTGTGGATGAATATTCTAATATCATTAAAGAGTCTAAAGCTAGAGATGAAGTGATTTGGAAGAAAGGAAAGAACTTCGACCTAGAGGTAGTCAAGTTGAAAAGCTACTTAAATGATAGGAAAACTTATATTGACAATATGGTCAGGGGATATTAAACTTTGTAAACAATAAAACCTCGACAATTTGTCGAGGTTTTTCATTTAGGGTTTTAATTTTTTAATAAGCGCCTAAGTAGAAGCTGCCTGATTGGTTTTTCAATTTAGCTCCTTTGGTAATAGCTTTTGTTTTGTAGTTGATTATATAAAGGTTACCGTCTAATCCATTAGGAGTCAATGGTACGTATACATTATCACCATGTACACCAATGTTTTGAAATTGTCCAAATGTACCTACCATTGCAGTTACACCTGTAGCAGTGTTTGCAGAGCGACCGCTTAATCCAATGTTGCTTTCTTGTTCGGTAGTCAATTTGGTTGCTGTTTTTGCTTTCAAATCAACTAATGCTAAGTATCCACCATCTGTACCTGTTACGGTATATAATACTAGGCCAATATCCTCTTTGATTAGTCTCCAAGCTCTGATCGCAATATTAGCTGATGAGTTTAGTGCTGTTTTTAAATCAAAATTATACGAATCGTCATAGGTATTTGTGCTCCCTGAAATTTTCAAAATTTGAGAACCTCCAGTTGCAGTTGCTTGGTAAATATCACCATTAGACCCTAACCATTGCGTCATCGTGCGATACGAGTGATTGTTAGTTTTACTTACTCCAGAATATATTAATTTTGGATTGGCTAGGCTCGGGTAATCAACAACCAAAGTTGCTGTACCTAATTCTCTACCAGGGTTAGTTGTAGCCCACACTTGATTACCATCATTGTTTACTGTTGATGTTTTAGTTGCGTCAACTCTTGTCAAATTACAACCAATAAAAACTTTGTTCTTAGCAGCATTTAAGATGGGTACGTCAATACGTCCAATTTGATAGCCCGCTTTTGTCTGCGCTTCTGTGAATGGAATAGTAAATTCTGTCTGACGTAAGATAGTAGGGTTATCTAAGTCTAAAGCTAAAATTTTTGCTGTACTTTTCACATCAACAAAGTTAGCTCCTGCACCTTCTGCAGTTCCTTGTACCTTTGCGGATGCATATACACCAACACCAATACCGTTCGCAGCAATTACCCATCTAGGCGCGTTACCAAGGATAGGTTCTGTGTTTACCTCCTCACGGGTATCAATAAAGTTTTTACCTCCTTGTACGTGGTACTTGTTGAAGATACCACCATCATCACCAGTATACTGAATATTATATAAAAAGTTTCCATTAGGAGAACCTTGGACACGTGCGGTACGTTGTGAGCGCAATGTATAACCATCTGCGAAAACATTTGCTTCAAAATTTGGATTTTCGGCTTCAGCTAGGGAAATCGCTAAAGCTCTTGTTCCACCATTACCCGCTTCACCTTCGGCATCAGGAAATGCGCCTGTCAGTGTTATAAATTGTCTTGTTCCAAGATCTGGTCCAGTCAAAAAATTAGGTCCTTCGTCGTTTGTTTTCTCACAGCTTGATAATGTTCCTATAGCTATAGCGCTACTGAAAACTAGAGATTTGAATATATTATTTCTCATATTTATATTATTTAAAATTATTTATAGTATAGTTTAATTTTACGTAAAATGCTCTTCCTGGCTTTTGAACACCAAAGTTGTCGTATACTTCAGAATTAAAAATGTTTTTGCTATCCAAACTCAAGACAATATTTGATTTTGGTAACCTGTAATTTATACCAATATCATGTGTAAACTGTGTAGGTGTCGTAAACCAATCTGAATCAAACCATATTGTTTTGAATGGAGCGACATATCCCATATTGTAATACACATTTACAACGGACTTTTTTTGTATTAGATTGTTAATGCGGTATTGTACGTTTGCATTCATTGTGAAGAATGGCTCATTGGGTACTTGTAGATTATAAAGCGCATGTGGATTACCCCAATCATCATTTTTTACTTTGAATAATGAATTGAACTTCGATAAGTTAAAAACGGCATTTAATTTATTATTGTATATATAATTTAGTTCTGCTTCAAATCCAATTGCCTGCGTTTTTTCTAAATTCACGAATTGGGTAACTTGAATATCTTCTATTTGATTTTCACGTCCTGGTAATACCTCATCTGTTCTTGTTTGTTGTATGATTTTATCGTAACCATTTCTCCAAAAGAAGTTTCCATAGATGGATAATTTGTGTTTTTCCCAGTTAGATAAAGCATATCGAGTCCCCAAATTGTAATTAATTGCTAACTCAGGTAAGATGTTTTCATTTGGCAATAAGTTTTCTTCTGGTGAACCATATATATGACGTTCCGTAGGCATGATAAATGATTTTTCTGCTGAAACAATCAAAAAAGCATTTTTAATTGCTTCATATGAAGCTGTTCCGCCAAAACCGCTATTATCACGTGTCGTCTTTTTATTTGTGTAAATCATTTCACCATTCGTCTCGCTTACTGGAATGTTTTGAACCGTATTATATATGCCATATTTACCAAAGAAATTGGTTCTTAATCTTCCGTTAAATGTTTCGGCTTCATAATTTACAGCGAAAATATTGTTGTTTACATCGTTTTGGGTAATCCATTTACTCCGCTCTGGTATTAATAAATCCTTGTCATCACGAGTAGTCGATTCGTATTTGTGGTTAAGTGACAGACGATGTCCTGAAAATAGGGTATATGCAAGATTCGATCGTATGTTGGTGATTGTACGGTCAATATCTGAAATTACAGCTTCACCTTGTTGACCTCGACCTATTTCATGTGGATAGGGAAGAACTTCACCCTGACTATTAGGGGGAGCAAGCATCAATTCTAATTCATAGGAATTACTGCCTTCACGAGCCCAGTTATACTTTTGGCTAACAGTATCTTGTAAATAGGTATTTCTATAACTTCTTGCAGCATTTACATTCAACGATAAACCCTCAACGAAAAGATTCCTTTTATTATAATTTAAATTCAGTACGTGCGCTTGATATTCATTAAAGCGTCCTTTGTAAGCACGAGTCATTGTAAGTCCATGCGGTATATCTTTGTAAGAGTCCGAAATATTGTAACCTACAAAGAATTGATCTGCCCATTTTACATCTGTAAATCCAAATTCAAAGCGTCCACCTATTGTTTCAAATTTGTCATTTGGTCTGCGGGTTTTATTATATCTGATGGTATTTCCTCCTGAAGTGGTGTATTTGGAGAATTTACCCCACATCTCATAGTTATTGTCCGAATGGCTGTAAAATCCCGATACACGAGTTGTAAATCCAGATTTTTGGTTACGATACATTCCTGATACATCAGCGCGATAAGTGTTGAATGAGCCATAAGAAACCGCAGCTGTAATGTTGTTGGCAGAAGCGTCTTTTCTCATCACCACATTTATTGCTCCTCCGATATAGTTACCCGATAGATGTGATGGCAACACGCCCTTGTATACTTCAATACGCTCAATCATCGCTGGAGGAATATTGTTAAGATTGAATGAAGAACCATAGGTTGATATCTCCAAACCATCTAAAAATATACCTATTGTGCTACCGGACATACCATTTAAATTGTATTCAATCGGAGATCCTTCACCTCCATTTTGACGAACACGCACACCTACAGCACGGTCCAACAATTCGTTTGTCGTTAAATTTCTCAATGAAGCTTCTTTGGTTTCGATTACAGAGACGGCAAAACCCGATGTTTCAATTTCTTTTTTAGCGGTTTTGCGTTCGATGCGAACTTCATCGATTGAAAATCCTCCTTTTTCGTCGATATGAATATGTAGATCGGGATAATTTTTATTAACATTTAACTGCAATACTTTGCTCTCAATTTCTATGGATGAAATCAACACATTATATTTTCCGGCAGGCACATTTTTGAATTCATAAAGACCGTTTTCGTCCGTAATTGCAGTAAAGTTTGTTCCATCTAATTTTATAGTTACATGTGAAACAACTTCTCCATTTTCTTTGTGCACTTTGCCTTTTACAGAAAAAGTTTGTTGCGCAAATGCGGTTATATGAATTAAAGTAAAAACGATTAACAGATAAAAGATTTTCATTTATTCGGATTAATATATTAATTTTGATATTCTTTAGAACCAGTCTAAATAAATATTACGCTGCAAATCTAGAATTATTCTAAATAATAAAATGACGGAATCGGGAAAAAATGCTTCACAATCAGAAATAGTCGATCCATTAAGTAGACTAGAATCGGAGATTTCGCTGAATTCTTTCCATATTGAGTTGCATTATGTCATTTTTGATGAATTGTCCTCTTCAATTATTGCGAGTCCTGTCGATGGTTTTTTGAATATATTATTTCCTTCAAGTTCGTCTCCTTGCATTTCACCATATTTTGTTAAAGACAATTCGTATGTCATTCGTGGAGGAGAAAATATACTTCATCCTATACAAATAGGGGATTCGGTTGAATGGAAAAATACGTACGGCAATAATGTTGCAATCGCTCTTTTTGTCCCTAAGAATCTGTTAAGAGATTTTCAGCATAAATTCGAAACGGAGCGACATCGCTTTGAGAATGGACTTTTAACCAAAAGCGATAATCGTATTGCTTTGGCTATCAATCAAATTTTGGATTTAGCAAAGAGAGATCACCAATTGAATAATCTTCGTATACAGGCATTAATGATTGAAGCTTTGGTACACCAAATTGAAGGTCTGTATGCCGAGAATGATAAGCGCGAAGTAATTTTAAATAAAAATCATTACGATAAAATAATTCAGGTCAAATCCATTATTGATAAAGATTTGTCAAAGAATCATACCATTGCCGAGTTAGCTCGATTAGTCGGAACGAATGAGCAGTATTTGAAGAAATATTTTAAGCAACATTTTGGTAAAACCGTCATGAATTACATTACCGAGCGGAAGATGGAACACGCGAAGGAATTAATTATGACAGGAGAGTATAGAGTCGTTGATGTGGCGCGAATGACAGGCTATAAACATTCTACCCACTTTACCACAGCTTTCAAAAAATATTTTGGCTTTATCCCAAATTCACTTCGTTATTCTTTTCTAGTTGCGCAAGAAGGCGTACAACATGTAATAACGGAAATAGGAAGCTATATGGGCATATTGTAAACAAAGAAACTATTAAACGCATAAAAGCCATTCTCATTGAATGGCTTTTATGCGTTTTTTTGGAAATTTTAAAACTTGTAACTTATTGTTGTCATAAAGTTGCGGGGAGGGATTGGATTAACTGAATAATTTTCATGTATGTAATAACTCAATTCATCCGTTACATTAGCCATTTTTGCTAGAATGCTGAATCTTTTTGCGGTATATCCTACCGATAAATCAAACGTCGTAAATGGATCGACTGGAATTAGTCTATTCACGCCATCACGAACATTGATTTTCGAATTATTCCAGCCTGCATTACGCTTGCCTGTGTAGAATGCCGAAGCACCAATTTTTAATCCTTTGAATGCACCATTTTGCAAGGTGTAGAATAGCGTTGTATTTCCGGTGTGTGCAGTTGTTCCTACAAGTCGATCACCCACCGCATTACCTGAATTTTCGGCATCTTTGCCATCGGCATTCTTAAACTTAATAATGTCCAAAGTTTCCGTATAGCGCATAAAGTTGTATGCGTATCCTGCCATAATATCTAATCCTGGCAATAATTGTCCAGTTATATCTAGTTCCACGCCGTCAGATGAGGTTTTACCCGAGAATTCTTTCATGTTAGTATCTCCATTAGTAGAACCGTTAGCATCCAAAATAGCCATCTGCGTGAAATTGTTGTTATTAATTCTATAGGCTGTCAGATTAGCCGTCAGATGTCCTTTAAAAAAATCGTTTTTGATCCCAGCTTCATAGTGATCGATAATCGAAGGAGCTAATGGTTGATAATTGATGTCGTAACCACTATTCGATGTGAAATTATTCGCATAACTAACATATACAGTTGATGTAGGTATTGGCTGATAAATCAATGCAAATTTAGGAGACCACGCTTTGTCAATTTTTGCGCCAACTTCATTTCCTTTAGCGTCTTTATTTACTACAGTTTCACTCACTCCAGTCTTATAGGTGTATTTCTCCGAATAAGGTGTTCTTTGGTAAGTATAGCGAATACCCGCTAATATTTTGATTTTTTCTGTCAAAGAAATTAAATCCTGCGCAAATGCTCCATACCTGAATACATCTGTTTTAGTCCAAGTATTGTTAGACCATTCGGGGATATCAGATCGTGTAGTAGATTTATCAAAGACATTTATATTATCATATGCTGTAGTAGGTGTATTGGGTTTAGAAGGATCGGCGTATATATTATAAGCATATGCTTTGGTCGAAGCTTGATCAGCATCTGCGCCAAAAAGTAACTGATGTTTGATACTTCCCGTATTGAAATTACCCGTCAGGTTTAATTGTTGATTCTTAGTAAATTCTTCTGTGGCACTGCGGCTTAAAGCTCTAGGAGCTAGACCTTGTGCATTGGCCTGTAATCTATCCGAACCATAATAATTGCGATTGTAGTTTTGTAAACTCGCTATTGCTGACAATTTCCAATTTTCATTGAAATTATGATCCAAAGCTACCTGACCATTCGTAGAATTGGTGTTATTGAAAGCACCATTTACATTTAAAAACGTTTCACGACCGACTTGATCATTGATTTTTCCCTCAACTGAGCCAATTCCAAAGTCAGGGGTGTAATTTGATTTCAGGTAATCAAAATTGAAGTTTAATTCGGTTTGATCCGAAATCTTATATAATACAGATGGATTTACATAGATTCTATCAGATTTTACTACATCCCTATAGCTATTGGCTGTACTTCCTGTACCTACAAATCGGAATGCTATCTTTTCTGATAGTGGTCCATAAATATCCAGCGTAGGCTTATAGGTGTCCCAAGATCCATAGCGCATGGAAACTTCGCCACCTAATTCAAATTTTGGTTTCTTGGTAACCAAATTGACAACAGCACCGCCAGTCACGCCGCCATATAATAGTGCGGCAGAACCTTTAAGTATTTCAACGGATTCTAATGTACTGGCTTCGATTTGTCCACCATTATTGGTTCGTGCACCGTTTTTGAAAATATTATTTCCACCCAGACTATAGCCTCTAGAAAAAAAATTTTCACCAACACCACCACGATTCGCACCCAAGGCTATACCATTTGCATTTTTTAATGCATCTCCGAGCGTGTTTATTTGTTGATCGCGAATTACTTGCTTGTTGATAATTTGTACGGATTGAGGCAAGTCTTTGTCTGTAATTCCTGATTTGGCAACACCTACTTTTTTATTGTTTACTGAATTGTAACCATGTATTTCAACTTGATCAATCTCATTGTGCGCTTTATGCACGACGAAAGGCTGCAAATTTGTTTCACTGCCTTTGGGCGATACGCGCAAGCTATCATTACGGTAACCAACACCTGATACAGTTAGGGTAAAATGACCAGTTTGTGGAACGTATAATTGAAAATGACCTGTGCTGTTTGAGGTTGTTTTGGCATTCGCTACTGAAATATTTACATTCGAAATCCCATTTCCTTGGTGGTCTACTAATTTACCTTTTACAGTTGTCTGGGCATGTGCAACAGCGCCTATACTCATGACACTCAGCAAAGAATAATATATTTTTGTTTTCATCCTTATTTAAACTAATTCTAAATTGAGAGCAAAACTAGTTTGTTGAATGAAATCAAAAAATAAATAATCCGATAAAAAGTTTAATAATCCGAAATAACTTGTGTATTTCAGACTTACATATATACCTTAAATGCAAAACGCCATCCCTCGGGATGGCGTTTAAAATATTTGTAAATGATTAATCAAATTTCCATCTTACAAAAGCTTCGATAGCTTCGTAATCTGCAAGACCCAATTGGTGGTACAAACCTGCAGTGTACGTTGTTCTATCTTCTGCTCTCACCCAGAACTCACGTGGATCATCACCAGGGAATACAGGAAGATCTTTTTGCGATTGGTGTTTGAAGATCGCTAAACGTTTGCGCTTAACCTCTTGTGGAGAAAGTGGAACTGCCATTTCGATCTCGTGGATAGGGAATTCGTACCATGCACCACGGTACAACCACAACCAACAATCTTTAGCCCATTCTTCCGTAGCACGTAATCTTGTCAATGCTTCCAAAATAATATCGAAACAAACCTTGTGCGTGCCGTGTGGATCGTGGAAATCACCAGCAGCAAATACTTGATGCGGTTTTACTTGACGCATCAATTCCATTGTTTGTTGTATATCATCCTCAAACGATACATCTTTCGAGAATTTTTGACGATCGTAGAAAGGTAAATCTTGGAAATGAATATTTTCATCAGGTAAACCAACAAAACGAGATCCCGCAATAGCTTCACCTTTACGGATGAATGCTTTTACTTTACGAATGATATCTGGATCGATTTCTTTCGGTTGTTTCTTCGCAAAATATGCATTAGACTCTTTATATAACTCGTCCAATTTAGAAGTATCTTCGCCTAATTCTTTTGTGATATCAGTCGCAAATTCTAAGAATCTTCTCGCATCATCATCCCATACCGCATTATTACCAGAAGTTTGGTAAGCTACGTGTACGTTATGACCTTGATCTGCCAAACGGATGAATGTACCACCCATTGAAATTACGTCATCATCAGGGTGTGGTGAGAACAAAATCGCATTTTTGCGTGCTGGTTCTGCACGCTCTGGACGATTTGAATCATCTACACCTGGTTTACCACCTGGCCAGCCTGTGATCGTACGTTGTAATTCGTTGAAAATACGGATATTGATGCTGTAAGCAGGACCTTTCGTTGTCGAAAGACTTGCCATACCATTGTTGTTATAATCGTCGTCGGTTAATTTTAAAATTGCTTTGTTCAATTTTAATGACAACCATACTACCGCTTTTTTGATTAATGAATCCGTCCATTCTACATCATGCGCTAACCAAGGTGTGTCAAAACGTGTCAACAAGCAAGCAGCACCTTCGTCCAAGATAAACTCTACATGATCAGAAAGTTGAAGGAAAGTTGCTGGAATATCCGAAGAGATTTCGCCTTCTACCGCTTTCTTAACGATTTCAGCTTTCTTCTCGTTCCAAGCCATTAAGATAATCTCTCTAGCTTTGAAAATCGTACCAACGCCCATTGTGATCGCTTTTGTAGGCACATTTTCTTTACCTCCAAAATCATGTGAGGCATCACGACGTGTCAAATCATCCAAAGTAACGATACGCGTACCGGAGTTTGGAGCAGATCCCGGCTCATTGAAACCGATGTGGCCTGTACGACCAATACCCAAAATCTGAATATCTAATCCACCTAAATTTGTGATTTTTTGCTCGTATGCTTCGCAGAAGGCTTGTACTTCGTCCTCATTTAAAGTTCCATCAGGAATATTGATGTTTTCGCGTGGAATATCCACGTGGTCAAACAAATTTTTATTCATGAAAGTAACATAGCTTTGCGCAGCTGTAGGTTGCATTGGATAGTATTCGTCCAAATTGAAAGTTACAACGTTTTTGAAGCTCAAACCTTCTTCTTTGTGAAGACGAACTAATTCTTTGTACACTTTAATGGGTGTCGCACCTGTAGCTAACCCTAATACAGCAGTCTCGCCCTTAGCTTGCTTCTCTTTAATGATAGAGGCAATACGATTTGCAACTTGAATCGAAGCAACGTCTTGATTTGGGAATACCGTAACCGGTACTTTTTCAAAACGTGTTTCCTCTAATAAATTTAATCTTGCCATTTATGAGGTATATATATGATAAATCGTGAATTGCAAATTTAACAATAAAAAGCCCTTGTTAATAAATAAAAAGCTAAATATTTATTATTTACTAAATAAAATAAAAAGTCAAACCGTTGCGCAATTTATAGGCTTAGCAAGTTTTGTAACGCCTGATTAAGAGTCTTCTCCTTTTTTGCAAAGCATATTCGGAGTAAATTTTGGTTAACCTCATTACTGTAGAACGCAGATACAGGAATTGTCGCTATTTTGAACTCTTTAGTAAGCTTTTCTGCAAAGTCTAGCTCTTTTTCTTGTGCTATCGCACTATAATCTACCAATAAAAAATACGTTCCTTCACATGGTAAAACCTTATATGGGCTAGAACTTAATTTATCTACCACAAAATCTCTCTTTTGTTGAAATAATGGAGTCAAAGATTGATAATAATCGACACCACTCAAATAATCTGCTACCGCAAATTGAATAGGGGTATTGACAGAAAAAACATTGAATTGATGGATTTTCCGAAACTCCGCCGTCAAAAATGGATTTGCCACGACATAACCCATTTTCCAACCTGTAGCATGCAATACTTTTCCAAAGGAAGCGACCACAAAACCATTCTGACGTAAAATAGCAGATTCTAAAATAGAAATATGCTTGTTCCCGTCAAAAACAATATGCTCATAGACTTCATCACTCAATACAAAAACGCCAGTTTCTTCCACGATATTCTCTAGTGCGGCGATATCTTCTTTAGCTAAAATTCTTCCTGTTGGATTATTGGGGTTGTTTATAATAATTAGCTTCGTGCGTTCTGTGATTTTTGATTTCACATAATTCCAATCAATAGCAAAATCAGGCGCATGGAGTTCGATTGGAACTACTTTTCCGCCAAAAGATTGTATACTCGGACTATACGAATCATAAGCAGGCTCGAAAATAATAACTTCATCGCCTGGATGTATCAATGTTCCAATCACCGAATACAATCCCTCCGTCCCTCCAGCAGTTATGGTAATTTCATCGTTCGGATCTAGCGCTATTTGGTAGTAATGGTTGTACTTCTCGCTAATCGCTTTTCGGAGCTCAATAGTTCCCGGCATGGGCGCATATTGATTAAACCCTTTCTGCATATATTGAGTCACAAGTGTTGTCAATTTTGGATCAATGTCAAAATCAGGAAATCCTTGTGAAAGATTAATAGATTGATGCTGCTGCGCGAGGAGCGACATTCGTGAAAAAATACTTACTGTCGAGTGGGGTAGCTTAGATTTAAAATTGCTTTGAAAACTTTGTGTCATTTTTGATTTTATAACTATACTAAAGTAGTAGATTATTTTATATTTGAACAATAAATCTTACTGGAATGAAAAAAATACTTTTTATAATAGCTCTCGTTTTTCCTGTATTAATTTTTGCGCAAACAAAAGAAGAAAAGATTAAGCAGATTTTGGAAAACCCAAAAGATCCTAACGTGCTTCAAGTTATTCAACGTTTGGATACGTATAATCCGGATTACAAAGAAATGCGTACGTATTTCAAAAAAGTGGATAAATCTGTTCGAAAATCTTTACAAGGAAAGATATTTGATCGGTATTTGAAAGCATTGGAAAATTCCTCTGTAGGGAAAAAGGCTCCAGGAATCACGCAGTTTGATTTAGCAGGGAATCCCTATTCTTTGCAAGATTTAAAAGGTAAATATGTTTTGGTTGATTTTTGGGCTTCCTGGTGTCCTCCATGCCGTGAAGAGAATCCGAAATTAGTGGCGATTTACAATGACTTTAAACACAAAAACTTTGAAATATTAGGCGTTTCTTTTGACAAAGACATCAATGCGTGGAAAAAAGCCATTGAAGATGATAAATTGACATGGAAGCATATTTCGGACTTACAGCATTGGAACAATGGCGCGGCTGGTGTGTATGGTATAAAGGCTATTCCACAAAATGTTTTAGTCAATCCCGAAGGGATAATTGTTGCGCGTAATTTGCATGGCGATGATCTGAGAAAAAAATTGGAAGAGGTATTGAAGTAGGATAAGCAGGAATTGAAAATATAAAATGCTTTATACAATACATCCGGGTAAAGCATTTTTATGTAATAATAAAACAACAAACCTCGCTTAAAAGAGTCTTTAAAGAGGTTTAATATTTTGATTTGTAGACTTTTAGGGGGGTTGTGCAACAGTTACAGATGTTGGTGGCAGTTTTTGTTTTTTATAAGGTTTTCGTTTAGAGTTTTTAATAGTTGATTATAATTTGTATTCATTGTTGCAACAGAAATATTATAAGGTGAACTATAATTTTCAAGATTAAATCTCATCAGTTTTTTTCTCAGCTTGTTGTCTTCTTTCTTAATATATTCCTCTGCATTATTGATTTGAATAATAATTATTTTTACGCTATTGATTTTTAGTTCTGCAAATCCTTCAATATCACCCCATTTTATATATTCGTTTTTTTTAGGGTTCACATTTACTCCATTTTCATCAATTATTAGCATTAATTTATTTTTTAATAACTTTTTTATTGAGACAAAAACACCAAAGCCAAAAAATAAAACTGATGTAATTCCTGAAATTTTTATGAACAGAGGATTTCTGACTCTGTAGCTAGCCATATTTTCAGCATTTAGAAAAAGATAGATACCAAGTATTACAAAAATTAAGGAACCTATTAGTAATAAAAGTGCTTTCTTTTTATTGGAGTAAAATTCTATTTTATTCATTTGTGGACGGGAGTTTGGATCATATATCGCCTAACCTTTAAATATACGCAACTATTTTAAAGTTGCTAGTTCAATATATTGATATACTGCTAAATCTACCGAGTTGTTTAAAAAGGAGGGCTTGTTAGTAAAAGGGTATCTGCGAATTAGCTATAGAATAAGTTAATTTGTTCCTCATTGCGATGAGGGAGGAAGAGAAATCTAAAATTAGTATTGACTAAGATTAAGGATTTAGATTTCTCTCTTTGTTCGAAATGACGGTTAATCTTAAACATTAAGATTACTTCGTCGCAATGACGATTGTCTTAATAGGTCGTGCAACCTACCCAAATAACGCCCTAAATATATCTTCTAATTTTGCTACAGGTCGGATAGCGATATTGTATTTCTTCGGATCTAGTCCTTTGGTATTGTGTTTTGGGATAAAAATTCCTTCAAATCCTAATTTCTCGGCTTCTGCTATACGTTGTTCGATACGGTTTACAGCGCGTATTTCACCGGATAAACCTACTTCTCCAGCAAAAGTAATATTTGTTGGCAATGCGATATCTTGTTGTGAGGAAATTATGGCTGCGATGACAGCCAAATCAATTGCAGGATCTTCTACACGTAGACCTCCTGTAATATTTAAAAATACATCCTGTGCACTTAGACGAAAACCAAAACGTTTTTCTAATACAGCTAGGAGCATATTCAATCTTTTGGTGTCAAATCCCGTAGAACTACGCTGTGGCGTACCAAAGGCAGAATTTCCGACCAAAGCCTGTACTTCTATCATCAATGGACGAATGCCTTCGAGCATCGTAGCAATTGCTACACCGCTAGTTGGTTCGTCGCGTTGAGAAATCATGATTTCGGAAGGATTGGACACCTCACGCAATCCCGAACCTTGCATTTCATAGATTCCTAATTCGGATGACGAGCCAAAACGATTTTTAACCGCACGTAAGATGCGGTACACGTGGTGACGATCACCTTCAAATTGCAATACGGTATCGACCATATGTTCCAACACTTTTGGACCAGCGATAGAACCATCTTTCGTAATGTGTCCTACAATAAATACAGGAACATTGCTCTCTTTTGCATAGCGTAATAATTCCGCAGTACATTCACGAACTTGCGAAACAGATCCTGGTGCAGATTCTATTTGTTGCGAATGCAAAGTTTGGATAGAGTCAATCACAACCAAATTCGGTTCAACTACTTCCGCTTGTTTGAATATATTTTGCGTTGAAGTTTCTGTTAAGATATAGCAGTTTGCTTTCGAATGTTGGGAAAGACGTTCTGCACGCATTTTAATTTGTTGTTCGCTCTCTTCTCCGGAAATATATAATACCTTAATCTGTGGTATAGAAAGTGCCAATTGCAACATCAATGTGGATTTACCAATGCCCGGCTCGCCGCCAATCAAAACCAAAGAACCTGGAACAATTCCACCTCCCAATACACGGTTAAATTCTTTGTCTGGTGTGATGATGCGCTGCTCTTCACTGTAAACAATTTCGTGAATGATGGCGGCTTTGTTCTGTCTTTTTGGTGAGCCGATTGTTGTCGTACTACGCCATTCGGGTACGCGCGAAGACGCTGGAGCAACTACTTCTTCTACAAAAGTATTCCATTGCTTGCACGATGGACATTGTCCAAGCCACTTAGGCGATTCATTGCCGCAAGATTGACAGAAATATGCCGATTTTGATTTTGCCATTAGGCTAAATTACTAAATTTTGAAAGTCACCAAAAAATATTTGCTGCAAGTTGTAACAATATCTACTTATTTTCGACCTATTAGCAATTATGAAAAAAGAAATCGAAAACGAGTTTACTAGTTTGCTGGAGTTACACCAAAATATCTTGCACAAGATATGTAAGTTCTATACCACGGATATCGATTCGCATAAAGATTTATTTCAGGAGATGGCCATTCAGATTTGGAAGGCTTACCCAACTTTCAGAGGCGATGCCAAATTTACGACTTGGGCTTATAGAATAGGGTTGAATACAGCCATTACGCTATATCGTGGTTCAAAACGAAAAGTAAGCACCGTTAAATGGGATATTTCGATTGAAAATATGCGATACGAAGAATACAATTCGGACGAAGAGCGCCAATTGCAACTCATCTATGCAGCCGTTAGGCAACTGAATGACATCGAAAAGGCAATGATCTATATGTATCTGGAAGATAAGGATTATGGCGAAATTTCGGAAACTCTGGGTATTAGCGAAGTGAATGCAAGAGTAAAAATGAACCGTATTAAAACTAGAATTAAAACTAAAATTGCTCAACAAGGAGGATTATCATGAATGAATTAGATTTATTAAAAACACATTGGCAAAAAGAAGAAGACTTTATAAAATTCAAACAAGAAGATATTATTACGATGATTCACAAAAGTTCGTCATCTATCGTAAAATGGCTGTTGATAATCTGTTCTTCAGAATTATTGCTGGGGTTAAGTTTATCTTTATTTCCTTTTTTTATATTTGAAATTCCTAATGAATTAACTATAGAATTTATTACTAATTGGGTGTTTGCAATTGCTTTTTATATCGTAATTATTTATTTCATATTTAGTTTCTTAAAATTATATAAAAGCATCAAAAGTTTTCAAAGCACAAAATTGTTACTTGATGGTATACTAGCAGTTCGAAAGAATACTGATCGTTATATCAAGTTTAATTTATTATGGTTGGTAGTTGCATTTATTAATCAGTACGTTTTTTTCTTAATTAAGGAACGTAATGAAATAGCAATATGGGGTAAAATTATATTTATAAGTGTGTTTTTAATTTTGTTTTTTCTGCTAATCAGAAAATTAGTAAAACTTTACTACAAATTGGTGTATGGATTCTTGTTAAAGAAATTGATGATAAATTACGATCATTTAATAGCAATAGATTCAGAAGAAAATTCTTAAACAAGCCTACCATTTTTATTCCAACACATTCAAAATAAAAGATTGTTTTAATATTTACTTACTATTCGAGCATAACTATTAATATTTGATTTCAAGTGCATTGGCAACTCCCCGTTTTTCCTTAGTTTAGAATATCTAATTCATTATTAATTAACTGTTATATGATAAAAATACATTCCAAATCAATCTACTTACTGCTTCTATTCACTGTATTCGGTTTTTCATCTTTTGCACAGGCAACACAAGATTCAATGAGCGCAGCTCCTTTATTCAAAGATGGTCAAGCGCAAATTGTACCTGCTTTTCAGGATGCGAAGAAATGGATACGCCATGACTTGTGGGTAGAAACTACATTTGATACGGATGGTGATGGAAAGCTTGACCGTATGCATGTGAGTGTTACACGTCCTTATCAAACAGAAAACAAGGAATTGAAATTGCCTGTTATCTACGAAACAAGTCCGTATTATGCAGGTGTAGCAGATGATATAGACGGCATCATGTGGGACGTAAATCATGAACTTGGTACTAAACCACCTAAACCTCGTGTGCATCCAAATGTAGTGCGAACAGGTAAAAGACCTATTATTTCAAATACTTTAATTGGGACATGGGTTCCTCGTGGATTTATCGTTGTGCATTCTTCTTCTCCGGGTACAGGTCTATCACAAGGTTCACCAACAGTAGGCGGTATTAATGAATCCTTAGCTCCCAAAGCTGTCATTGAATGGCTTTCCGGCAAAGATAATGGCTATACAACCCCTGATGGAGAAGAGAAAATAAACGCATTTTGGAGTACAGGCAATGTCGGAATGACGGGAACTTCCTACAATGGCACGCTTCCAATAGCTGCTGCGACTACTGGAGTTGAAGGATTGAAGGCGATAATTCCAGTTGCGCCAAATACTTCCTACTACCATTATTACCGTTCCAATGGTTTGGTGCGTAGTCCAGGTGGTTATTTGGGTGAGGACGTTGATGTATTGTACGATTTTATTCATAGTGGGGCAGAAGATAAGAGAGCTTATAATAATAAGACGTATCGCGATGGCGAAATATTCAATGGTATAGATAGAGCAAGTGGAGATTATAATGCTTTTTGGGCGGGTCGTGACTATTTGAATGCGATGAAAAACTTTAAGGCTGCGTTGTTAATGGCGCATGGTTTCAACGATTGGAACGTAATGCCCGAGCATAGTTATCGTATTTACTATGAAGCAAGAGCAAAAGGATTACCTGTGCAAATCTACTATCACCAAGGGGGGCACGGTGGTGAACCTCCTCATGCAATGATGAACAAATGGTTTACACGTTTTCTATTTAATATTGAAAATGGAGTGGAGAAAGACCCAAAATCTTGGATTGTACGTGAAAATGACAAACAAAACAATCCTACATCTTATGCTGATTATCCTAACCCTGCGGCTACAGATGTCAAGCTGTATTTGGGGAAGGGAGGCAATTCCGCAGGAACATTGCAATTGGTGAAACCAACAACTAAAAGCAAAGAAGTATTGGTAGATGATGTCTCTTTTTCGGGTAAAGATTTGGCAACGGCTAAAGAGTCTGAAAATCGTTTATTATACGTAAGTCCTGTGCTAAAACAAGACTTGCATATCTCAGGTATTGCTAGTGTATCAGTTAAATTAGCCGCAAGCAAATCTGCTGCGAATTTCTCTGTGTGGTTGGTCGCACTACCTTGGTCGGCTGATGAAAAATCCAAAATAACAGATAACATCATTACACGCGGTTGGGCAGATCCCCAAAATTATAAGTCAATTACCAAAGGAATTCCTTTAAAGGCGGGTAAATTCTATGACTTGAAATTTGATTTACAACCCGATGATCAAATTATACCAGCTGGCAAGCAAATTGGTTTAATGCTTTTCTCAAGTGATAAAGAATTTACGTTATGGCCAAAAGCTGGAACAGAAATTACAATAGACTTAAATGGAACAAGCATTAGCTTACCAATTGTAGGCGGTAAAGAGTCGTTTTTGAAGGCTACGGAATAAGTTATCACTAGTATATAAGAAGCGTTACCATATTAAATGTTAACGCTTCTTTTGTTAAACCTAGATTATGCATTAGCTTTTGATATTTTGTTGTAAGTATTTAACTTTAAGTATCTTATTTGTGTAATAATGTTCACCATTATGGTTAATTTGCCAATTGAATATTCAGACAAGCCCGTTACTGCTTTTGGAGGTATGAGTTTATTGAAACGCCTAGTTGATAAAGTTGGGATTATGGAACAACCTTCCCAGCTCTCGCTTCCATCCCCAGGCTCCAATCGAGGTTATAAACCTGAAGACTTAATCTTATCGTTTTGGCTTGGGATTTGGACAGGTGCTTCTCGTTATATTCATTGTGATTGGTTACGTCATGATAAGGTGTTGCAAGATATTTTCTGTTTGAAACAGATGCCCTCTCAAAGTACTTATAGTCGATATTTTGGTGAATTTAATCAAAGGGTAAACACCGAAGTATTCCCCGTTCTTCAAGACTGGTTTATGAATCAGTTTGATATCAATAACATCACTGTTGACTTCTATAGTACAGTTATTACCCGTCATGGAGAACAAGAAGGTAGTGCCAAAGGTTATAATCCTAATAAACGAGGTCGTAACTCACATCATCCCTTGATGGCTTTTATCAGTCAAACTCGCATGGTCGCTAATGCGTGGTTGCGCCCCGGTAATACAGCAGCAAGTTCTTCTTGTGTTAGTTTTATGCGAGAAACTTTTGAGCAATGTCTTAGCAGTAAAAAAGTAGGTTTGGTACGCGCAGATAGCGGATTTTATACAGAAGATATTTTATCCTATCTGGAAGAAGAAAAAAAAAACTATGTGATTGCTGTTCGTATGTATTCGACGGTAAAATCTGAGGTATTAGGTAATCGTGAGTGGATCTCTCTAGCTAAAGGTATTGAGCTTTCTGAAATGCGGTTTTCCCATCCTAATGGAAAACCCCATCGGTACATCATCGTTAAAAAACGTATGGAAGAAAGACCTAATAGTGGAGGGAAGTTATTCGAAGACCTTCCTGGATATCGATTCAGTTGTTATGTTACTAACTTGGATCTACCTCTAGATCAAATATGGAATTTGTATAACAGCAGAGCGGATTGTGAAAATAGAATCAAAGAACTTAAACAGGATTTTGGTTTAGAAAACTTCTGTCTAAAGGATTTTTGGGCTACAGAGGCTTCCTTCAGAATGATCATAGTAGCTTATAACTTAATCAGTTTATTCCGACATTTTGCACTTAATGAACGCAATACGGCAACACATCGAACATTGAAATCCTATTGCTTTGCATTAGGAGCTTGGACGGCTAACCATGCTGGAAAGAAGGTGCTAAAAATAGCATTACCTGTAAAAAGAAGACAATGGATGGACTCAATATTTACCAAAATTGAAAACCTTCCCCCTAAGCTTAATTATTCCTAATGCATATTGCGGGTTAAATAGTGTTAATAACAACTAATTTTCATTTTCTGCTGTAACCCTTTATGTTTTATTATCGTCTTATAGTAAAAGCAAGTTATTATGAAACAAAATAGAATTAAAATTTTAGGCTTATTAGTAGCCTTTATAGCATTATCAATTCAAGCAATGGCTCAACAAGTGATTACAAAACAAGATTTGTCCATATTTCCAAAGCCAGAAGCAGGATATAAGAAAGTCATTATAGAAGTGCCGCATTCGGATAAAGATGACCAGAAGAAAATAGAATTTTCAGTTGGTAAATGGATGGAAGTGGATGGCTGTAATTATTTTAATTTACAAGGCACTTTGGAGACAAAAGATTTGCAAGGTTGGGGATACAACTATTATGTATTCAAAACAAATGGTCAAGTTACTTCCACGATGATAGGTTGTCCTGATGCCGCAAAAAGAAATCTTTTTGTAACGGCGCAGCCCGAAATGGTTCGTTATAATGGGAAATTGCCGATTATAATTTACGTCCCTGAAGATTATCAAGTACAATTCATAATATACAAAGCTGAAGAGGAAACATACTTTGCAGCAGAAGAAAGATCAAAATAATTTTTAATGTTTTCTATAAAATAACAAAGCCTCGAATCACTGATTCGAGGCTTTGTTATTTTATAGTATGATTCCAATATTATTGGTATTTTTTAGCATTCACTTTACGCTCATTCTCTGTTAAGTGAATTTTACGTAAACGAATTGATTGCGGAGTTACCTCAATGTATTCATCAGCTTGGATGTACTCCATACATTCTTCTAGAGAGAATTTAATAGCTGGTGCAATACGTGTATTGTCATCCGTACCTGAAGCACGCATATTCGTTAATTGTTTTCCTTTAACAATGTTAATCGTTAAATCATTATCGCGGATGTGCTCGCCTAAGATTTGACCTTCATAGATGTCTGCTCCTGGATCAACAAAGAATTTACCACGATCTTGTAATTTATCAATAGAGTAAGCTGTTGTAGTACCTTTATCCAATGAGATCAATACACCGTGAAGACGTCCAGGAATAGTTCCTTTCCAAGGCTCGTAACCTTTTAGACGGTGCGCCATTACAGCCTCACCAGCAGTAGCAGTCAATACGTTGTTACGTAAACCGATGATACCACGTGAAGGGATTTCGAACTCTAAGTGTTGCATTTCACCTTTAGTTTCCATGATCAACAACTCACCTTTACGTTGTGTTACCAATTCGATCACTTTACCCGAAACTTCAGCAGGAACATCAACTACTAATACCTCGATAGGCTCACATTTTTTGCCGTCGATCTCTTTCAAGATTACTTGAGGTTGACCTACTTGCAATTCGTAACCTTCACGACGCATAGTTTCGATTAATACTGATAAGTGAAGAATACCGCGACCATATACCAACCACGCATCAGGAGATTCTGTAGGAACTACACGTAATGCTAAGTTTTTTTCTAATTCTTTTTGTAAACGATCATGTATGTGACGAGAAGTAACCAATTTACCTTCTTTACCGAAGAATGGAGAGTTATTAATCGTGAACAACATGTTCATCGTAGGCTCATCGATGCTGATAACTTCTAATTGCTCAGGATTTTCAAAATCTGCGATAGTATCACCAATGTCAAAACCTTCGATACCCACAACCGCACAAATATCACCACAAGCTACTTCAGCAACACGACGACGGCCTAAGCCCTCGAAAGTATGCAATTCTTTTACACGTGATTTAACAATTTTACCATCACGTTTTACTAATGAAATAGGCTGGTTTTCTTTGATTGTACCACGTGCAACACGACCAATAGCGATACGACCTACGAAAGTAGAATAGTCTAATGACGTGATTTGCATTTGTAATGTACCTTCCACAAATGGAGAAGGAGGGAAGTGATCGATGATGGCATCTAACAATTCAGAAACATCCTCTTTAGGTTCTTTCCAATCTGTAGACATCCAACCATTTTTAGATGATCCGTATAATACTGGGAATGCTAATTGCTCTTCTGTAGCATCTAAGCTAAAGAACAAATCAAAAACATTCTCATAAACTTCTTCTGGACGACAGTTTTCTTTATCTACTTTGTTAACAACAACAAGCGGTTTTAAGCCTAAAGCTAAAGCTTTTTGTGTCACGAAACGAGTTTGAGGCATTGGGCCTTCAAACGCATCTACTAATAACACAACACCATCAGCCATTTTCAATACACGCTCTACCTCACCACCGAAATCGGCGTGACCTGGTGTATCAATAACGTTAATTTTAACGCCTTTATATTGAACTGAAACGTTTTTAGCAACGATTGTAATACCGCGTTCACGTTCTAGATCATTGTTATCTAAAATTAAATCACCTGTACCATCATTATCTCTAAAAAGATTTGTGAAATGTAAGATTTTGTCTACTAGCGTAGTTTTCCCGTGATCGACGTGAGCGATAATCGCGATATTTCTAATATTTTGCATTGAGCGATAATGTATTATAAAATAATTTGAGGTGCAAAGATACTAAAAGAGAATAGAAAATTTATGATTTTTTTTAACCTATTGTATTAGGTCTCATTAGATTATTGAATTTTTGGTCTTAATTGAACCGAGCCAACAGGTAATAATATTTTATAATCTAGCTTAATAAGATATAAATGTTACACTGAATGCATTAGAATACCTATTCATAGTTATTTAATGGATTGATAATGTGGGGTATATTTGGTTTGTGAAATCACTTTTAACTACTGCCACGATGGAAAAACAAAAACATAAGCTTATCTATGTCAAGCCAATCATTAAGGTTGATAAAGTTAAATCAGGGTTGTTTTCTGTAAATAAAGCTATTTCCAAAGATAAACGTAGAGGAGTGGAAAAGTTGAATTAGGACACTTTCAATCATTATTTAAATCAAACTATATAAAGGGGCCATTAAGAAATTATGACCCCTATTACTTTAGTAATACTTATATTAAGTGACGCCCGACTCTTTTTCCACTTTGTTAGTGCAAAGAGATTAATCAGGTTTATTGTATTGCCCCATAAATAAAATGAGTCCAGATGAAGCTTCACGTAATAAGAAGATGAAAGGTTCGTCGTATTTAATTCTTGTTGGGACGCTTGAACTAATCGAACTATAAGTCATTTCTACTACCGTAACTGTTGCTGCTTCTGATCCTGCTTCATGCACATCAATCACTGCCTTTTGTCTTACTTTATCTATAAAAAGTCGCTTATTATCTGCCATCCTTGAAAAATCAGCCACATTATAGAATGCATCAGCATTATAGAATGCATCAGCCATACCAAATTGTTGTAACATATTATTTAATTCGATTTCATATTCAAATTTAAATTTTGGCATTGAGAGAATTAGAGAGGCATCTTTGAATTGGTTATCCATTTCTTGAACAGCTTCATTTCTAGTGAATTTTTCTTGCAATGTTTTTAATGTCGAATTTGATGAAGGCTTAACTATTATCATTTCAAATTTCTTGTCTTTATAAGGAAGCTTCACCGCTTGATATGAAGTTGTTGTGGCCATTTCAAAACTATGGGTAATTTCCATAAAGTCAGTTTGAACTGTATTCCCAGCTTGAAGGTAAAAAGTATCTTTCTTCGTTTTTCCTTTATCAAATTTTTTATCCCATTCGCCTTTGAAATAAATAGCATTTACAAGAAGCATTTTCATTCCGGCAGGAAGATTTGGAAAGAATTCTGGAATCATCTGCTCGGTTTTTCGGCCAATAAATCCATTTATATCCTTTAAGGTTTCATCCGCTTTGCTGTAATCCAGCACGGCTATTCTTGATTTATAATCTTCCGTAACCGTACTTTTGAAAGTGGGTAGTATATTGAGATCGGGAGTATGCCATATTCCGTAAGCTATGTTTAACTTCGTGGAATTGCTAATAAATGGTAAGGTAGTTAGCAATTTATATTGATAGTTATTTATTTGGTCTTCAGAAAATTTATCAAAATTTAATGCCTTATACATTTGTTCATACGTATTACCGGCAGCACCATTTGCTGTCATAGACAATACCGAACTCATACTTACGCCTGAATAAAATAGATTTTCATTAGGTTTTAAATCATTACTTAGGAGTCCATAAGCTTTCAAGGTAAATTCATTGCTAGCTTTTGCAATTTCCTTCTCTTGAGCAGAGAAATCTAAAGATTTTTCTTCAAAAATTTCAGTGGACTTTTTACAAGAAGTAGCGATTACTAAGGTGAACATTGCCGCTAATATGGCAGTATTGATAGCTTTATTCATAATCAAGTTTTTTGGTTAAAACCATAACGAATGAATATAGGTAATTGCTACAAGAGAACAAAAAATAAGAGATTCAGCAAATCTGAATCTCTTATATAGTATAAAATTAGAGATATTTTATTTAATCACACCTAGCTCTTTACCCACTTTGGTAAATGCAGCTATAGCCTTATCCAAATGTGCGATGTCGTGTCCAGCAGATATTTGGGTACGGATACGCGCTTTACCTTGGGGAACTACAGGGTAGTAGAAGCCAATAACGTAAATGCCTTCTTCCAACATTTTGGCCGCAAATTCTTGTGCTAACTTGGCATCGTACAACATTACTGGTACGATAGGGTGAAAACCAGGTTGGATATCAAATCCCGCTTCCGTCATTTTCTCACGGAAATATTTCGTATTTGACTCCAACTTATCACGAAGTTCAGTCGTTTCACTCAACATATCCAATACTGCAACAGAAGCACCTGCGATAGCTGGAGCCAAGGTATTGGAGAATAAATAAGGACGAGAGCGCTGACGCAACATATCGATGATTTCTTTTCTGCCAGAAGTAAAACCTCCTGAAGCACCACCTAATGCTTTGCCCAAAGTACCAGTGATAATATCAACACGATCTATTACATCAAATAATTCGTGTGTACCACGACCTGTCTTACCAATAAAACCAGAACAGTGCGACTCGTCGATCATTACTAAAGCATCGTACTTATCTGCCAAATCACAAATTTTATCCAAAGGAGCTATTGATCCATCCATTGAAAATGCACCATCTGTCACGATAATCCTATGTCTTGCGCCAGCAGCAGCTTGTAGTTGTGTTTCCAAATCTGCCATATCGCAGTTTTTATAGCGGAAACGCTGTGCCTTACACAAACGTACGCCATCAATAATCGAAGCGTGATTTAACTCGTCAGAGATTATAGCGTCTTCTGCACCTAATAATGGCTCAAATACACCGCCATTGGCATCAAAAGCAGCGGCATATAAAATCGTATCTTCAGTACCTAAGAATTTAGATAGCTTTGCTTCTAGCTCTTTGTGAATATCTTGTGTACCACAGATAAAACGTACCGATGACATACCATATCCGTGTGTATCGATTGCTTTTTTCGCAGCCTCAATTACTTGAGGGTGTGAAGACAATCCTAAGTAATTGTTAGCACAAAAATTAATCACTTCTTGCCCTGTACTAACTTTGATGTCAGCACCTTGAGGTGTTGTGATAATGCGCTCTTCTTTATATAATCCAGCTTCTTTGATAGCGGCCAACTCTTTTTCTAGCGCCGGCTTTAATGTTTTATACATAGTATATGAGATTAAGTATGAACTACTAAAACAAAGATAGCATATTTACATACTTGAATTTTGTGAAATCGTTTGTGTGATTTTAAATAAAGAAGGCGACAAGATAAAATTGCCGCCTATCCCTAGTTATTAATAGTGTGTTTGTTTATTTTGTGGCTGTCCAAGTTTGAGTTCTTCCTATAAGTGAAAATCCCATATAACCACGTACATTCAATTTGTCTCCGTCTCGCGTGATCGTACATTTATACGTTTTTCCCGATTTTGGATCAGTGATATTGCCTGCTGTATATTCGTTACCCTCTTTTTTCAATCCGCGGATAATCTCTAATCCTAAAAGAGGTTTGTTTTTGCGATCATCTTTACAGTTGACACAATTTTCATTTTCTGGTTTTTGTAACAACTTTACTATCTTTCCATAATATTTTCCATCCGATTTCTTGAATATCTCCACAATAGATTTAGCTTGCCCCGACTCATCATCAATAGTCATCCACTTACCCAAAATATCAGTTGATTGTGCCTGTGCAAAGAATGCTATTAAAAGAATATAGCATGTTATAAGTATCTTTTTCATAATGTTTCCAAATTAGTATATGTAAATATAAAAAATAAAAATTATGCAAGCATAGTATTATAAAAATGTTATGTTTGATTATTACCAAAACCCTTTTGTGTTGGCATTACTTTTGAAGTTGAAAAACTTAGAAATTAACGTATATTTTAAATACATTTGGCATTATGAGATTCATTATTTCTTTACTTCTAACAGGATTGGTTGTTGCGGTGGCGGCATATCTAGTTCCTGGCGCTCAAGTTGCTGGTTTTGGTTGGGCAATTATTACTGGACTTGTTATTGGTTTGGTGAATGCTTTAATTGGCGGACTTTTAAGATTGTTCACATTTCCATTGAATTGGTTGACATTTGGGTTGATCTCTTTTATTATCACGGTATTAATGGTCATGTTAAGTGATTCACTTTTAGGTTCAAAATTTGACGTAGGTGGATTCTGGAATGCAACATTATTTGCTATTGTGGTAGCTGTATTAGAAATGATTATAGGAAAAGTGAGAGGAGACGAAAAATAATATATTTTCAATATGATATTAAAAAGGTCCGTAAATTTTGAAATTTACAGACCTTTTTAATTTAGAAAATCCTCTTGATAAGATTAAGGACTTGTTTAGTTCTACTGTTGTAAGGATACCAAAAGAATTTACTCATAGGGAAGAAGTTAGCCTTTAATGTCGCACGTTCGTGTGAAAAAGATTTAAACCCATAATATCCTAAAGATTGTCCAATACCTGAATTATTCACACCACCAAAAGGTAAATTCGGATGAATGATATGTATCATCGCGTCATTGATGGTTGTACCTCCGGCAGTTGAATTGTTCATAACATGATCTATATATTCTTTTTCGTGACTGAAAATATATAAGGATAAAGGCTTTTCTTTCTTAGCTACTATATCCAACGCTTCTTGAACATCTGTGTAATATAGAATTGGCAATATTGGACCGAAGATTTCATCTTGCATAATCTTTGCGTCTAACGGCAAATTTTTAATCACTGTAGGATGAATGAATAGAGTGGATCTATCATGCTCACCTTTGACAACCCATTTTGTTTCTGAATTTTGGAGTTCGTCCAAATAGCTAATCAGTCTATCGTATTGTTTTTGGTTAATAATACGTGCCAAATCATTGCTTTCTCTTGGATTCTCACCGAAAGCGTTTTGAATTTCTTCCTGTATAGCGTTATCAAAATCTTTTTCAATGGACTTATCCACCAACAAATAATCTGGTGCTATACAGGTCTGACCCATATTGACAAATTTTGCCCAAATCAGGTTGCGTGCTACTTCTTTGATATTAATGTTTTTATCAACAAAAACGGGACTTTTGCCACCCAGTTCTAAGGTGATGTCCGTGAGGTGCTTTGCAGCAGCTTCCATGATTATTTTACCAACAGCTGGAGATCCTGTAAAATGAATTTGATCAAACTTCAGTTTTAGCACATGTGTGGTTTCTTCCACTTCTCCCTCTAAAACAGCGACATGATTTTTGTCAAATAGGTCTGCTAACAACTCTTTTATGACCTTATTTATATGTGGTGTAAACTCGGATAATTTGAGAATGACTGTGTTTCCAGCCGCAATACTACCTGCAAGATGCACAATAGGAAGCTGAAAAGGGTAGTTCCAAGGGGTGATAATTAGTGTATTACCCTTAGGCTCGTAAACCAATTTTGCTGAAGTGGTAGCAAAAAGCAACGAAGTACCAACAGATTTTGGTTTAGCCCATTTCTTTAAATTTTTGATGATATGATTTAGTTCTAAAATGCTTGCTAAAATTTCCGTAGTATCCGTTTCAATAGCTGACTTACGAAAATCATTATAGATAGCCGCTTTTATTTTAGATTCATTTTGGTGGATCAGGTTCTTTAATTTCTTAAGCAAGTTTACTCTTTCGCTAATAGAAATGCGCTTCGCTTGATCTTTAAAAGCGACTTGGGCTTGGTACAACTTGTTTATATAGTCAAAATTTCTGTCCTCCATATGTTTTATATTAAATGGGTTTTAGTTTTTCAGGAGCTATATGCTCGATTAAAGCTCTAGCTAAAATTCTATTGGGGTCAACCGTTGGTATGCCAAAATAAGATTTTTCTGTCAAAGCTAAAGGTAATTCCGTACAAGCTAGAACAATTACTTGTGCACCTTGTTTTTTCAAAGCTGAAATCGCTTGAATCAGGTTGTCCGTTGCTTTGGACGTGACAGGTGATGAAAATGCTTTTATTCCATACTGCTCATTATATATCGCTTCATGCACAAGCGGTTGAAGTTCATCATCTGGTGCAATATTAGAAATACCAAAATTTGATAAAATATCTGCGTACAATCTTGTGTCTCGCGTTCCAGTTGTGCTCAATACGCCAACCATTTTATCGGGGTGGTTGGATTTAATAAACTTTGCGGTTTCTTCTACGATATGCAAAAGCCTGATATTTGATTTGGAATCTTGAAGTTGTCTTGTGATAATATCAAAAATAGCTGGTGCATGTGCCGTATTGCACGGAATGGCAACAACCTCTGCACCTGAATTATCTAATTCCTCAATGATTTTTAATAACGCATAGCCCGGATTTTCATTCGAATTTTGAAGTAAAAACGCTGTTCTATCCGCTATGCGATGCGGTTTTGACGAGAGAATCACAGGTAGATGTTCCTGGTCTTTTGTCGCAATTGTTTCTTCAATGATTTTTTTAAAAATATCGAGTCCCGCTAATGGACCTACTCCTCCTACAATTCCTATCATTTTGTTTAATCTTACATTAATTCGATTTAAGAATATATGTTTAGCCCTCATGCCGGGTAGGCAGTTACTTTTTTCCACAAAAAGTAACCAAAAACTCGTCGCTGTACCGAGTTGCCACAATGTTTCGACATTCCTGCAAATGGCAACTCGCTAAGGCGACATTTTTCACGTTACAACGGTATTTGCATTTACTGAATAGGAGTGTGTTATTTTAAATCTCTCTAGTCAAGCTCGTGGACCTACTCCTCCTACAATTCCTATCATTTTGTTTAATCTTACATTAATTCGATTTAAGAATATATGTTTAGCCCTAATGCCGGGTAGGCAGTTACTTTTTTTCCTCAAAAAGTAACCAAAAACTCGTCGCTAAGGCGACATTTTTCACGTTACAACGGTATTTGCATTTATTGAATAGGAGTGTGTTATTTTAAATCTCTCTAGTCAAGCTCGTGGACATACTCCTCCCACAATTCCTATCATTTTGTTTAATCTAATTCTCCTTCCCGCCAATCGTACGCCCAGAAAGTTTGTTTGTTGTCTAGAAATAGTTGCATTAATTTCTTCATCGCTGGGAAACCTTCGTCCGTATTCATAAAGGCTACTAATGTTTCTTTGGATTTTGGGTATGTAATAAAAAAACAGCGAAATCCTGGATTTGAACCTGTATGCCAATAGGCTGTCCCTTTTTCGTTAATCTGCATTCTAGAAATCAATGCACATGGCACGTATTTGTCCGTAGGATCGATTTCTTTGCCTTTTTTCGCTTGGGAAGCTTTTTCTAACAATAATTTATGCGTAGATTTTTTTAATCCAAATCCTTCAAAGAATACTTTTTGTACAAATTTTGTATAATCCTCGGCTGTGGTATAAAGTGTATATGCAGCGTTAGTTTTGGCGTATTTACTCAATCTTCTTGGTTTTTCTAAGGAATAATGACCATAGGCAGCATTCGATTCTAGAGAATCGTTCCATACGATATTGCTGTTTTTTAAGCCTAAAGGTTGCAAGACTTCTTCCTCTACCAAAGCTTGAAAAGATTTTTTGGTGATATATTCCAAAGTTTCTTGTAGAAAATAAAATCCTTCACCCGAATACATATAATCTGTTCCAGGTTCAAACTGCAAAGTCAAAGGCGTTGCGCGCCATGTCGCAGATGGAACATCGCCTTCCCAATTCAGCAATCCTGTGCGATGTGTGAGCACCATTCGCGCTGTTATTTTTTCAGCTCCAGCAGTGTTGCATAACCTGTTGTAGCTGTAATAACTTAATAAAGGCTTGTCTAATTCAATAACACCTTTATCGAGTAAGCGAAAAAACGTGTAAGCAGCGACAACTTTTGTTAGTGATGCGGCTTGAAATCTTGTGTGCTTATCTATCGCATCAGCTGTATCAAATTTCTTTGTACCATGTGTATACACCTGCATCTTACTCCCCTTGGCGTAAGCAATCTGCATTCCCGGAATTCCGACTTCTTTAGCAATTTCACTAAGCCTTTCTTCTTTGGATTGCGCTTTAGTAACATTAATGCTGCCTACAATAAAGAGCAAAACAAGAAAATTACTTCGAAATAGCTTTTGGTAATTTATCATGATTCAATGCGTTGTATTTTTTCAAAATTTCCAAAGTCTCTTTGATAGGCAGTGCTTTCACTGTACGGTTGTTTATTCCTGTCATATCTTCTGCCATAAACATCGAATTCAACAAGGCTTCTTCCGTTGCTTCCCATACCGCCATAAATAATGCGGAGAGCTCGTCATTATGCACATCCTTCACGTCTATTTCAATTTGATTTTTGTTGTTATACGGCACGCGAACTGCTGGATTTGTAGAGAAAGCTATAGAATAATCGCCCGAACCATTGGAAGAAAATCCCCCAACATTACCAAAGGAAATATATGAACGCTTGGCAAGTCTTTCGAGATTACGCGAAGATAACGGTGCATCCGTAGCAATTATAATCATACACGATCCGTCGGCTTTGTATGGCTCTTTTTTCTCCATCATATAGAAGTTTTGGAGTTCTCTTCCGACAGGAGCACCGTTAATTTGCAATACGCCTCCGAAATTGGATTGCACCAACACACCAACGGTATAGCCGCCTTTGGAAGCAGGTAACTTACGCGAAGCTGTCCCGATGCCGCCTTTGAATCCTAATGTTTCCGTACCCACACCCGCACCAACATTTCCTTCGGCTACAGAACCTGAAGTGGCTTTAGTCAAACTTTGTAATACATGTTGCGCTTGTACATGGCGACCACGAATATCATTAAGCCCGCCATCATTCGTTTCACCGATAACAGAGTTCACTGAGCGCACACGTTCATTTCCGGGAAGTTTAATCATATAATCTATAAGCGCATCTGCAACTTTAGGAGCGTTCAGTGTATTGGTCAATAGGATAGGGGTTTCAATATTTCCCAGTTCTTGAATCTGCGAAATGCCCATCATTTTTCCGAAACCGTTACCGACATAAACTGCAGCAGCAACTTTATCTTGAAAAATATTGCCTTCATGTGGGATAATAGCAGTTACACCCGTGCGAACATTATCGCCTTGTATAACAGAGGTATGACCAACTTTTACGCCAGTAACATCCGTGATAGCATTCCATTTTCCTGTTGGCAGTATACCCGTCGTTATACCCAATTCACGGGCACGACTTCTTTTTTCTTGTGCAAAGGTTTTTGATTCTAATAATGTGCTAAAGCCAATAGCCAAGCACAAGGCAGAGGTAAGTATTTTCATAGGTGGCATTAAAATGCTTGAAAATACTAAAAGAACTTAATAAGGGAAAGTTATATTTTAAAAGAATTGAGGAATTAGGAGATTTGGCGTTGGGGTTCTCGCTGGAAAGACTTAAGCGAGGTTAAATATTTTTGATTTTTAACTTTTAACAGGAGTTGTGGAATGGATACCCTTGTTATGCATTGGCTTTTTTACCATTTCAATTTTCCCTTTTTCCATAAAACGAAAGACATAATATTCAGTAATATCGCTAGCCCTAGAACTGTAAAACCCAACTGATTTTGAAATCCATTGCGAACGAAATATGATTGACCATTTTTGTCAATAAATTGGGAAAACCTATTCAGACCAATATTTCTTGTGTCAGAAGTTTCGTAGTAGTATATGTCAATTTTATCTCCAACTTTTAAGTCGTCTATAGTTTTTTCAGTCGGCTTACTATTTGGCTCATATATCTCAAATAGATAGGGATAGGAGTCAATTTTTAAATAGCGAAAATCCCCTTTGTGTCGTATTGGAAGCTCTCGAAATTCCTTGTCATAGTATTCAATAATTCCTGTCGACTTGTCGTATTCTATCTTGTTTTTTGAGTTGTTGATAGTCACAAAAAGTCCAAGTATAAGGACTATGATTGAAGCGAAAATTACTCCACGAACGCTAATTAATATAGGAATTATCATTCTTTTTTTTCTTTAAGCTTGTGCATAACACCATTATATACGCAATATTAGCTATTTTTCTATAAGTGTAATAATGCGTATATAAAATAGGTTATTAAGAAATAGTATAACGCATTATTAATAAATCTACCAAAAATAAAGGGTATATTTTTTTAAAATCCGCAATATAATTTTATTAGAAAAGACATAAGGTTGCACACTACTTCTGGCTTTCATATTCTTGGCTTAGCCGATCCATTCGGCGTTGTATCGCGACATCTGTACGATGCGGTACAAGATGATTTAGTGCATTTTTCTCTATATCTACATTGGATGCCGATTCAAAATTATGGACTATATTTTGGTTTGTGATAGCTACGTCATACGCGTCTTTGTGACTCATTAATTTGACAAATACAGGTAAGCATTCGAAGAATACAAAAAGAAGTGTAATAAAAATAACGGCATATTCTGTAGATTTTTCAATCGACCCATCAGGCTTCTTGTGCAAGTTGCTTAGCGCGGCGTTGCGATCCGCAAATCCTGCTACATTGATGGCGCTATCCAAACTTTTATCTGTCAGGATTTTTTCATCCATGATACCTTCTTTGACTTTGCGTTGGGAGAGTAAACTTTCTTTAGTTTGAATACGAGCGCGTAATGTGTCAAGATAGACTTCCTGTTTATTGAGATTCGCTTCCTTCATCTTGGCGTATGGACCATAGCCCAATACACCAGAAGTTTCTTCCGTTTTCGTTCCGAAAATTTCGTGATTCAACTTCTGTCTATCGGCTTTTAGCGTAGCCTCCAAAGAATCTGCTTGTGTTTTTATCCCATTCAATTGTGTAAATTCTGCAGCATATTTATTCTCAAAAGTCTTTTGCAGGGTATCGATATTCGCCTGTTGTTGTTTTAGATAATCAATTCGCAAATGTTCGCGTATTTCTTTGTCAAATATTTTTAATTCTAGTGGACGTGAAATGACAAAACCAATCAATACCGCAAGTAGAATTCGGGGTAATGCTTGCAATATCTGCTTAAATGTCCCTTTAGATTTATCTATACTGAGGACGATATATCGGTCAAGATTAAAAATCGCCAATCCCCAGATTGCACCAAAAATTAAAGCATAAAAGACCGCAAAATCGCTGCCGCTAAAAACAAAATAAAGGGCATAGCCTCCTGCTAAAGCCGCGAAAAGTCCCGTAAAAAAGATAGTAGCTCCAATGCTTATGTATTTATTATGTTCTTCGGGGAATTTATTTAGGGTTTCTTTATGTACTCCAGCGCACCACCAAAAGAAATTTTTAATATTGTTCATCTATTTGTTATTCAGATTAAAAGAATAATCAAATATAATTATCTGATTGCATTGGTTATGTAATTTTCGGTTAAAATAGGATAAATGTCGGTGAAATTAGTTTTGTCTTCAAATTTGACGGTTCGGCTTAATATTTTTATATTGTCAGCTTTGCTTGATTCCAGTATTTCCTGTTTGCATGAAATATTGTTTACTTTTGCATCACATATCTAAAAAACTAAATAAATTGTAATGAATAAAAAGAGTTTCATTCCATTTTTGGTTGTTGCATCCATGTTCGTCGGATGCGGTAGCGAAAACAAATTGCAGTCAGACAATCCACTTTTAGCAGCGTACGAAACGCCATTCAACGTTCCTCCTTTCGATAAAATTAAAGACGAACATTTCAAACCAGCTTTTGAAGAAGCGTTAAAACAACATAATTTAGAAATTGATTCTATAGTCAATAATGCGGACGAAGCGACTTTCGAAAATACGATAGTAGCATTAGAAAATGCAGGTTCATTGTTGTCCAATGTATCTACCGTTTTCTATAACTTAAATTCGGCTAACACGAATGATAGCATTCAATCCTTAGCAAAGGAATTAGCACCACAAATTTCAGCACATAGTGATGAGATTAGCTTGAACGGAAAATTATTTGAGCGCGTAAAATCAGTTTATGCTAACAAAGATAAATTTGCATTAGATGCTGAAGATTTGAAATTGTTGGAAGAGACCTACAAAGGTTTCGTTCGTTCGGGAGCTAATTTGTCCGATGCGGACAAAGAGTCTTTGAAAAAAATCAATTCAGAACTTTCTGTATTGACTACCCAATTTGGACAAAACTTGTTGGCAGAGACAAATGCATATGAACTTGTAGTTGAAAAGAAAGAAGATTTAGCGGGTTTGCCAGAAGGTCTAGTATCTGCAGCGGCAGATGTAGCGAAAGCAAAAGGTAAAGAAGGTAAATGGGTTTTCACTTTATCTAATCCTTCTGTTATGCCATTTTTGCAATACGCGGACAACCGTGATTTGCGTAAAAATATTTGGGATGCTTACCAAAAAAGAGGTAACAACGACAACGAAAGTGACAACAAAGAGATTTTAGTTAAGATTGCAAATCTTCGTTTGGAGAAAGCAAAATTATTAGGATACAATTCGCATGCAGCATATGTATTGGAAGAAGCTATGGCGGCAAATCCTGCGAATGTATATCAGTTGTTGAACAAGTTATGGACTCCTGCGCTTAATAAAGCAAAAGTAGAAGCAACGGATATCCAAAAGGAAATCGACGCAGCTCAAGATACATTCAAAGTAGCGCCTTACGATTGGAGATATTATGCAGAGAAAATTCGTGTGAAGCGTTTTGCGTTGAATGAGGAAGAAATTAAGCCTTATTTTAGCTTACCATCTGTACGTGAAGGTGCTTTTGAAACAGCAAAAAAATTATGGGGTATTTCTTTCGTAGCATTAAATAATGTGCCTACATACCACGAAGAAGTAGAAGTGTATGAAGTGAAAGACAAAGATGGTTCTCACTTAGGTTTATTATACGCTGACTTTTTCCCACGTGAGTCGAAAAGAGGCGGAGCGTGGATGACTTCATACCGCAAGCAATCTACTGTTGATGGTAAGCGTGTCGCTCCAGTGATTTCTATCGTATGCAATTTCACAAAACCAGTTGGTGACCAACCAGCTTTATTGACTTTCGATGAAGCAAGTACATTATTCCACGAGTTTGGTCATGCATTACACGGTTTGTTATCTAACGTAAAATACAAATCTTTATCAGGTACATCAGTATCTCGTGATTTCGTAGAATTGCCATCGCAAATCATGGAAAACTGGGCTTCAGATCCTGAAGTATTGAAAACTTACGCTAAACACTACAAAACTGGCGAAGCTATTCCAGATTCTTTAATTACGAAAATGGAAAATGCAGGAACATTTGATCAAGGTTTTGCAACAACAGAATATTTAGCAGCTTCTTTATTAGATTTAGATTTCCACGCGACACAAAAGCCTATTTCGGGTGATGTAAATGTGTTTGAGAAAAAAGCAATGGACAAAGCTGGTTTGATCGATGCGATAATTCCGCGTTACAGAAGTTCATATTTCCAACATATCTTCTCAGGCGGTTATTCAGCAGGTTACTATGCGTACATTTGGGCTGAAGTATTGGACTCAGATGCTTTTGCTGCATTTAAAGAGAAAGGTTTGTTTGACCAAGTAACAGCAGATTCATTCCGTAAAAATATTTTGGAAAAGGGTGGCACTGCCAATCCTGCGGATTTATACAAAGCTTTCCGTGGACAAGAGCCAGATCCTGTGCACTTAATGAAAAAAAGAGGATTAAATTAGTTTATTCTAATTCATAACGAAAGGCTTGTTTCAAATTTGAAACAAGCCTTTTTTGTTAAATTTTAGCTCAACATTTGTTATTTAGATTATCTTATTTATATTTGATCTAAATAAAAACAATATGTGTCAGTCCGTAAATCTTACCACAAAAGGGAATACTTCTATCAACTATTGTAGCAAATGTAATTTTCATTATGTGTGGCAGAAATCTTATGTGTTGACTTTTTCTTCTTTTCAATACGCTTGTTTTCTGGACGAAATAAGGAATAGGGTGGGCAATGAAGAGTTCTTGGCTTTTCCAGATGACGAAGAGAGAATGTTTTTAGCCACACCAGCACCAGAAATTCTGTTCACATTTACAAAGGAAGAATGGTATAATTTCACGACAGCTCTAGAAGAAGCGAACTATATGCGCGAAGTGTATCGAATTATTCAAGAATAAAAATATTAAGACCTAGTCTTCTTACTGCATTCTCTCTTATAAATAGGTAGGCTAGGCACAACTTAAAACTTCCCTTTATTATTTTGATAAAGGGAGTTTTTTGCGTTTAAACAAAGATCTGACGACTTCTATTTTTTCTTCAATTTCTGAATTATTGCGAGCAAAGCTTTGCGGTTTTTGGCGTCGTGGTAAAATTTGGGTAAACGCTCCAATAATGTAAAACCAGTTCTGTCTTTATGTTCTCTAAGATCTGCTGTAATATATTGCTCCAAATAAGTAAGATGATCCGCATTAAAGGCTACGAATACATCATTTTTAAAAGGATGTTGCAACCAGAGCTCTGCAACAAAATAACTGTGTGCGGCTATATTCCAATTTCCATTTATCCCATGTACAGTAGCCTCTGTTGATGTTTGTTTATTGAATCCACAATTTTCATAAAATAGTGTTGCCTTTTTCAATTCGTAATCAACTTTAGCAATAGCTTTTTTCGCACAATTTGGGCACATTACTCAAACTTCAGTTTGGTAGTCTTTAAGTGTTTTATTTTGGTCAGTGAAGCGAACAGGCATAACAATTTATTTAATCGTAAATGTCGCTAATAGGCCTTTGTGATCCGTTGGCCACACAGCTTTGGGTAATATAAAGTCATCTTGGCTATCTTTCTCTTGTTTCTGTGCATAGCGTACAGTAGCCTCAGGGCCTACTATTTTTATGTCTTTTAAATTGAGCTTTTTATTCGGTGATTTATAATAGATGTAATCGATGCGGTCACGGTCATCCGCTTCGGGAGTCCACGCCAATTTGCTGATAGGTACGTCAGGATTGTAACTCGGATAGGTAAAGCCGGGATGCGTTACAGGATTGGGATAAATAATACGAAAAGCGTCTTTAAATCCAGCTGTATACAGCATCAGCGAACAATCCCATGGAACCACTGCGCCACGACGATCGTACAAATGTTTATTCTCTTCTATCCAGTCCAAGTGTGATGGTTCATTAAAATCTCCAGCAATGATAATACTGTACTTTTTTGATTCCTTAGCGGCATCTGCAATCACATCGCGTATAGCTTCATCACGCTTTCCTTTACGATTCGCGGTTAAGATTTCTTGTACGTCTGTAATCGGCTTATCCATCTTCTTCCAGGTTACACCGTCGTATCCTCTTGGTAAATAACAAGCGTAATTGGTGTAATCTAGGTGTAAGGAGTAGAAAATTAATTGTTGATTGTGAATAGTAATTTTAGTTTTCAAAACTTGTCCTTGTCGATTTTCCTTTTCATACAAAGTAGATTGATCGAGAATCGGAAATTTTGAAAGTGTTGCGACATCTACCGAATGTTCACTGGAAATTCCGTAGTAGGTCTGTCCTTTTTGTTTTAAATCTTTAAGAAGTTTTGTTACAAAATCAACACCGTTCTTATTATTAACCTCACTCAAAAGTACAACATCGGCATTTTTATCGATTATTTCATCAACAATGGCTTCATAGCCTTTCGGTACAGAATTACCTTCGTGCCATATATTAAGTTGAAAGACTTTAAAGGACTTTTCCTGAGCAAGGCTATTAAAATTATATAAAAAGCAAAGGCAACAGACTATTCGAATAAGCATATGCTGTAAATAAGTTTATAATTAATCATTAAAAGTAATAAACTTATCTACAAAATAGAGTATGTTGAACTGTTAAATACCCGCTGAATCGAATTGCAAATCGTAAAGTCGTTTGTAATAACCGTCCATCGCTAACAACTCTTGATGGGAGCCAATTTCTTTGATTTCACCTTTCTCTAAGACAATTATTTTGTTGGCTTTCTGAATAGTAGAGAGTCTATGTGCGATCACAATAGCGGTACGTCCTTCCATCAAATTATCGATAGCGGATTGAATCATTAATTCCGTTTCAGTATCAATGGAAGAAGTTGCTTCATCCAATATCAAAATACGTGGATCGTGCACCAATGCGCGAATAAACGAAACCAATTGCGCTTGACCAGCTGACAGTGTTGCACCTCTTTCTTGTACCTTATAATCCAAACCTTCTGGTAGACGCATAATGAAATCATATGCCCCTACGCGTTTTGCTGCATTGATAATTTCTTCATCCGTAATGATTGGATTCTGCAGTGTTATATTGTTTTTAACAGTATCAGAGAACAAGAATACATCTTGTAAAACTGTTGAAATATTCTTGCGTAGGAAGTTCAATTCGTAATCACGAATATCTACGCCATCCAATAAAATTTGCCCTTTTTGGATTTCGTAGAAGCGACTTAGAATATTGATCGTAGAAGACTTTCCGGCTCCTGTAGCACCGACCAAAGCCAATGTCTCGCCCGGTTGTACTTTAAAGCTAACGTCTTTCAATACCCATTTCTCATCGTTGTATGCAAACCATACATTCTTAAATTCGATTTCACCGCGAATATGCGCAGGCTTATGTGTGCCTGAGTTTGGGTTAAATTCGTTCGTATCCAACACATCAAAAATTCGTTCTGCCGAAACCATACCCATTTGCAAGGTGTTGAACTTGTCAATTAGCTCACGAATAGGTCGGAAAATCATATTGATATACATCAAAAACGCAACAACAACCCCTGGTGAAATAACATCGGCTAAAACTTGCTTTGAGCCATACCACACCAAAAGTCCTGTCGCAATCGCAATGATAATTTCCAATACAGGAAAGAATATAGAGAAGTACCAATTGGCACGTACATGCGCATTGCGATGCTCTTTGTTGATAGTATCAAATTTCTTCATCTCTTGCTCTTCACGCGCAAAATACTGAATGACAGCCATACCCGAAATGTGTTCTTGTAAGAACGTATTTAAATTCGAAACCCAAAGACGCACATCTTGAAATGCCGATTTCATCGCTTCTTTGAAAATATACGTTGCCCACAGCATCAACGGCATTGGAACAAGAATGATCAAAGTCAATCGCCAATCGGTGTAAAACATGACTCCCAAAATAACCACCAGTTGCAATAAATCGCCGATAATCTGGATTAGACCTTCAGAAAAGATATTCGCAATAGTTTCTAAATCGGAAATAGTTCGGGTTATTAGACGCCCAATAGGTGTATTGTCAAAATATTTGAGGCGTAAGTTTGTAATATGTTCAAAGACTTGAATACGAATGTCGCGAATCACAGACTGCCCTAAAGTATTAGTCATCAAGGTGTGGAAATAACGCACTACGGTCTGCGCAATAAGCAACAGCATCATAATAATGAGCATCATGTCCAATCCTTCGTATTCCCCATTCAAGATATAGTTGTCGAGCGTATATTCAATCAACATTGGTAAAGCTGGCGCAACTGCCGCCAACAGAATCGTCAACACGAAAGATACCCAAAAGATGGTTCTGTATGGACTCATATATTTGGCTAGACGACCCAACAATTTGCTATCGTATGCTTTTCCTGATATTTTATCTTGTTTCAAAATCTATTTTTCTTGAATATATGGGTAAATAACACGTGTCAAATACAATCCATGCGCAGGCACTGATACACCTGCTTTCGAACGACTTTTGCTTTCTAAGACCTCCTGAATATACGAAATAGGTTTTCCCTTCACGCCAATCTCTAGCAGCGTCCCCACAATAGCACGAACCATGTTACGCAAAAAGCGATCTGCCGTAATGTGAAAAACAAAATGGTCACCGTTTTGTTCCCAACGCGCTTCTTTAATGGTACAGATATTAGTAAAGACCTGGGTATTCGATTTGCTAAAACATTCGAAATCTTTTGTGCCTAACAAAAATTTTGCTGCTTCATTCATCTTTTCTACATCTGGAATATCGCGCAGAAGCCAAGATTTATTTATCAAAAAAGGATTTTTCTTGCTGTGGATGTGGTATTCATACGAGCGTTCAGTTGCGTCAAAGCGCGCATGTGCATCGTCCGCAACTAATATTATGCGCTGCACAGAAATATCGTAAGGCAGCAGTGAATTGATAGAAAGTAAGGCACGGTTTGGATTTTCTGTTAAGACATTATTTGCACTATCAAAATGCACATACAATTGTTTTGCATGCACACCTGTATCGGTACGTCCTGCACCAACTGTTTCGACTTCTTCACGTAAAAATGTGTGTAAAGCATGGTTTAATTTTTCTTGTACGGCGATAGCATTTGGCTGAATTTGCCAACCGTGGTAGGCTGTTCCGTCATAGGCTATTTCTAAAAAAAATCTTTTCATGTCATTCACACGACAAAGGTAAAAAAATACTACTAGCGAAACGGTAGAACAAAGTCATATTTCTGTGGTTTATACTATATTTGTAATATTGTCATAAGATTAAAAAACAGATATGATTCAACGCATTCAAACAATTTGGTTGTTATTAGCAACAGTAATTATTTTAGGATTATTTATGTTCCCGTACTTAAATTATATCGATTTGGTGGGGTTGGGCAAAAAGTTATTTGTCACTGGCGAATATTCTGCTGTGAATAATGAATCCGTAAAGCAAAGCAATTTTCTATTGCAAACAATAGCAACGATAGTTGTTGCATTGGTGCCTTTAGCAACTATTTTTCAATTCAAAAACAGAAAACTTCAAATTAAATTGATCTTTGTTTCCATAGCTTTAATAGCGTTATTGGGTGTTTGGATGTACTTTACCTCTGCTGCTACATTGGATTTGATATCACAAAGTTTCGGCGCTAACAATATAGGTGTAGGGTTTTTCTTGTTGCCTATTTCAATTATCTTTTTAGCAATGGCATTGGGCGGCATTCGTAATGATGAGAAATTAATCAAGTCAGCAGACAGATTACGTTAATTATCTTATGAAAAGATTTTTTCTGGTTCTAGCAATTACATTAGGTGTTAGTTTTTCTTTTGCGCAAGAGAAGGAAGAACGCAAATCCACAGATATCAACGAAATCGAGGTGTGGACTAAGGGTGTACAAGTTTCAGCTAAAGGTGATACGGCGACAGTAGAATTGTATTTGCAATCATACTTGAAAAATCCACGTGAATTTAAGTTAAATACATTTTCAACGGGATTGTTGAGTGGTAGTGAAAAACCTTTATGGTATCATACGATGCAATTGGGAAAGGTTCTTGTGCGTCTGGAAGACAGGCAAAATTATCTTCGTTATTTGCTTACACGTAATGAACCAGTGGTATTGACAATCAAAACTGGAGATTGGAAAAAGCAATGGGGCAAACCAAAACAATTAAAACTAGCCTTTGAAGATTTTCAGGAAGAAGGGAAGATATTAGAATTTGTTATAGATTTATAATACAAAAGCCTCGAAAAATTTCGAGGCTTTTGTATGTTTTTATCTTGAATAACGAATTTGTTGTCTGTCCATCATTCCCATTTGATCTTTCATCATTTTGATTTGATCTGCTAACAATTTGTTCTTATCTGCGCGTTTCGCTTCTTGCAAATATTTCTCTGCTTCACGTTTATTACGTTTTGCCATCATTACACCAGCTAGACTCAACTTCGCTAAAGCTACATTGTGATCCATATGCAAACCTAATGAAAGAGCTTTCTTAAAGAATTTCTCCGATTGCAAAGGCGCACGTTGAGATTCCATTAGACCTAATAGTAAATGATAATATCCGTGTTGTGCAGGAATAAGTTGTTTCTCGTAATTTGTGATCTTACTCAACCATTTTTCCGCATTGACAGTATCTTGCTTACGAAAATACCATTGAGTAATAAGCATATATTCGTGAAAGAAAACAGTCACCCAAGCCAAAATTGTAACCAGAATACCCAAAATACCCCAGCCCCAATATCCAAACCAAAATAATACTACTGTTCCTACCAAAAGTAAACAGCTAATAATAATACGCACTAAATTTGACATTTCTTCTTGTTGTAGTTTTTAAAACGCAAATATCCATTAATTTAAGTAGTTATGCAAACTTGTTTATAGGTTTAAGCCTTAAAAATGTACTTTTGTTTTATGGAAAATCTGTACGACGAAAGTTGGGCTCCCATCTTAAAGCCTTTGATGCAACAAGATTACATGCGAAAACTATCTGCTTTTGTACAACAGGAGCGTACTCAATTTGAAGTTTATCCGCCTAAGAGTTTAGTATTTAATGCTTTTCGTTTGACGCCCTTGAACGATGTCAAAGTGGTGTTTTTGGGGCAAGATCCTTATCATAATATTGGTCAAGCACATGGATTATCATTCTCAGTGCCTCAGGGAGTAGCTTTTCCGCCTTCGTTAAAGAATATATTTGCTGAGCTATCCACCGATATTGAAGGTTTCCAAATACCAAGCTCTGGCGATTTGACCAAATGGGCAAAACAAGGTGTGATGTTGTTGAATGCAACACTTACAGTACGCGCACATCAAGCTGCTTCACACCAAAAGCAAGGCTGGGAAACGTTTACCGATCAGATTATTGAAAAGATTTCTTCCGAATTGGAAAATGTAGTTTTTGTGCTTTGGGGCTCGTACGCACAAAAAAAATCCGTTCTTATTGATGAAAAAAAACATTTGATTCTAAAAGCGGTTCATCCATCACCACTTTCTGTTTATCGTGGATTCTATGGTTCTAAACCTTTTTCAAAAGCAAATAATTATTTAGTTGCTCATGGCAGAAATCCAATTGATTGGAAGTTGTAGTTAAGCGTAGCGTTCTTTGAGGTTTTCGAAATCGTATTTCGCGTTCTCTAATCTTTCGATATGGTTAATGCGGATTTTTTTGCCATTTTGCTCAATATGTGTAACTAACAAATGGCTGTCGTAAGCTATTTTATACGGAGTTTGTAGATCCACAAACTCTGTGGCTTCTCCACGAACGACGTACTCAAGCTTACCAAAAGTGTTAAATCTTTTTACGATAAATTCATTGATGGTTTCTGTTGGCGTCACTGTAAACCAAGCGCCATCACCCACACCGCCTAAATACATGGCATCTTTTGGTAGCGTTATTGGTTTGAAACGATAATTCATGCCTCCGATAATCAGGTCATTAGGGAATAATGCTGATTTTTTACGCGAAATATTATCACCTAATTGTTTCAGCAAAAACCAAAAAGACTGAAATCTATTCATACGGAAGCTTTTGATGCCTTCATCGGGAACGTAAGAATAGATGATACGATCTTCCGCAGTATTTACAAGATTACTTACTGGGCTACTTTTGATTGTCTCTGGAAGATTGATGTAATGCCAAAAATGGTATTTGGGACACGATTTCATCAACATTCGGGTGATGAATCGAGAGCAATTATTGTTGTTTTTTGCGACTGCGCCATAAGGATAAGTGCCTTCAGTTACGCACTGATCACCATAGGCTCTTGCCTTTTCAAAATTAATTCCTTTCACAATTGAAAAGAACAACTTGCCATCACCATACATTGCTGGCTTAAGGTCTTCAAAAAGTTTGATTATATCTTCTAGGTTGGTAATGCTATTATTTTGTATTTCTGCTTTCAGCGAAATATCCAACATAGGATCAGAGAATTTGGAACGTGCGCGACCATAGCCTCGTGGCGCGATATAACGACCAAAGTCGTAAAAAAGCATCTCGCCATCTAGGTGATTTACAATCACCACACCTGTATGCCCGACCTTAAAATTTAGATTTTTGACAAGACCTATTTTTTTAAAGAACATCATCCATTTTTCATCGCCTCGAATTGTTGCATCTGGCCATGTTAAGATAATCGCAAAGTCTTGATAGTCTGTATTCATTTAATATTCTAACGGCACAATAGGTTCTTTTTTCGAAGTCGACATAATCATCATCGTCTGAAAAGTTTTTACAAACGGAATTTTAGAAATCTTCTCCATGATCACTGCCTCATAGGCTTTGATGTCTTTAACGTATACTTTGAGGATAAAGTCACAGTTACCCGTGACGTGATGACATTCCGTGACTTCAGGAATAGCTTTTACGGCTTCCACAAACTCGGGAATAGCATTGTGGGTGTGAAAATCCAACGAAATCTGAATAAAAGATTTAATACCTAAACCTAATTTTTCTTCATCAACGAAAGCGTGATAACTCTTAATAAATCCAGAGTTTTCCAATTTGCGTACACGCTCTAATGTAGGTGCAGGTGAAAGACCGATATTTGTAGCAAGCTGCAAATTCGTAATACGGCCATTTTCTTGCAAGAGGCGTAAAATCTTGAGATCAAGTTTGTCAAGTTGGTAGGACATATAATTTCTTTCTTCGAAATGTAAATATAACAAATATTATACAATACTATATCTTTTTGGGTAAGTAAAAGCACTGTGTAAAGTCTTCTTTGGAAAATTTTGTTAGGTCTGAAATGTTCGAATGTGAAATCTCTCTGGAAATTTAATAAATAGACCATATCGACTTTTTTGATTATTAAACGTTATTTCGTATAGTTTACATCTATGATGATTATTCTTCGAAATAGAATTTAACAATATCGAATCATTTTTTTGTCAAAAAATTATGTTAAAATCGTCTTGAACACACAAAGAAGTGACTTTTGTCATAAATTGACCTACTTTCACGTTCAGAGAGACCAAAAAATGCTATATTATTAGTATTTATATCGTAACTTTGTGTTCCCAAAAAGGTCTGCTATAATGGTTTGACGTGTAAAAAGGGAAGCATTAAATATGAGTACCAAAGACGACGAATTACTGAAAGAGCTGGAGCAAGAAGAATACAAATACGGTTTCACGACTGATATTGAGATGGATATTGCTCCCAAAGGATTGAATGAAGATACAATTCGCCTAATATCATCTAAAAAAAATGAACCAGAATGGTTATTGGAATGGAGATTAAAAGCTTTCCGCCATTTCCTTTCTATGGATATGCCAACTTGGCAAAATTTTGATAATCCAGAAGTAGATTTTCAAGAATTATCATACTACGCTGCACCAAAGCCCAAAAAGCAATTGGAAAGTTTAGACGAAGTGGATCCTGAATTATTGGAGACTTTCGCCAAACTAGGCATTCCTTTGGACGAGCAAAAGGTATTAGCAGGTGTGGTTGCTGTGGATGCAGTATTTGACTCGGTGTCGGTAAAAACTACATTCCGTGAAAAATTGAAAGAAAAAGGAGTTATTTTCTGTTCATTTGGTGAGGCTGTTCAAGAATATCCTGAATTAGTTAAAGAATATTTGGGCACTGTAGTTCCGCAAACGGATAATATCTATGCGGCATTGAACTCAGCTGTATTCTCTGATGGTTCATTCGTTTACATTCCAAAAGGCGTTCATTGTCCAATGGAATTGTCTACATATTTCCGTATCAATGCACAAAATACAGGTCAGTTTGAACGTACATTAATCGTTGCGGATGAAGGTTCTTACGTTTCTTATTTAGAAGGATGTACGGCTCCGATGCGTGATGAGAATCAATTGCACGCTGCTGTGGTAGAATTGATCGCCATGAAAGATGCTGAAATTAAATATTCTACTGTTCAAAACTGGTATCCTGGTGATAAAGACGGTAAGGGTGGTATTTTCAACTTCGTAACTAAGCGCGGTATCTGTAAAGGTGATAACTCGAAGATTTCTTGGACACAAGTAGAAACGGGTTCGGCGATTACTTGGAAATATCCAGGCGTAATCTTAAAAGGTGACAATTCTGTAGGTGAATTTTACTCTGTAGCTATGACGCGTAATATGCAAGTAGCGGATACAGGTACAAAAATGATTCACTTAGGTAAAAACACGAAATCTAAGATTGTTTCGAAAGGTATTTCTGCAGGTAAATCACACAATAGCTATAGAGGTTTGGTGAAAATTGGTCCTAATGCGGACAACTCACGTAACTTCACACAATGTGACTCTTTGTTGATTGGTGACCGTTGTGGAGCGCATACTTTCCCTTATATCGAGAACAAAAACAAAACGGCTAAACTAGAGCACGAAGCAACAACCTCAAAAATAGGTGAAGATCAAGTGTTCTACTTAAATCAACGTGGTATCGATTCAGAAAAAGCTGTTGGATTAATCGTAAACGGTTACGCAAAAGAAGTGCTTAACCAGTTGCCAATGGAATTTGCTGTTGAAGCACAGAAGTTATTAGCGATCTCGTTAGAAGGTTCGGTAGGTTAAGGAAATTTGAAAATTAGATAATTTGAAAATGTGAGCAGGATAGAATCTCAATACTCACATCTCAATACTCAATACTAAAAAAGAAATGTTATCAATAAAGAATTTGCAAGCGTCTGTTGAAGACAAACAAATATTAAAAGGATTAAACTTAGAAGTAAAAGCGGGTGAAGTTCACGCAATCATGGGACCTAACGGTGCTGGTAAAAGTACATTGGGTAATGTATTAGCTGGTCGTGATTCGTACGAAGTGAATGGTGGTGAAGTAACGTTGGATGGAAAAGATTTATTGGATCTTTCTCCAGAAGATCGTGCGCGTGAAGGTTTGTTTTTGGCTTTCCAGTACCCAGTAGAAATTCCTGGTGTGTCAAATATCAATTTCTTGAAAACTGCTGTAAGTGACATCCGTGAATATAGAGGTCTTCCTCCATTAGAAGCGAAAGAATTCTTAGCAATGGTAAAAGAGAAACAAAAATTAGTAGAATTCTCTGCTAATTTGGCGAATCGTTCGTTGAACGAAGGTTTCTCTGGTGGTGAGAAAAAGCGTAACGAAATCTTCCAATTGGCGATGTTGAATCCTAAATTAGCGATTTTGGATGAGACGGATTCAGGTTTGGACATCGATGCATTGCGTATTGTAGCAAATGGCGTAAACCAATTGCGTTCGAAAGACAATGCTTTCGTGATAATCACACACTACCAACGTTTATTAGATTATATCGTTCCAGATTTCGTTCACGTATTGCACAATGGTCGCATTGTCAAAACTGGAACTAAAGAATTGGCATTAGAATTAGAAGAAAAAGGTTACGATTGGTTAAAAGACTTAGATGCGCAAAATGCCTAATCTAATCGGTCACCGATAAAAATTTAAGGTCATGAGCGGATTGATAACAAATAACATGAGTACAACAATAGCAAACTCTTTATTCGAACAGTTGACGTTTACTTTTCAAGAATTGGAAGTGACTAATGAGCCTTCTTCATTGAAAGCAATTCGTCAAGAAGCTTTCGGAAAATTCGAAAAAGCAGGTTTTCCAACAGTTAAGAATGAAGAATGGAAATATACAAACATTCATGCTTTAATCAACAAAACATATTTGTTGAATGAAGATGTGGATGTAGCAAATTTGGATTTGAGCAAAGCGGATATTCCAGAATTGGATGCACACCGTATCGTATTGATCAATGGTCAATATGTGTTGGCTTTCTCTTCGTTGGAAGATGAGGTTGGCATTACGGTAAAACCAATTGAAGAAGCTGTAGAAGAAGCTAATTTCCAAAAACACTTTGCCCAATATGCAGATAAAGCGGATAATGCATTGGTGGATTTGAATACAGCTTTATATACTTCGGGTATTTATTTATCTGTTGGCAAAAATAAAGTAGTTTCTAAACCATTGCATATCGTGCATGTAGCGACAGGTGGCGAAGAGTTTTTCGCACAAACAAGAAACTTATTCGTTGTAGAAGCTAATGCTGAAGTAGAAATCATTGAATCATTCATCACATTAGAAAATACAGCTAAAAACTTGCACAATAAGGTTACGGAAATTGTATTGGACGAAAATGCAAAAGTTCAGCACTATTACCTTCAAGTAGCTGATGCAGTAAGTAACTATATCAACCATACCGAAGTTTACCAAGCAAAATACAGTTTGTACAACAATTACAATTGTACTTTCCCTGGTGCTACTTTTGTACGTAATAATATCAATGTGCGTTTGGATGCGGAAAATGTGGAGTCACATTTATACGGTATCAATTTATTAGCTAACAAACAATTGGTTGATAACCATACGGTAGTAGATCACTTAAAGCCACACTGTGAATCGTACGAGTGGTACAAAAACATTCCTCAAGACGAATCAACAGCAGTATTTAATGGTAAAATCTTCGTTCGTGAGGATGCACAAAAAACAAACGCTTTCCAACAAAATAACAATATGTTGATTGGTGATAAAGCAACGGTTTATACAAAACCTCAATTAGAAATCTTTGCAGATGATGTGAAATGTTCGCACGGATGTACGATGGGTCAATTTGACGATGAAGCTTTGTTCTATTTAAGAGCAAGAGGTATCGGCGAAGAGTCTGCACGTATTTTATTGGTACACGCTTTTGCTTTTGACGTGACTTCACGTTTTTCAAATGAAGTGGTTCGCGCTTATGTAGAAGATCTTGTGGCCAAAGGTTTAGACAGAAAAAATTAGTAGTGTAGTTTTATATTAAAAGCGTCTAGGGAGAAATTCTTAGACGCTTTTTTTGTTTTCTATGTTGACAAAATATTATCGACCAGTCAGATCCAAACGAATGGGTAGACTATAAGCAACTCTAACCAGAACACCGCGCATGTATCCTGGAGTCCATTTTTTAGCTCTTTTTAAAACGTTGATTGCAGCATCGCCAGTTCCAAATCCTAAATCTTCGTCTATTTTCATATCAACCATTTTTCCTTCTTGATCAATAACAAAGGAAACTTTAACAGTACCTTTTACCCTAGCATTAATTGCTTCCTTGGGATAGTTGTAATTATTCGCAATAAATGTTCGTATGGCTATTATATCTCCAGGATAAATAGGTGGTTGATGATAGTTCTTGTCATCATAAAAGTATTCCTTATTCAAGGAATCTTTTGTAACCCCTGAGATAAGCTTCCCATTATCGTATGTCTCTTCAAAGCTGTATTTGTCACCCATAAAACTTCCAGTCCATTTTCCTGTGCGTTTGTGTTTTTCGTAGTTTCCTTTTTCTACGGTAGAGTTACTCAATTCAATTTCAGCGTACCCATTGCCATTGTAAAGATGACGTTTGCCTAAGGAATCGTGATAAACAAGTATTAACGTATCCGTAACTTTAATTTTTTCTTTTTCTTCTTTATAAGGGTATTCAAACGCTAGTTTTAGCTTTCCGTTAGAATAATAATAGTAAGCTGTATCAATCAAAACTCCATCTGGACTATAGGTTTCTTTTGTTTTTATTTTTCCATTTTCGTAAGCCTCCAGCTTTTGTCCAATAAATTTTTTGCCTTTAATGTTTGGAAATGTTCCTATTAATTTGGTTTTATTGGTTTGAATATATTTTTCTATTACGCGGACTTGAGCGTTTTCTAATATAGATAATTCGCGATAATAATGAGCTTGCTCCTTTTCTTGGTTTCTTTACCCTCTTTCGTATATAAAGTTGTAAATGATAATTGGCCGTAAACAATTTGAATAAGCAAGCTTATCAATATTGTGCTGAATAGTCTTTTCATCTTAAGTTAATCTTTTTGTCTTAATCGTAAATATAATGTTTTGAGTCTAAAACCAAAAACTTATCCTAGGACAGGAAAACACGAATTAGAGTCAAAACCTGATGATTCAGAATTCACAATGGTATATTTGAGCAAATTTTGAATAATGATACACGAAAATTGGTTCAAAACATATATATACATCTGGATAGGGCAGTTTGTCTCCTTATTGACTAGCTCGGCAGTCAATTTTGCAGTAATTATATATTTGAGTTTACATTACAAGTCTGCTGAAGTATTGGCATTTGCTGGAATTGCAGGATTATTGCCACAAGCAATTATAGGACCATTCGCGGGAGTATATATTGACCGTTGGGATCGTAAGAAAGTCATGATATACGCGGATGCTTTTATTGCATTATGTACTTTTTTGATGTCATTTGCATTTGTGAAAGGCGAAGCGAATCTGATATTTGTGTATGCACTTCTTGTTTGTCGTTCATTGGGTCAAGCTTTTCATACGCCAGCAATGCAGGCTATTGCTCCTTTGATTGTGCCTGAGGATAAATTATTGAAAGTATCAGGGATAAATCAAATGCTACAGTCTGTCAGTATGATTGCAGGACCAGCTGTGGGTACTTTAGCGATTACTTTCTTGCCTATTTCAAAGGTTTTGTATTTGGATGTGATTGGCGCTTGTTTGGCGATAGTTTCTTTGTTATTTGTGACGATTCCGAAGTTGACAAAGCAAAGTGAAGATAATGATATATCGACTGTATTGACAGATTTGAAATTAGGCTTCGCTGAAATTCAAAAAAATAAAGGTCTATATATGTTATTCGTCTATGCGATGTTGACTACATTTTTTGTGATGCCTGTTGCCATTATGTATCCATTATTGACAATTGAACATTTTGCAGGGGGCAAATGGGAGATGAGCATCATCGAAGTGGTGTGGGGTGCTGGTATGTTAGTTGGTGGTGGAATCTTAAGTGCATGGCAGGGTTCTATCTCTAAAGTTATCTTAGTCAATGCGATGCATATATTTCTGGGGTTGACATTTGTGTTTTCGGGATGGATAAGTAGTGATTTATTTTGGATATTTGTGGCTATTACAACTCTGGGCGGAATAGGAATGTCTTTCTTCAATGCCTCTTTTATGACCATTATTCAAGAAGAAGTTAAGCCTGAATTTTTAGGACGTGTGTTCTCGATGTACTTTAGCTTTGCTATTATCCCAAGCGTTATTGGCTTACTTTTTACAGGTTGGATAGCAGACAAAATCGGGGTGGTCAATGCTTTTATAATCAGTGGATTGGCAATGTGTGTGGTTGGATTGTTATCATTTCTAACACCTGCTGTAATGAATCTAGGGAAGAGTAAGGAATTAGGTTCTGAAGTATTACCAAATGATACCAAATAAAAAAAGCTTCTCAATTTGAGAAGCTTTTGAGCGAAAGACGAGATTCGAACTCGCGACCCCAACCTTGGCAAGGTTGTGCTCTACCAACTGAGCTACTTTCGCTTGTTTGTGATACAAAAATAATGCTTTTTTAATTTTTGTCAAGCCTTATTTTTAAAAAATATATCAAAATCACTTGATTCGCTTAATTTTTAGTCACTTAAATTTTTATAGCATCCACACAATTAATCCCGTCAATAGCTGCGGAAACAATTCCTCCCGCATAACCAGCACCTTCAGCACATGGATATAACCCTTTGACCTGTGGATGTTGTAAAGTTTCTTTATCTCTCGGAATGCGAATAGGCGATGAAGTGCGCGATTCAACACCGAGAAGAATAGCTTCATTCGTATAATAGCCTTTCATTTTCTTTCCGAAAATTGGCAATGCTCCACGTAAAGCTTGATGTACAAAGTCTGGTAATACTTCATTCAAATCTACAGAGCGTGTGCCCGGTTTGTAAGAGTTTTCGGGAAGATCACGTGAAACTCTGTTTTCTACAAAATCTACCATGCGTTGAGCCGGCGCTACTAAATTGCCACCGCCCAATTGAAATGCTTGTTGTTCAATCTGCCGTTGGAATTCTAATAAGGCAAAAGGATTTGTCGCAGCATCAGGGACATCTTCCAAATTTATTTGAATGACTGTGCCTGAATTGGCATGCGGGTTATTTCGTTTGGATGGAGACCAACCATTTACGACTATTTCATTGTGCTCCGTCGCACAAGGTGCTATAATTCCACCTGGACACATACAAAATGAAAAGACACCACGGTCATTCACTTGCTCTACCAAACTATAATAAGCTGGCGGAAGATTTTCATGACGTGTACTACAATGGTATTGTGCTTTGTCAATGATTTCTTGCGGATGCTCAATACGTACGCCTAGAGCAAAAGGCTTTGCTTCCAATAGCCAGTTTTTGGATCGGAATAATTCATAAATATCGCGAGCAGAGTGTCCAGTAGCTACGATAATATGTTCGGCTTCAAAAGATTTTCCATCGGCAGTTTTTACACCTGTCACTTGCCCAAATTGTTCGGTAATATCGACAACTTTCGTGTCAAAATGTACTTCCCCTCCCATTTCCAAGATGCGATTACGCATATCCTCGATGATATGCGGTAATTTATTAGTACCGATATGTGGTCGAGCATCGATCAAAATATCTTGATCTGCACCATGCTCTACAAAAATCGAAAGCACTTTGTTGACATCACCACGTTTATTAGACCGTGTATACAGTTTGCCATCCGAATACGTACCTGCGCCACCTTCTCCATGACAATAGTTGGATTCTGGATTGACAATGCCTTCTCTATTAATTTTCGCAAGATCACGACGTCGTTCGCGCACAGCCTTTCCGCGTTCTACAACAATAGGTTTTAAACCGCGTTCTAGGCAACGGTATGCGGCAAACAAGCCTGCTGGTCCTGCACCAATGATGATCACAGGTTTGCCTTCTTTTACATTTTGTAATGTGCTGCTGAAAGATTCAGAGACTGGTTCTTCGTCAATAAAAAATACCACACGTGTACGGTATAAAACTGCACGGCTTCTGGCATCTATAGATCGTTTGCGGATGTGGTAACCTTTGATTCTATGTGGCTCAACTTTTAGTTTTTGAGCACCTTGTTTTGTAATATAATTTTCATCGTAGATGAAATCTGGACTAATCGCCAGCTCAATTTCTTTTTGCATATGTCTTACACTTGGGTATCTATCCCAAAAGATTGACACAAAGTTACAAAAATGATGATGAATTGTCAGTATGCAGATTTTGGCATTTGCTTTGACTTTGTATTTTAGATTTTTAAAAACTTATTTGTACATTTAGACAAACAGATTGAATTTATCACACATGAAAAAATTATTATTTGCCCTAGTTGGCTTGTTTATTACGCTTTCTTTTAGTTCTTGCGGATACAATACAATGGTATCAAAAGATGAAAACGTGAAAGCAAAATGGGCACAAGTTGAAAACGCGTATCAACGTCGTGCAGATTTGATTCCTAATTTGGTGTCGACAGTCAAAGGTGCTGCACAACATGAGCAAGGAACATTGACAGCTGTAGTCGAAGCACGTGCTAAAGCAACTTCTGTAAGTGTAAATCCTGATGATTTGTCTGATGAGTCTATTGCTAAATTTCAGCAATCACAAGATGCGTTATCGCAGTCTATAGGTCGTTTGTTAGTAAGCGTAGAAGCATACCCTGATTTAAAAGCAAATTCTAATTTCCAAGAGTTGCAAGCGCAATTAGAAGGAACGGAAAACCGTATTTCAGTAGAACGAAGAACCTATAATGAGGCTGTTCAAGACTTCAATACGACTGTTCGTAGCTTCCCTAACAATATAATGGCGGGTATTTTTGGCTTTAAAGCAAAAGGTACTTTCCAAGCGGCAGAAGGTTCAGATAAAGCTCCTACAGTTTCATTCTAGACTTTTTAATCCATTGTATATTAAGATGAATATTGGAGTTATATATAGTCCAGTATTCATCTTTTATTTTTAGTAATGATATGGCTATTTTAAATTCAGATGAGCAAGAGCGCGTGGTGCACGCAGTAAGTGTTGCGGAGAATATGACTTCTGGTGAAATCCGCGTTGTCGTAGAAAATGTAGTTGGAAATAATCTTACTGCAATTCAGAAGGCAGAAAAATACTTTTTCGAACTCAATATGCATAAGACGTTACGCCGCAATGGCGTGTTAGTATACTTGGCTGTTGCAGATCATCAATTCGCTATTATTGGTGATGCAGGTATTAATGCTAAAGTACCAAGTGACTTTTGGGAAAATACAAAAAACAAAATGTTAGCACATTTTAAAGTTGGTGATTTTGCATCGGGATTGGTAGAAGGCATTCATGATGCAGGAGAGCAATTGCACCAATTTTTTCCGCGTCAAGAAGACGACGTGAACGAATTACCAAACGACATTCATTTTGGTCATTAATATTGATTCTATGATTTCTCTAAAGAAAAATAAAATTTTACCTTCCTTATTTTTTACAGCTCTATTGTTCATTAGCGCAATTACGACGCTATTCGGACAAGATTTGCCGCCTGTATCTCGTACGATTGTTTCGGATTTTACCAATACATTATCCTCATCACAACGAGATGCTTTAGAACGTAAGTTGGTTGCATTTAATGATACGACATCGACTCAAATCGCAGTGGTATTGGTAAATAGTACGGATGGCTATGATGTATCTGACTATGCGGTTCGCTTAGCTAAAAAATGGGGTATAGGTGATGCCAAATACAACAATGGAGTCCTATTGTTGGCTGCTATTGGTGATCGAGCAGTAACTATTCAGACGGGGTATGGTGTTGAAGGAGCATTGCCAGATGCAATTGCGTACCGAATTATTGAGAACGATATCAAACCAGCTTTTAGATCTGGTGATTATTACGCTGGATTGGATAATGCAACAAACTCCATTATTTCTTACACCAAAGGTGAATATAAAGCTGAAAAAAGGTCTTCTAAATCTTCTGATGGTGGTGGGGGCATTAGCGGAATTTTTGTTATAGTGGTCATCGTTATAATCTTTGCTTTGATATCAAAGGGTGGAGGCGGCAATAATAGAGGTGGTAAAGTGATTAATGGCAAAGGCTCAAATGATCTATTCTGGTGGATGCTACTGAGTGGCCTAGGTGGTGGCGGAAATTCCCGTGGCGGCGGCGGTGGTTTTGGCGGTTTCGGTGGCGGAGGTTCTGGAGGTGGCTTCGGAGGTTTCGGAGGAGGTGATTTTGGCGGTGGTGGCGCAAGCGGACGCTGGTAACTGTTAATTGGTGTTAAAAATTCGTAAAAGGAAAATAATTAATCAGTATAAAATCTATATTTGATAGATAACTAAGATACAAGATTAGATGAAGAATATTTTATTTGCAATGCTAGTGGGGGTACCTGCATTGTCATTTGCTCAAGAAGATTATACAGTTAAAGGTAAAATAGGTGCACATAATGCACCAGCTAAGGTGTATTTACAATATGTAGATGGTGCTGCACGAAAATTAGATTCTGCGGAAGTTAAGAATGGACAGTTTACATTAAATGGTACGGTATCGGCTCCTGTTGAAGCCTATGTAATTCTTTCGCCAGAAGGTAAAAGCCTTCGTGAGTTGAGCAATCCAGATTTTGGAAGCCTTTATTTATCAAAAGGCGTAATCAATTTAGAAGGTGAAACCTTAAAAGCTGCAAAATTATCAGGTAACTCTGTTAATGAGGAATATGTGAAATTCAAAAGTTTAACAAAAGATACAGAGCAAGCTATAGATGTTGTAAACCAAGAATATTATAACGCGACAGATGAACAAAAGAACGATGAAAACTTTGTGAATGCTTTGCGTGAAAAAATTGGACCATTGTACGAAAAACTTGAAGCGTCACAACAGGAATATTTAACAACATCTAAAAGCATTATTGCACTTAATATAATTGAGGAAAACCTTAGCGCAGAAAATGTTATAGAATATGAAGGCTATTTCAAAAGTTTTCCATCAGATTTGCAAAATAGCGCAAAAGGAAAATCTATCACGGAGAAAATGAGTAACTTAAGAAGTGTAGCCATCGGTGCTGTAGCTCCTGATTTTACATTGCCTACTCCAGATGGTAAAGAAATTTCGTTGTCTTCGTTAAAAGGGCAATATGTGTTGGTTGATTTTTGGGCATCATGGTGCGGACCTTGTCGTCAAGAAAATCCAAATGTTGTAGCAGCATACAATAAATTCAAAGACAAAGGTTTTACGATTCTAGGCGTATCTTTGGATTACCCAGGTAAAAAAGACGATTGGGTAAAAGCTATTGAAGATGATCAATTAGAACAATGGGCAAATGTTTCTGAATTGAAAGGTTGGCAATCGGAAGTTGTGAAGTTGTACTCATTACGCAGTATTCCTCAAAACTTTTTATTAGATAAAGAGGGCAAAATTGTGGCGTCAAATTTAAGAGGCGAGGCGCTGGAAGATAAACTTGCCGAGCTATTGAATTAGTATTGTATTTCAATATATCATAAAGGACCTTGATTTCTAATCAAGGTCTTTTTTTGTATATTTAATATAAATGTATCATTATGAGGGAAATACTTTTTATTCTACTATGTTTTCCAACATTAACATTTGGGCAGGAAAAATATCATATTATTGGTGAGATTGATCAGTTGAAAGACTATAAAATAGTTTATCTGGAATATGGTTTAATTGGCGAAGAGGAGATAGATTCGGCTATAGTTGTGGATGGAAAATTTGAATTTAAAGGTGAGGTCACCCAACCAACTTATGCACAAATCACAATTAGAAATAATAAGGTTTGGGATGGTCTGCCGCAATATATGGAGTTATTCTTGTGTTCGGGTAATACTTATATTGAAGGTGAGAAATTAGATTCTAAAATCTTGAAGGGAAATGAATTGAATGAAACTTTTGCTAAGTATAAGAAAGAGTTAGAGCCGTTGCAAAAGTGGAGAAGAAAAGAAAATGTTTTTGCAAAGGAAAATCATGATATAGTAACTAAAGGACTTGATGATGAACGTGCATTTGACTATTCATTTTTAAATTCTAATCCCTTAAATTATTTATCATTTAATTTAATGCAGAGATTATTGTCAGAAGAGACTGTGTTAGAATTTGAGGCGAAGTATGAAAAACTAAATCATTTAAATATAAGCGAAAAGCATAGAACTTTATTCGAAGATCGACTTAAACGATATAAAAAAAGAGCAATTGGGCAAGAAGCTATTGATTTTTCGTTTCAATCAGTAGATGGTGAAATTTTAAAACTATCAGATCTCAAAGGTAAGTTGGTTTTAATTCGATTTTGGGATGCAGCAGCAAATGGATGGAAGGACAAAGGTAACTTGAAAGAAGTTGACAGATTATTAGAAGAACATCAAATGTTGGATTTTGTAATACTTCGTATTTCGCTTCTTGTAGATAATAAAAACTTAAATTGGAAAAAAATGGTTCAGGAAAACACATTGAAATATGTCAGAGATGTTTGCTTGGATAGTGAAAATAGAAAATTAGTAATCGATAAATATGCTAAATATGTGAATGGGTATAGTGTTGATGATATGTTTAGTAGTTTTTTAATAGATCAAGAAGGTAAAATAATAATGGCGGGTGTAGGAGTGAAGAAATTAGATAATTATCTAAAAAAGTTGTAATCTACCTAATACTTACCGCTAAGCATTAGGTAGATTATAAAATTATATTTTACCAATTGCTTGTTCCCAGTCGGCAATAATGTCATCAATATGTTCAATACCTACAGAAATACGCAACATACCTAATGTGATGCCTGAGATTTTTTTCTGTGTCGAAGAATGATGCGATCCCCACATACTCGCTGGATGTACTACCAACGATTCTACCCCACCAAGGCTAGCTGCATTCGCAAATAATTGCAAATTGTTCAATATTGTTTGCGCATTTTTAAATTCATCTGATTCGTCTTTTCCAGCGACTTCAATGCACAACATACCTGTATGACCTTTTAGCTGTTTTGCGGCTAACTCATGTTGAGGATGCGATTTCAAACCTGTATACGACACTTTCTTGATAGCTGGATTTTTTTCTAGCCATTCGGCTAATGCCAAAGCATTTGCATTGATTTGATGTACGCGAAGTGACAGCGTTTTCAACCCACGCAATAATAACCAAGAATCAAAAGGACTTAAGCTGGCACCTAACGTGATTGAACGTCTCCAAGCTTTGACAATAAATTCTTTGCTTCCGCAAATGACACCAGCCGTCAAATCGGAGTGACCACCCAAATATTTTGTAGCACTATGTAAGATCACATCTATACCAAATTCTGAAGGCACCTGATTAATCGGTGATGCAAATGTATTATCTACCATCGTCAAAATGCCTTTATCCTTACCTAGCTTTCCAACAAATTCTAAGTCTGTAATATCTAAATTCGGATTGGAAGGAGTTTCCAAGTAAATCAATTTTGTATTTGGTTGAATCGCATCTACAAATGCCTGATTATTGGTTTGATCTACGTGAGTTATCGTTATCCCGTATTCCGAAAGAAATTCCTTTAGAAAAAGCATAGCACCCGAATAATGTGCATTCTGTGCAACGATGTGATCTCCTGCTTTCACAACAGCCAAGATAGCCGTGCTAATTGCTGCCATGCCCGTTGCTAGTACCAATGCATCTTCTGTCTTCTCCAACTTAGCTATAACAGCAGCTACCTGGCTATTCGTTGGATTACCGTGCCTATGGTAGAATTCAGGATGTTTTGGTTCAGTTGCTGCTGCAATATATTCCTGTGGATCTTGGTCTGCAAAATAAGTAGAAGTTTGATATATAGGAGCTACTACAGCTTTTGTTTTGTTAAATTCTTCGCCAGTATGTATCAAGTTTGTTTCGATCTGTCTCATCTTTATATAGGTCTTTTTTCCAAAGCTAACAAAATATCTATTAATTTGATAGGGTATTTTCAACAGATGTTCATTCCACTTTGTAGCGGATTTATTTCTATATTGCGTATACCTTAATAGCATTATGAAAAAGATAGTATTACTTCTGCTAACTGTATTTACTTGCTCCACAGTATGGGCACAATTAAAATCGCCAGAGGAATTTTTAGGTCGTCAAATCGGAACTAAAATTACACCACATTGGAAAGTTTTGGAATACTATAAGCATGTTGCAGAACAAGCTCCACAACAGATTAAATTTCAGCAGTATGGTGAGTCGATCGAAGGAAGACCAATGTATGTTTTTTTTGTTTCTTCTGCTAAGAATATTGCACGATTGGATGCAATCCGCAAAAACAATCTAAAAATAGCTGGAGAAGAGACTGGAAATACAGAACTTGTGGATATGCCTGCGATAATTTGGATGAGTAACAATGCGCATGGAAATGAGACATCCTCTATGGAATCTTCGATGATGACTCTTTACCAATTGGTCAATCCAAAGAATTCTGCTTCACAAAAGGAATTGGAAAATACGTTGGTGATTATCGATCCATGTTTGAATCCAGACGGTACGGAACGGTACAACAATTGGCAGAACGGAATTTTGGGTGCTCAATACCATCCTGACTTGTATGCCAGAGAACACAGTGAGCCTTGGCCAGGAGGTCGAGTCAATCATTATTACTTTGATTTGAATCGTGATTGGGCATGGCAGACGCAATTGGAAAGTCAGCAACGCATGCAAATTTACAATGATTGGTTGCCGCATATTCATATTGATTTCCACGAAATGGGAATCAATGCGCCTTATTATTTTCCGCCAGCGGCAGAACCATTGCATGAAGTTATCACACCTTGGCAGCGCGAATTTCAAACCACTATTGGTAAGCACAATGCCAAGTATTTTGACAAACAAGGATGGTTATATTTTACGAAAGAACGTTTTGACTTATTCTATCCATCATACGGGGATACCTACCCGATGTACTCTGGAGCTATCGGAATGACTTATGAGAAGGCGGGAAATACTTCTGCTGGTCTGGGGGTTTACACTGATCAAAAAGATACGTTGACTTTGGTAGATAGAGCGATTCAGCACCATGCTTCTGGAATGAATTTAGTAGAAGTGGTTTCACAAAATTCAGCAAAAGTAGTGGAAGAGTTTAAGAAATTCTATAAGCAAGCAAATGCTGGTGATTTGGCAACATTCCAGAGTTACGTCATTAAATACGAGCCAAATCAGGAGTCTAGTATCCGTTCGTTGCTTGAATTACTCGATAAGAATAAAATTCGTTATTATGCTGCCGAAGGTACGTTCAGAGGTTTGGACTACTCGACAAAGAAAAGTATAACATACACCGCAAAAGATAAAGATTTAGTTATTCCGGGCAATCAGCCAAAAGCTGCTTTGGTTCGTGTCCTATTTGAGCCGGAGGCTAAACTGTTGGACTCCGTGACATACGATATTACAGCTTGGTCGATGCCTTATGTGTATGGCCTTTCCGCTGTAGCAAGTCAAAATAAAATTACTTCTACAAAACCTTACAGTTTAGAAAAAGTAAGTAATAACCTAGCGGAAAGCTTTGGTTATGCGATTAAGTGGAATGGATTTTCGTCTGCACGAGTGCTAGCAGAACTTTTACAAAAGAAAATTACTGTTAAACGTTCGGATTATGCATTCAAATTGAATGGTGAAGATTTTCCCAGAGGTTCGTTGTTGGTAATGTCCAGCAACAACAAAGCTGTGGATATCAAGAAGACCCTGAAAGAAGTAGGAGACCAGCACGATTTGAAAATACATGCAATCAGTTCGGGTATCATTGAGGGCGCCAAAGATTTTGGTAGTTCGGATGTGAAAACCATTAAAGCACCAAAGGTCTTGATGTTGGCTGGAGAAGGTATGCGTGCTTTAAATGTGGGTGAGGTATGGCATTATTTCGATCAGCAGTTGAAATATCCTATTATTTTGGTAAATCCTCGAGAAATGTCTCGTGTGAAATGGTCCGAAATTGATGTGTTTATAATGCCGGGCGGAAGTTATCCATTTTTACAAGATAAGATCCAAGCAGAAAGTTTTTCCAATTGGGTACGTGCTGGCGGTAAGGTTATAGCGCTAGAAAGTGCTGTGTCGCAATTGTCTGCACAATCTTGGGTAAAACTCAAACCAATCAAACAAGATACAACAATCAAGGCTAAAGAGAATCCATTAAAAGTGTATGCGGATCGTGAGCGCGAATCTTTGAAAGAATATACAGCAGGTGCGATTTATAAAGTTGATTTTGATGCGACACATCCGTTAATGTACGGCAACAAAGAATATTTCACCTTGCGCCAAAATGGTACGCTTTACCAATATTTCAAAGATGGCACGGGATGGAATGTCGGTTATATCAAAGAGAATGCCTTAATGAGTGGCTTTGTAGGGCAAAACCTTAGCAAGCAAATCAAGAATGGTTTAGTTTTCGGAACAGAATCCGTAGGAGCAGGCACAATCATTTACCTTGTGGATAATGTCTTATTCCGCAATTTTTGGGATACTGGTAAATTAGTGATGGCAAATGCTGTATTTCAAGTGGATTAGTAATGAAAGCACTTGGTATTATGTTTAACTACACCGGTGCTACTTTTGCAGAATAAAAATTAGAGGAGACAACTACATAGTAAACAAAAAATGCTGTAAGTCAAGCTTACAGCATTTACTAATCCCTTATATGGATATTATTTAAATCAATCCTTTTTTCGCTAATAATTCAGCTACTTGTACAGCATTTGTTGCCGCACCTTTTCTCAAATTATCTGCTACTACCCAAAGGTTAACTGTTTTATCTTGTGATTCGTCACGACGAATACGTCCTACGAAAACTTCATCTTTACCGTGTGCATCTTTCGGCATTGGGTATTCCAAATTAGCAGGATTATCCACTACAACAACACCTTCTTGTGCTGCTAAAGCTGCACGTAACTCCGCTAAATCAAAATCATTTTCGAATTCAATATTTACAGACTCCGAGTGACCACCCATTACTGGGATACGTACCGTAGTTGCTGTAACTTTGATCGAATCATCTTGCATGATTTTATTCGTCTCCTTAATCATTTTCATTTCCTCTTTCGTATAGCCATTATCTTGGAATACATCGATTTGAGGAATCACATTTAAGTCGATTTGGTAAGGATACGCTTTCTCACCTTCCACGCCTGCACGCTCGTCGTTCAATTGTTGAACCGCTTTTACACCAGTACCTGTTACAGATTGGTAAGTCGATACGACAACGCGTTTGATTTTATATTTTTCGTGCAATGGTTTCAACACCACTACCATTTGAATAGTCGAACAATTTGGGTTAGCGATGATTTTATCATCAGCTGTCAATACATCACCGTTCACCTCTGGTACTACCAATTTTTTAGTAGGATCCATACGCCAAGCCGATGAATTGTCAATTACGGTAATACCCGCTTCAGCAAATAATGGAGCGAATTCTGTCGAAGTGCTGCCGCCAGCTGAGAATAAAGCCACATCTGGTTTAAGTGCAATAGCTTCTGTTGGAGTAACTACCTTATACTTATTTCCCTTGAATTCAATTTCCTTACCCTTACTTCTTTCTGATGCTACTGGAATTAATTCTGTTACGGGAAAGTTTCTCTCCGCTAATACTGTCAACATTTCGGACCCAACTAAACCAGTTGCGCCAACTACTGCTACTTTCATTTCTTTACAATTGTGCTTTAATATTTTGTGAATACTCTTTTTTTAATGGATTCAAACATAAGAAATTAAAATCAGTAAACACACAAAAATTTTAATTATTCGCATTATTTTAGGCTTAAAATTTAAAAACACACCTGATTTATGGTTTAAAAATTACGATTTTGTTAATTTAAACGGATATTAGGCTGAACAAACGCAATGTAATTTTTAATTGTAGAGAAAAATATTCTGTAAATTGCCTCGACAAAGAATCATACGCTAATAGGCTAAAAACTAGGCATGAGAATTACATTTAAGCTTTATTTAATTTCGCTTATCCTCACTTGCTTAACATACCACAAAGGTTGGACACAATCTTCAGGTTCGCTTGTTATCAATGAGCTCATGATTAACCCAAACAATGTTGCCTCATTACCGGCATTTGAGTTTATAGAATTGTATAATAATTCTTCAAACACCATTGATTTAAAGTCCGTAACCTTACATGTAAATAACAATCAAGTGACTTTGCAAAGTTACAAGATTCCGCCGAGTCAATATGTAATCTTATGTGCTGCTGAATCTGAAGCTCAATTCACAAGATATGGAAATGCCCTGGCGCTGTCGAGATGGTATGCATTGAACAATTCTGCTGCAACTATAAAGCTTACACAGGGAGATAATATAATAGATGAAATAACGTATAGCGACAGTTGGTATAATAGTTCTACGAAACGAAATGGCGGCTGGAGTTTGGAACGTATTAACCCCAATTGGAATTGCAATATAAAACTGAATTGGTCTGCGACAAATTCCTTGAGCGGTGGTACACCGGGAAAAAACAATACGATTCTAGATAATAAATTTATTCCTCAGCCATCTATCTCAAGCTACAAAATCGTACAGAATCGAGTTGAATTAAATTTGAGTATTGAACACAAATATTTTTCAAATATCAGTTCGGCAAAATTTACTTTGGATGAGGGAATTGGTAATGCTGAAAAAGTTGAATTGCTAAATGAACAAATAGTTCTGAGCTTTTCCAAAAATCTAAATCCCCAAAAATTGTATACTTTACGAATAGAAGGGTTAAAGATTTGCAATCTTGTATTACCAATATTTGAAACCAAGCTTTTTGATCAAAAGGAAATTAAAACAAGTGATATTATCATCAACGAAATTCTATTTAATCCCAAAGAAGGTGGAGTCGATTTTGTGGAATTATATAATCAAACTGAATTTCCCATTAATCTGCAAAACTTCAAATTAGGCAATAGGGTAATTACCAATCAGTTTTTTTTACTGGAAGCTAAACAGTATTTAGCAATTACAACCAATAAAAAAATAATTGCACAACATTATCCTAATGCCATTCAAGAGAATATTTTCGAAACGGCTTCATTGCCTCCGTATACGAATCAACAAGGCGTAGTGACGTTATTTTCAAATCAAAGTATCTTTATAGATTCAGTGTATTATTCAGCGGATATGCATTCCAAACATGTGATTGATCCAAAAGGAATTTCACTAGAACGCACCAATAATGCTGAAAATACTTTTCACTCTGCATCAACAGTATATGGTGGTGCAACTCCGGGATATCAAAATTCTACAATGGAATTAAATATTCCCCAAAATAAAATCTACCTAACCTCCAATACCTTTTCTCCAAATGATGACGGCTATGAAGATGAATTAGAAATTAATTACGAGCTCATCCATCCGAATTACATCATCGCTGTAGAAATATACAATGAAAAAGGCCAATTGGTTAAAAAATTAGCGCATCAAAACCTTGCTGGTACGCACGGCAAAATAATTTGGGATGGAAAAAGCGATGCAGGACAACGCTCTGCTAGAGGTCATTACATTTCGTTTGCTCAAATTTTTGACCACAATGGTATGACATAAAATTTTAAACAACCGTTTGTGTTAATCAACTCATTGACAAGACATTGAAAAACGAATAACTTTGTTCACATATATGAAAGAAACAATAATTATCCTTGGGGCGAATGGTCAGATTGGGTCTGAATTAGCTTTAGCACTTCGAAACAAATTTGGTAGCCAAAATGTTATCACGACTGATATAAGACCTCCTCACGATTTAGAGGAAGGTGATATTTTCGAAACGGCTAATGTGCTGGATAAAAATCTTCTGAAAGAATTATTTATCAAATACAAACCTACGCAGATTTATCTTTTGGCAGCAATGTTGTCTGCAACAGGCGAGCAATATCCTATGAAAGCTTGGGATCTAAACATGAATGGTTTATTGAATGTGTTGGATCTGGCTGTTGAATTAGGCATCAAAAAAATATTTTGGCCAAGCTCGATTGCTGTTTTTGGACCGAATTCTCCAAAAACCGAAACACCACAATACTGTGTAATGGATCCCAACAGTATCTACGGTATTAGTAAGTTAGCTGGCGAAAGATTGGTGGAATATTACCACGCAAAATACGATTTAGATATTCGAAGTATCCGCTATCCGGGAATTATTTCATGGAAAACAGCACCAGGAGGTGGTACAACAGATTACGCCGTACATATTTTCTTCGAAGCATTGGCAAAAGGCAAATACGAAAGTTTCTTGTCCGAAGGGACTGCTCTTCCGATGATGTATATGGACGATGCGGTACGAGCGACAATCGAATTGATGGATGCTCCAGCAGAAAACCTGACGATCCGCTCGAGTTATAATTTGGCAGGTATTTCCTTTACTCCTGCACAGATTGCCCAAGAAATTAAAAAAATTCTTCCTAATTTTGAGATGTCTTATGCAGAAGGCGATCCACGTCAAGCCATTGCAGATTCTTGGCCTAAAAGTATCAATGATGAATACGCCCAAAAAGACTGGAATTGGAAATTGGATTATAGCCTAGAAGATTTGACACGAGTAATGATCGAAAATCTTAAAAAATAAACATCACAATGGGTAGAGCTTTTGAATTTAGAAAGGAAAGAAAATTTAAGCGCTGGGCTAAAATGGCGGTTCAATTTACACGATTAGGCAAGGAGATTGCTATCGCTGTAAAAGAAGGTGGACCTCATCCAGAGAACAACTCGCGCTTACGCACTGCAATTCAAAATGCAAAGGCTGTAAACATGCCAAAAGACCGTGTTGAGGCAGCTATCAAGAGAGCGTCTGAGAAAGATGCTAAAGGTTACGAAGAATATGTGTACGAAGGATACGGTCCACATGGTGTACCTGTATTGATCGAGACGGCTACAGATAATACCAACCGTACGGTTGCTAACATAAGATCATATTTTACAAAGTCTGGTGGTTCTTTGGGAAAGACTGGTTCTTTGGATTTCATCTTCAATCGCAAATCTATCTTTCGCTTTGCGGCAGCTGAAGACTTGGATGTGGAAGAACTAGAATTGGAATTGATCGATGGTGGATTAGAAGAATTATATGTAGAAGCTGACGAAGAAGGAAACGATATTGTCGTTGTACAGACTTCTTTCGAAGATTTCGGTAATATGCAACGTCTTTTGGAAGAAAAAGGTGTAGAATTGAAATCGGCTAAATTGGAGCGTATCGCTCTATCGCACTCTTCATTAACAGAAGAACAAGCTGCAGACGTATTGAAATTAATCGATAAAATCGAGGAAGATGACGACGTGCAAGCGGTATACCACAACATGGATTAATCACAATTTATAGTGAAAAATAAAAAAGAGGGTGCTGCCCTCTTTTTTATTATCTGTTCAAATCGTTAACTTTGGGAATGCTTACGTTCGAAGAATTTTTTATTAAGAAAAAAATTGACTTAGCCGCTTTAAAAAAAGTGGATGAATCACTATTCTTTGAATTCCAATCGCATTACGAAAAGATGGGTGAAAAAAGTTTTGATCACACCAAAAAATTTTGGTTTAATCAACTGCGAAGAGTCCATCCTTTGGCTGAAGAAGTTGTAGTTTCTAAAAAAGAAACAAATGTGGTATTACCTACAGAAACGGCGAATCCTACCGCAGAGCAGAAAACAGCTGCAGAGCCTACAGCTAAAACTGCAGGATTCAAACCACGCTTCAAAGCTCCAGTGAAAACTAATGTAGAAGATATTACAGAAGATAAAACAACTACAGATTCATCAGAGGTAGTGCCTACAGCAAAGCCTGCTGGATTCAAGCTACGTTTCAAAGCTGGTGTGACAAAAGCAGCGCATTCTGAAGAAACTTCACAAGAAGTTCCGACTGTTGAAAAGAAAGAAGAAAATACTTCTGAACCGGCAAGTAAACCTGCTGGTTTCAAACCACGTTTCAAAGCTAGCGTGACAAAAACAGCACCTACTGAAGAAACTTCACAAGAAGTTCCTCCTATTGAAAAGAAAGAAGAAAGTACTACTGAACCGGCAAGTAAACCTGCTGGTTTCAAACCACGTTTCAAAGCTGGCGTGACAAAAACAGCACCTACTGAAGAAACTTCACAAGAAGTTCCTCCTATTGAAAAGAAAGAAGAAAGTACTACTGAACCAGCAAGTAAACCTGCTGGTTTCAAACCACGATTCAAAGCTGGTGTGACAAAAACAGCACCTACTGAAGAAACTTCACAAGAAGTAACTCCTATTGAAAAGAAAAAAGAAAATACTTCCGAACCAGCAAATAAGCCGGCTGGATTCAAGCCACGTTTCAAAGCTGGTGTGACAAAATCAGCATCTAATGAAGAGACTTCACAAGTAGACCTTCCTATTGAAAAGAAAGAAGAAAGTACTACTGAACCTGCAAATAAACCTGCTGGATTCAAACCACGTTTCAAAGCTGGCGTGACAAAAACAAAACCGTCTCAAGAAGAAGACAACTCCTAATAAAACATTACCAATTATATAAAATATTCATCATGCTTAAAGAAGAAAGACAAGCGTATATTATTCATCAAATTAACTTGCATAATAAAGTGCTCTCCTCCGATCTTAGTGTTCAATTGAACGTTTCAGAGGACACGATACGACGCGATTTAAATGAATTGGCGGAAAATGGAAAAGTAATAAAAGTGTACGGCGGTGCATTATCTAAGTCTTTCCAATTTCCTTTTCAAGAGGGCAATGTGTACGCTAAAGAAGGTAAAAAGGAGATAGCTTTGAAAGCGCTTTCACTTATCTCTTCGGGCATGACTATTTTGATTGGCGGCGGTACGACAATGATTGAATTGGCACGTCTTATTCCGAATGATTTGCAATGTACTTTTTTCACAATAAGTCCATTGGTGGCATTAGAATTAGCTGAAAAAGATAATATCGAAGTATTTTTATTGGGCGGTAAATTATCACGTAACACGAATATTGTGACAGGTTCACAAGTTATTAACGAATTGTCGGACTTACGTGTAGATTTGTGTTTATTAGGCACAAACAGTCTTTCTATCGAAGAAGGTATTACGGATTCGGATTGGGAGGTAGTACAAATCAAACGTGCGATGATAAAATGTTCTAAATCTTTAGCAATCTTAAGTATCGCGGAGAAATTGAATTCGAATCAAAAAATGCGCGTGGCTCCATTGAAAGAAGTGACATATTTGGTCACAGATTTAGAAATTTCAGATCATCGTCTGAAAGATTTTGGCAGTCACATCAAGATTATATAGAAAATAAATGTCAAGTAATAGTTCGGATTCATTAAAATCGAAAGCTGTAAAAGGGATATTGTGGGGAAGCATTTCGAATGGAGCGCAACAATTACTTGCTGTTTTTTTTGGAATTTATCTAAGTCGTATCTTAACTCCACACGACTATGGTTTAGTATCCATAATAATTGTATTTGCGACAGTATGCTCATCCATCCAAGAAGCTGGATTTATCAATGCCTTAGCAAATCGGAAAAAAATTGAACACCGCGATTACAATGCTGTTTTTTGGACGAGCTTATTGATAAGCATCTCATTATACATTATTCTCTTTTCTATATCTCCAATTATAGGTTATTTCTATAATCAGCCTGAATTAGTAACTGCTGCACGAGTACTTTTCATCGGCTTAGTATTTGGTAGTCTTGGCGTTGCACACAGTGCATATTTATTTAAGACGCTAAAAGTCAAAGAAAGATCCATAGCAACTGTTGCCGGAACACTTTGTTCTGGAGCGATAGGTATAACGCTCGTCTACTTAGGTTATGCCTATTGGGGAATAGTATTTCAAAGCATTACCTATTCTTTTACATTCTCCTTAATCTGTTTTTTATATTCTGGATTCAGACCTACTTTAAGGATTGATTTTTCGCCTATAAAGGAATTATGGGGTTTCAGTTCGAAAATATTAATTACTCGAGTTGTTGAAACGCTTAATAATAATATTCTGACGTTGATATTGGGAAGAAATTCCACAACATCAACCGGTAACTATACACAAGCGAATGGATGGAGCATTAAAGCTCAGGGTGTAATTGCGAATATGTCGCATGGTTTTGCGCAACCCATGTTGTCTACGATTGCCGATGACGGGGAGCGACAAAAAAGAATATTTACTAAACTCTTGAATTTCATTTGCTTCGCTGCATTCCCCGGATTAACATTATTGAATGTTGTTGCAGAGGAATTTATTGTTATTACAGTAACGGATAAATGGATACCTGCTGTGCCAATTTTAAAAGTTTTATGTCTTAATGCTGCTTTTCTGCCAATTATTAATTTCTATTCTAACTTTTTATTGAGTAAGGGCAAGTCGGATTTATACATGCGTTATATCATTTCTTTTGGAATCATTCAATTAATCATAATATATTTCCTACATGGCGATGATGTAATGCCCATGGTATGGGGAATTTCCTTATTTACTATGTTTTGGACATTTGTGTGGCAGATTTCCGTAGCGCAGTACAGTAAAATAGATTATTCCCAACTATCCTTAATTATTATTAAATACCTTATTCCATCAATATTGGGTGGGGTATTCACTTATTTTATTGGTAATTTTGTCTCTGGTATATGGATTTCTTTTATTGTCAAAGCTTTTGTGTTTTGTATTACTTATTTATCAATTTTGTATATAATTAAGTCCGAAGTACTTTTAGAAATCATACACTATTTAAAGAGTAAATATGTTTCCAGACATAAAAGTAAATAAAGATGGTATTAGCGCTGTATTACTCACCTACAATACGCCACTCGAACTCGTCAAAAAGTGTGTGGATGCAATTCTCCACCACAATGATATAGGAGAGGCGCTCGAAATTATTCTAGTAGATAACAACAGTGATAATCAGGTTGAGCTTCAAAATTTCGTTGGGACCAACTATAAAGATGTTATTTTTATTGCAAATTCTATTAATGGGGGCTATGGGGCTGGCAATAATTTGGGGATTAATAATGCTAAATACGAACATGTTCTACTTATTAATCCTGATGTAGAATTAGTAGAACCATTCTTTTCTTGGGCCAGAAATGAATTTATAAAGGATCCGAAACTTAATATTCTTGGTATCCAACAAGTAAATCAATATAATAAAAAGACACATTCATTTATCCAACGTAGATTAGCACGAGCGGATTTCGTAATAAATCAACTTTTGCAAAAGCTCAATATTTTTATACCACAGTACGCTGTTGTTTCTGGCGCTTGCTTTTTTTTGCGTAAATCAAGTTTCATCGCGATTGGTGGTTACGATGAGAATATTTTTCTATATGGTGAAGAACGTTATTTACATGAATCAATGCTTTCGCAGTTTCCAGATTGCCATATAAAAATGGATTTTTCTAAATCATATAAACACCCCATTTCAAATAGAAAATTTTCATTGAAGACAGCGCGGTTAGCTTTAGATTCCTACCGTTATTTGAATAAGAAATTGCGTAGAGATACTGCGCGTGTTGAAAAAGAGCTGATTACCTACCATAAAACATTGATTTTATTTTATTGTCTTAAAAACAAAAAACAAGAAGTCGCAAACAATCGTTCTATTATAGAATTGATTGAAAAAACACAAAACTCTTAACTGTATGCGAGAATTAGCGCCTATTATAATTTTTACATATAACCGACCACATCACACTCGAAAGATGTTGCAGGCTTTGGAAAATGCAGAACTTGCACAGGATTCTAACGTCTTTATCTTTTCTGATGGCGCTAAAAATGCTAATGCAATTGAACACGTAAATAGAGTTCGCGCAATAATAACAGAGCCTTGGAATTTTAAAAAAATTACTATTATCGAAAGAGAACGTAATGTGGGGTTAGCGCAGAATGTCATTTCTGGGGTAAGTGAAATTATCAAACAATATGGAAAAGTTATAGTATTGGAAGACGATTTAGAAATTTCTAAGGTTGGATTGCGCTACTTCAATGATGCACTGGATGCTTACGAACAAGAGGAAAAGGTCATGGAAATCAGTGGCTACATGTATCCTGTAAAAGATGCAGATAAACTAGCCGAGACTTTTTTCTTTCGCGTTGCGAATAGTTGGGGATGGGCTACGTGGAAGCGTGCTTGGGACAAATACAACACAGATATTGATCAACTTATTGCAGATTTCGATAAAGATAAAATCAAAAGATTCAGTATAGATCATACGGAGAATTTTTGGAAACAAGTTCAAGAATATAAGGCTGGCAAAATTAACTCTTGGGCTATTCGCTGGTATCTAACCCTTTTTAATAATTATGGATTGGCTTTATACCCCAGACAATCAATGATTCAAAATATGGGTACGGATGGTTCGGGTACGCATTCTGATGCAGATAATGCGTATAAAGTAGACCTTGCAACACAAGCTGTCTCATACTTTCCCAAAGAAATCGAAGAAAATAAACAAGCTTACGAGGCAATTAAGTATTTTTACAAACATCGTAAAGGCTCTGTATTTACAAGAGTTTTAAGATTTGCTAAAAAGCATTTGAATATAAAATAACAAACGTGACATCTCCAAAAATATCCATTATTACGATCGTGTACAATAATGTGCGTGATATCGAACATACTATTCTTTCGGTCATCAATCAGTCGTACAGCCACATCGAATACATTATCATCGATGGTGCTTCTACGGATGGTACGCTGGATATTATCCAAAAATATCGCGGCAGCATTGATATTCTTGTGTCTGAAAAAGATGCGGGTATCTACGACGCGATGAACAAAGGTTTAGCAAAAGCTACTGGTGACTACGTGTTATTTTTGAATTCGGGAGATGAATTATTTGACAACAATACTATCCAAACAATAGTAGAAAAAGGTAAGGGTGCAGATATTATCTACGGCGAGACTAAATTAGTCGACGAAGACCGAAAAATTATTGGCGATCGACGTCATAAAGCGCCACAGCAATTTGACTGGAAATCTTTCCAATATGGAATGAATGTGTGCCATCAAGCTATTTATGTCAAACGTGACATTGCAGAGCCTTACGACATGCAATACAAGCTCAGTGCAGATGTAGATTGGGTGATAAGAGCAGCTAAAAAAGCTAAAACTACGCAGAATGTAAATTGCTACGTAGCACGCTATTTGGTTGGAGGCATGTCTCAAAAGCGACATAAACAAAGTTTGAAAGAGCGTTATGCTATTTTCAAAAAACATTACGGCGCTTTTCAAAATTGGATTAATCACGGCATCATCGCATTAAGACTTATCAAGAATAGACTCGTAAATGGCAAAACAAGAGATTAACGATTTTTTTAATCCCGAAATATTGGTTGAATTGGCAAATACAAAAATGCCATTCGGCAAATACCATGGTTGGTTGCTTTGTCGATTACCCGAGCCATACTTGGTTTGGTTTCACAAAAAAGGTTTTCCTCCAGGAAAATTAGGCACACAATTGGCAACTTTGTACGAGATTAAATTGAATGGTTTGGAGTATCTACTCACGCCACTCATTAAAAAGTAATAACACTCATTTTTAGTATTTTTCTTTTTCCTATCTTTGCATCGAAATAATTACTAACATTAAACGCCGTTTGCAGCGGTATCAATGAATATATGGCACAATATCAAACATTGCTGTACTATTGTTACAGCCCTATCGAAAATGCAGAACAGTTTGCTGCAGATCATTTAGAATTTTGTAAATCTCTTGGGCTTGTAGGTCGAATCATCGTAGCTGACGAAGGTCTTAATGGCACCGTTTCAGGTACTCCTGAGTCTTGTAAAGCTTATATGGATGCGATTTACGCGGATGGAAGATTTAACCATACAGAATTTAAAATTGATAATGTAGAAGAGCCTTCTTTCATCAAAATGCACTGCCGATACAAAGAAGAAATTGTTCATTCGGGTTTGCGTGACCCAAAAGTTATTGACCCGACTAAACAGACAGGAAAACATCTTGAGCCAAAGGATTTCATGGAAATGAAAGACCAAGAAGATGTGGTAATCTTGGATGTGCGTTCTAACTATGAACATTCTGTAGGTCGTTTCAAAAATGCGGTGACATTAGATATTGAAAACTTCCGTGAATTCCCTGAGAAAGTGAAAGAGTTGGAACACCTGAAAGGCAAAAAAATTCTTACGTACTGTACTGGCGGTATCAAATGCGAGAAAGCCTCAGCATTATTACTAAAAGAAGGTTTCGAGGATGTATATCAATTGCACGGTGGTATTATCAAATATGGTAAAGAAGCCGGTGGTAAAGATTTTGAAGGGGATTGTTATGTGTTTGATAATCGTGTTACAGTTCCTGTTAACACCGTAAATCCTTCAGTCATTTCTACTTGTCGCAATTGTGGTAAAACCACGAATAAAATGATCAACTGTGCGAATGCAAAATGTAATGAGCACTTCACGCAATGTGATGATTGTGGTTGGGAATTAGAGGGCTGTTGCTCGACGGAATGTCAATCTGTCCCTGATAAACGTGTTTACGACGGTACAGGCTATTACGTTAAAGTACCACAACCTGTAAACATTGAAAAGATTTCTAAAAGAAAACATAAAAACTTCCCACCAAAAGATAAAGTGGAAGCTGAAGCATAAAAAATAAGCCTTGATTATTGTCAAGGCTTATTTTTTATGCTAGAATAGAGCATTAATCCAAAGGATTTTCATAAATATATTGTTCCCAAGACCAAGCGGAAGACATCATTTCATCAATTCCTAATTCCGCTTTCCAACCCAATTCTTTAGTTGACTTGGTTACATCACCCCAAACTTGAATTACATCACCATCACGACGTGGACCGAACTCATAGTTCAATGGTTTTCCAGAAGCTTTTTCAAAAGCTTTGATAGTTTCTAATACCGAATAACCGTTTCCTGTACCAATATTGAAAACATCATATTTTCCGTTAGGATTACCCTTTTCTAATAATTTAATCGCCGCTACGTGTGCTTTTGCTAAGTCTACTACGTGGATATAATCACGCACACATGAACCGTCTGGCGTATCGTAATCATTTCCAAAAACCGTTAATTTTTCACGTTTACCGATTGCAGTCTGCGTAATGAAAGGTAACAAGTTTTGAGGAACACCATTTGGCAATTCTCCAATTAATGAAGTTGCATGTGCGCCTACTGGATTAAAGTAGCGTAGAGCCACAATATTATAGTTGCCGTAAGCATTTGCTGTTTCCTCCAGAATTTCTTCCGCAATTTGTTTGGTATTACCGTAAGGCGAAGTAGATTTCTTTACTGGTGCTGATTCTGTCACAGGAAGAACATCTGGTTCACCATACACTGTGCAGCTTGAAGAGAATACAAAGTTAATTTGCTTAGAGCGGTAGCTATTTAACAGATTGATCAAAGAGAAGAAATTGTTATGGTAATATTTTAATGGGTCTTGTACAGATTCACCAACGGCCTTGGAAGCAGCAAAGTGAATAATTCCCGTTATATCAGGATTTGCCTCGATGAAAGCTGTCGTAGCTGCTACATCACATAAATCAAATTGATGAAATTCCGGCTTTATACCGATGATTTTCTCGATTTGATCTAAAATTTTAATATTCGAATTTGATAGATTGTCAACGATAACAGGCGTATATCCCGCATTGTGTAATTCTACAACAGTATGCGAACCTATGTAGCCTGTTCCCCCCGTTACTAAAATTTTACTCATAATCTTTATAAATTTCTATTTTGTTAAATGTTAATATTGAAACGTATTTGGTAAACATTGCAGTTTTAAGCAGTAAATTTTGACACATATGTAGCGACAAAAAATAACTTAATTTTTTAAACTTGAAGTAAATAGGAGATTGTATGTCACCTGAGTGATTTTTTTGGCAAGCTGCCTTTCCATTGTCTATGCTCTTGCAAACTGTATTTTGCACCGTGTCTACGTTTAGAAAAGGTTTAATATCTTTATCTTTGACGAATATAAGTATTATTTTAAAAATATGCGATTAATATATGACCTTGGAATATGGCTTTACGGCGTTTTATTACGTCTTATTTCACCATTACACCCAAAAGCCAAACTGTGGGTTGACGGTCGAAAGTACATCTTAAAAAACATCAATCAAACGGTTGAAAAAGGTCATAAATACATATGGTTTCACTTTGCATCCTTGGGGGAATTTGAGCAAGGAAGAGCGGTTTTGGAGCAGATAAAAAGTAGATTTCCTAACGAAAAAATAATACTAACTTTTTTTTCGCCGTCAGGATTTGAAGTCCGTAAAAACACCAAATTGGCTGATTATGTGTTTTACTTGCCAGAAGATACTGCGTCAAATGCAAAAGCTTTCATCGATATTATTCAACCCAAATTTGTAGTATTCACCAAATACGAATATTGGTATCACTATTTCAAAGAATTGAAAAAGCGAGATATTCGCTTGTTAATGATTTCGGCAATTTTTAGAGAAGACCAAATTTTCTTTAAGCCTTATGGCGGATTTTTTCGTTCCATATTAAAAAATGTATCCTATTTCTTTGCGCAGAATACCGATTCAGTTCATATGCTGAAATGGATAAATATCACCAAAGCTGGTTTAGCAGGTGACACGCGCTTTGACCGTGTGATGGAATTACCGATTCAACATAAGTCTATACCACAAATAGAAGAGTTTTGTGCTAAACATAAAACAGTTGTTGCTGGTAGTACATGGAAACCTGATGAGGAGCTATTGAAACAACTCTCACTGGACAATCCTGAATGGAAATTAATTCTTGCTCCACATGAAATACATCAGTCGCATATCGATGAAATTGTTAAGCTATTTGGTGATGTGTTATTATTTTCAAAATTCACTACATATACTTATGAACAGATTCACCTAAGTAAAATCTTAGTTATTGATAATATCGGAATGCTTTCATCTTTGTATCACTATGCTGATGTTACGTACATTGGTGGTGGATTTGGTGTTGGTATTCACAATACATTGGAAGCTGCAACATACGGTAAACCTGTTATTTTTGGTCCAAAATACGAGAAATTCCAAGAGGCTATAGATTTAGTAACATTAATGGCAGGATTTTCGATTTCTAATTACGTGGAATTAAAACAGGTCTTTGATTCACTAAAAGATCAACACTTCTTACAAGAAGCAAGCAATTCTGCAAAGAAATATGTGCAACAGCGTGCAGGAGCTACACAGATTATTATGAAATATTTGGAAACTGAGAAATTGTTAGGATAAACTAACCCTCATCTACCAAGAATAGTTCCGATGCAATGTGGTCAGCTAATAATTTTCCTTTGTTCGTTGCACGGAGTGTATTATTATCAATGATTTCCAATTCTTCATTTACCAAGAAAGTTTGGCTTTCTTTTAGAATATGTTGCTTATAATCGTAACCAAAGTCTTTTTCTACTTTTTGTAAATCTAGCCCCCACATCGTACGGATAGAGGTCATCACAGATTCATTGAATTGATCTGATTTGGTAAGATGCTCTAGTTCATTATACGATGTATCATCTGTTAATGCGGCAATATATTTGGCATTATTAGCGACATTCCACGATCGACTATGTCCATTGAAAGAATGCGCAGAAGGACCGATTCCCAGATAATGTTTCCCTTTCCAATAGTTTGTATTGTGCTTGGCGTACATACCATCCTTTGCGAAATTGGAAATTTCATAGTGCTCAAAACCATTTTGTGTCAATGTATCAATGAGCATCAGCATCTGCGCAGCGCTCTGCGCATCGCTCATGCCCGGCGTTTTACCTTCTTTGACAAAATGAGCCAATGCAGTTTTTTTCTCTACTGTCATCGAATAGGACGAAATATGAGGTATATCTAGTGCAATAAGCTTTTGCATATTGGCTTTCCACTTTTCGTCCGTCAATAATGGATAACCATAAATCAAATCACAGGTAATATTTTCAAAACCTGCATCTTGCACGCGCTTGATCGAAGAATCCGCTTCTTGTGCATTATGTGCACGATTCATCCAACGCAAATCCTCTTCGTAGAATGATTGAATACCAATAGAAAAACGGTTGATAGGTATTTGACGTAGTGCATCTACCTTTTCTCGTGTTAAATCATCAGGATTCGCTTCCAAGGTAATTTCCGCATCCGGCGCAATCTCAAAATACTTTTCTACAGTACCAATGAGTTGTAATATATCTTCAGCATCTAGAATAGAAGGCGTTCCACCACCAAAATATAGACTGTGTACTTTCTTGTCTTCCAAATAATGCGCCCTCTTCACAATCTCCTGCTGCATAGTCCACAACATCTCCTCCTTATACTTCAACGAAGTGCTAAAGTGAAAATCACAATAGTGACAAGCTTGCTTACAGAATGGAATGTGAAAATATATCATGGGTGCCGCTCAGTTGTTGTGATACAAAGGTAAAAGTTTATTCAATGAAACGGATTTAACAACGGATTATTCAATAAATAAAATTCGCAATAAAGATTTGTGACTCCTATTTGTATAAAGGATGTTAAGCAGCTTTGCAAAATCTGCTAAGCCGTTAATGCTCAGTTTGCCAATAATGACTAAATAGTTTCTATGTTAAAGCCTTTGGCTTTTACAATTTCTAATACTTTTTCTTCTGAGATTCCTTCGGATGATACCGTTAAAATTTTATCTACATTATCCGTGTCTACAGCCCAATGGCTTATACCTTCCGCAGTGTCTAGAGCTGGTTTTACTTTAGAAATACACCCTCCACAGTTAATGTTAGTTTTGAATTTGAACTCCTTGTTTCCCATGTCTTTAAATTTTAGTTATAATCTTGTTTAATTTTTCCATTTTAATAGCAAGCTATTGGACACTACCGAAACACTACTTAAGGCCATAGCAGCTCCGGCTAGCATAGGATTTAGCAAAAATCCATTGATAGGATATAAAATACCTGCGGCAATTGGGATGCCAATTAGATTGTAAATAAATGCCCAGAATAAGTTTTGTTTTATCGTTGCTACAGTGTGTTTAGAAAGTCGGATAGCTTGTGGAATCTTCGTCAAATCCGAAGATATAATGGTCATCTTCGCCACATCCATCGCAATATCCGAACCTTTACCCATCGCAATGCTCACGTTTGCAGTGGCTAATGCTGTGCTATCGTTAATACCATCACCTATCATAGCCACAATATTACCTTGCTTCTGAAGTTCCCTAACAAATGCCGCTTTATCTTGCGGCAATACTTCCGCTCTGTAGTTTTTTATTCCTGTTTGTTTTGCTACAGCTCGAGCGGTTGCTTCATTATCCCCAGTAAGCATATATACATCAATACCCATACTTTGCAATTCTTGAACTGCATGAGCCGAAGTTGGTTTAATTTGATCAGAAATGGCAAGCACTGCTAGTGCTTCATTTTCATTCGCAAACCATATAACTGTTTTACTTTCACTTAACCAGCTGTTGGCTTTTGTTTCCAAATTTGAAGGGAGGAAGATAGCCTGTTCCGTTAGTAACTTTTTGTTTCCAACGAAATATGTTAGTCCACTATATTCTGCTGTAGCTCCTCTACCTGTAAGACTTTCAAAGGCATTTAATCCAACAATGGATACATTATCTAAATATTTGCCTACGGCGTCGGCCAATGGATGTTCGGATTGTTTTTCAATACTGTATAAAATCGCTTGGTCTGTTTTATTAAAATTAGACCAAACTACCTCATCAACTTCTGGACGTCCTTGTGTAATAGTACCAGTTTTATCCAGAATAATCGCATCTATTTTTTTTGCTAATTCCAAACTCTCCGCATCTTTAATTAAAATGCCTTGTTCTGCACCTTTTCCTACACCTACCATTATCGCCGTTGGCGTAGCCAATCCTAATGCGCATGGACAGGCAATAACCAATACTGTAACTGCAGCTAACATGGCTTGTACCATAGCGTGTTCTCCGCCAAAAACAGTCCACAAAACAAAAGTAAGTATGGCAATTGCAATAACTATAGGAACGAAAACACTTGCTATTTTGTCAACTAGTTTTTGAACAGGCGCTTTGCTACCTTGTGCATCTTGCACCATTTTGATGATTTGAGCCAATAGGGTTTCCTTTCCTACTTTTGTCGCTTCAAATTGAAAACTACCTTTCTGATTGATCGTGCCAGCAAATACCTTATCGCCATTCGATTTAGATACGGGAACAGGTTCACCACTCAACATACTTTCGTCGACATAAGAATTGCCAACTAACACCAATCCATCTACAGCAATTCTCTCTCCTGGCTTTACTAACATACGATCACCTATTTGCACTTGGTCAATAGGACGAGTTTCTTCATCCCCATTGTCCAAAATCAAAGTCACCGTTTTAGGTTGCAAACCCATCAATTTTTTTATCGCTGTAGAAGTATTTCCTTTGGCCTTTTCTTCTAAAAGTTTTCCCAGTAGAATAAACGCAATAATAACTGCGGCCGCTTCAAAATACACATGTGCATGTAGATCTCTTTGCATCCAAAAATCCATAAATAACATATTGAAAACACTGAATAAATAGGCAATCCCTGTACTCAATGCCACCAATGTATCCATATTGGTCGTACGATGTTTTGCCTGTCTCCATGCACCAACAAAGAAATCTCGTCCCAACCACACGACCACTGGTGTAGTAAAAACAAACATAATCTCATTAGCATAAGGTATATTCATAAAGAACATGCCAATGATTACTACTGGAATTGATAAGATAACTGCCCAAAAAGTTTTGGTTTTCAATTGTTGGAATTTAGCTGTATGTAAAGCTTCCAATGTATCTTGTAGTGTACTTTCATCCTCCAATAACAAATCAAAGCCACCAGATTGTAGTGCTTGTTGTAGTTTTTCAGAAGAAGTGATAGTTGACCTATAATCCACGGATAGATTACCTGTAGCAAAATTTACAGAGGCATTTAATACACCTTCTTGCTGTTTGATAATGTTTTCAGCACTTCCAGCGCAAGCAGCACAAGACATGCCCAATACTGGATAAGTTCCTTTTATAATATCTTTACCTTGCTTTGCCATAGAGTGATTATTTTAATGCTCTACTACAAAGTTGGCAAAACAAACAATATAAACTGTTATACTATTTTGGAAAGGTTTTGTAAGATTTACTTATACTTCATCCAGTGGCTTTCTTTTGTCCACACGGATTTGTTTAAATTGGCTAGGAGATAGGCCTGTGATTTTTTTGAATTGATTGCTTAAATAACCTACACTTGAATAATTTAATCGATCGGCTATCTCGCTAAGGGATAATTCATCATAGACTAATAGCTCTTTTACTTTTTCGATTTTTTGAGCGATATAATACTTTTCAACCGTAGTTCCTTCTATTTCGGAGAAAAGATTGGATAAATAGCTGTAATCCTGATGGAGGAGTGAACTTACTGATTCAGATAAATTCGTTTTTGAATGATTATCATCGTAATGAACCAACTTAATAATTTGATTTTTAATTTGTGCTACAAGTCGACTTTTTTTATCATCAATCCGCTCGAATCCCAATGATTCGATACGCTTAGTAAATTGTTGAATTTGTTCATCGGTAGGCTCTTTTGCTAATATTACTTCACCTAACTTTACTTGAGCATCAAGGATATTCGCTTTTCCCAATTCATGTTCAACCACCATAATACAACGGTTGCAAACCATGTTTTTAATATATAATATAGGCATGATGATCTTGCGTTTAACAACAAAGTTAATAGTTAGATACGTACGATTTGTAAGACTGCTGTTAAATTCGTCTTAATGACAAGAACATTAGTTAGCTGTGTATTTATTTGGTGAGTATGGCTCTGCATATCACGAATTCATATAAAGCTAAATAAATACCTTACTAATCTATGCTTTTTCTGTACTCGATTATTTATAAAGAGAAAACTTCGTTTGTTTGTGCCAAGCGTTGGGAACCTGTATTCGCAGGACAAGCAATATCATCTGTAGCATCGTAGATTAGCTTTTTACCGTCTAAACGAGTTATAATATCTTCTGGTACGTATATCTGTGTTTTAGTTTGACTATACCCACTAGGAAAATAACGTACATAATAGCCGTCTGGATGGCAAGTCCAAATCCCGCTAGGTGCATCTGTCCTAAGAGGAGCCATGCCTGCCAAAATCGCATATTTCTCAAATTCAGCATAAGAATAGTTACCAGATGACACCAAATTTCTAATGTTATTTTCTGCTTCAAAAACTAATTTCAACTCGCTAGGTAATTGATCTTTTGCTTTCTGTACGACATCAAAAGGAAGAATGCCTAGTGCCCCACCTTCTAATTGCAACAATTGTTTGGGCGTCAGTAATCGTATCGCTGTTTCTTTTACTGCACCAGAATAATCACTAAATTTTGTTCGCGCAATAATTGTCCACAAGAGCATCTGTACATCAGACTGTTTGACTTCTGAATGTTTTTCAGCGCTTTTCAGAATTATAGTCACAATATCTTTTTTCTTTCCCAATACTGGCGCATACATATATCCATCACCAGAGGATGGAGCATACGTTCCAGCTTTCAAACAATAACTTTTATTTATAATTTCAAAATGTCCCGCCTTCAATACATATCCTCCTTCTGGATTTTTGGGTAAATCAGTAAGTGGAGTATACTGTTGATCATTATGAAAATCGGGCATTTGTTCATCCGTACGGTTTACATCACCAAAATTTGTTGATATGGCTTCTGGCTGTTTGAGGATATTATCCAATCCAAGTGCTTTTGTTCCTTTTGCAGCAGCTGCCTTTGTTGCCTTATTCAATAAATCTCCAAATTGAGCGTGAGCTGAATTTGTCAATATGCCTATAAATAGCAAAAGACTTAATATTCTGAAGTGTAATCTTTTCATTTTATTTATGATTAGCTTGTGTTAACAAAAAAATTACGGTTAAGTTAAGGAAAAAATCAAAAATATGAATAGATAGGCAAAATATTACTGTGTATCGAAGGGTAGATAGTTGCAGTAATAATTTATTAACAAGGTGTAAATTATCCCAAAATAATTTACACCTTGTTTTGATGTGCTAGTTAATAGTTGCGACAGTCAAAGACATAAAGTGATGTAAGGCTTAATGAAGCAAACTTTAATCTTAAACAATTATTCATTTCCAGCCATTATAATTAAAACTATTCCGATCAAAAATAATAGAAACATACCAATCAACATATTGGTAACTTTTTTAGTACTATTTTTAAATTCTTTCCAAATTATAACTCCCCAAAAGGCGGCAACAAGTGTTGCGCCTTGACCTAATCCATAAGAAATAGCAGCTCCCGCTTTTCCAGCAGCTACTAGATTCATTACATTACCAGTTCCCCAGATCAAACCACCCAGTATTCCGGGTAAATGATTTGCAAATGATCCTAAAAAATATGCCTTGTAAGATGTCGGTTTTCCAACAAAAGGTTTTTTAATCAGGATCGAATTAAACAACATATTACTAATCAACACGCCTATTGAGAATATAAAGAAAGCTGTGTATGGTGTCATTTTTCCCGCTAGTGGATTTGCAAAGTTTTCTAAATCCATTGATGATGCTATAAAACGGTAGAAAAATGCCATTAAAAGTCCTGCAAAGACAGCCAATATAAGCCCTTTTTTAATCGAGGATTTATTGTCTTCTTTTGCAGCAGTGCTCTTATAAGCTAAGGAATTTAATATAATCGCACATACTATCAATAATACACCAAGACCTAACAGTAGAGGATTTCCACTTTGTGACCCCATGTAATTGATTATAACACCTAGAACTAGTGCAATACCGACACCTACAGGAAAGGCTACCGCCATACCTGCTATCGATATGGATGCTGACAGCAGTATATTTCCAGCATTAAATACAATTCCTCCTATTATTGCAGACCATAAATTGGACTGTTCGACTTGGGCTAAATCGGTCCAAAAATTACGACCTGCCGAACCAATGCTACCTAACGTAAAGGCATAAAGTAATGATGAAAGGACCATGCCGATTACGTAGTCCCAATAGAATAACTCAAAACGCCATTTCTCTGAAGCGAGCTTTTGCGTGTTACCCCAAGATCCCCAGCAGAACATAGTGATAACACACAGAATCACTGCTAATGTATAACTTTCAACTATAAACATAATTATTAAAAATTAATTGGTTAAATATTTTAGTTAGATGTGTTTAAGTCTTCTAAAGTCGGAGCCGAAGACTGCGCGCCCATCTTCGTAACCGATATTGCTGCTGCTTCACAAGCTAGTCGTACCGCATCTACCAATGTTTTATCTTGTGCTAGTCCTACCACTAATGCCCCGTTGAATACATCTCCTGCACCTGTGGAATCTATCGCAAATACTTCCTTTGTAGGAACTAACGTAAGCTCATTGTTTTCATATACATAAGCTCCACGTTTGCCTAGTGTAATTACCACCGTGGAAACCCCCATTTCCAATAATGTGTTTATGGCTTTTACTGCCGCTACACTATCATTAATTTTCAATCCTGTTAATAATTCACATTCAGTTTCATTAGGAGTCAAAATGTCCACATATTTCAATATTGATTCATCCAATTTTGTAGCTGGAGCAGGGTTAAGGACAACGATAACACCTTTTTCTTTCGCTCGTTGACAAACAAACTGTACTGTTTTTAATGGTATTTCCAATTGTACGAGTAAGATTTTACACTTCTCCAGAATAGCATCTAAATGTTCGATATTTTGAGGTAGAAGCGTGTTGTTGGCACCGGGTGCTACTACAATATTGTTTTCTCCTTTTTCATCTACTGTTATTAAAGCCACTCCAGAACTAACTTTATCGTCAATAAGAACTTGGGTGGTGTCTATGTTTTCTTTTTGCAGAGCTGCAATAGAATTTAGTCCGAAAGAGTCATTTCCTAATTTAGAGATAAAGACAACGTCCCCACCTAAACGTGCTGCAGCGACAGCTTGATTTGCACCTTTCCCACCTTGGTAAACGCAAAATTCACCACCTAAAATGGTTTCACCGGGTTGCGGAAAATGGCTAGTCTTAACGACCATGTCGGTATTAGTACTTCCGACTATAAGAATTTGATTTTTCATAAGATAGTTGATTGTCAATTGCGACAACGTTGTCGCAAATTAAATAAAATATTTAATTCGAACAATTATATTAAATTTATTCATTAATGGTGCGCACAGACTTTCTTTCTACGAAGTCAGCATCTAGCAGAATAGGTGTGGAAGAATACTTTGAGTTTTTGTTGTTGATCATATCTAAAATAGCACTTGAGGAATGTTCAGCAATGGTTTGGATGGGCTGCGCTATGGATGTAATAGGTACTTCTAAAAAATCTAAATAGGGAGAATTATCTATCGAAACCACGGATACTTGTGTAGGAACTTTCCAATTATTCTCTTTTAAAGCTTGCAGAACCCCTAATAATATAGTATCACTAAAAGATATGATGGCGGTGGGGGTGGCGCTACTGCTAATCAATTCTCGAGTACTTATATATCCATTTTCTGACGTAAATTCTTTACCTCCTATATACGAAAATGCTAAATTATAATCTTTAATAAACTTTTCGTAACCTGCTACACGTGATGCGTTTGAGGAAACTTGCGGGTCTCCTTGTATACATGCTATTTTTCGATGACCTCGCGTATAAAGGTAATTCATTAACTTATAGGTGGTCTTATAGTGATTGGTTCTCACATTTAGATATTTCATTCCAGATATCATACGATCGATGAAGACAATTGGCATATTGAGCTTAGATAGAGCGCTGAAATTGGATTTATCTCCGCAAGGAATTATTAATAATCCCTCCAAATTTTGTCCAATCAATGATTTCAAATATTTTACCTCATCTTTTGGGTTGTTGTTACAATCGCTAATCAACACCACATAGCCTTTAGCATAAAGTGTTTTTGTTACAGTACTCGCAATCTGTGAAAAAAAAGGATTATCTAAAGAGGGGAGAAGTAGACCTATGGTTTTACTACGGCTATTTCGTAATGTCTTAGCCGCCATATTAGGTATGTAACCTAATTCTTTAGATTTTTGAAGCACGATTTCTTGCGTAGTATTTGCGATTCGATACTTTTCAGATGTTCCATTCAATACTCGCGATACCGTAGTTAATGATAAATTCAATGCTTCAGCTATAGTTTTAATCGTTATTTTTCCCAGATTATCCATTTAATTGAACTTGTGTGATTTCACATAATATGAATTTCATTAATATTTAAATTTATTTTGTTAAATTGAGCATAATTAAATTTTTTAAAAAAAACAAATCATCAAATTTGTAAATCCGATTCTTTACCTTGCTCTTCACCTTTCGAAAGTTATATTTAATTAATTATTGTAGGACTTAATTACGTGTGGTACGAAAATTGTTCTGTAAATGATTATTTGAATTAACATTTTCTTTAAGATTTAATTACATGTATTTTTTTCTTTTGAGTATCACGATTAATAGGTATTTGTGAAATAATTATAGATTAAAATATAAAATACTAATAAATTTGAGTACACCTATTGAAAAATTACTAACAAAACTTCAACTATGAAACAATTTCTACTTTGCGTAGCAATGCTATTATGTTCTATTTTTATGTATATAGTTGTAACTATACTTGAAACTAGCACATTCCAAAAAACTGCACAATTAAATAGGACTCAGAGCATAATAGGAGATCTTTCTGTATCCGACAAATAAAAAACCTGCTCGAGGCAGGTTTCTCTTACTTAATCTCTTTTATATTATCGCTTGCTTCTATATCGGCTAAACGTTGGGTAGGATCTATCGTAACTTTAGCAATACCTTTTGCAGCTTGGAATGCGTATGTTGGTTTAGTCCAAAACCAATCTTCTAATACGGTGCGCTTCACGCCAGTGTAGATCGTATAATCTTCTGTTGGTTTTTCTCCCCGCATTTCACGAAGTGGAATATAGAATAATTCTTTTGAACCATCCTTGTATTCCACCAAAATATCTAATGGCATCGCCATATCAGATTTATTGCGAATCACAATATTATTGTCGGAAACACTTTCCACCGCATAATCGATCTTACGCGTCGTGTTGATAAATAAGTTGAAATACCACTTCAAATTAATTCCTGAAACTTCTTCCGCTACACGCTTGAAATCATTAGGCGTAGGGTGTTTGAACTTCCATTGTTCATAGAATTTCAAAAAAGTTTTCTCTAAGTTTTGTTGACCAATAATATAGCCCAATTGTTCAGCTAATACCGCACCCTTATTGTAGGCTTGATTTGAATATCCATAGTTGGTATTGTAATAATCAGCCAACAAACTCATTGGCTCTTCTTTTCCCGACAAAGCCAAGCGGTAATATGCACGGTAAGGCTCAATCATTGGATTCGTTGCGACAGCGCCTTTCTTATCAAATATATGCTGCATACCCAGCTCTTCGATGTATGAAGTAAATCCTTCGTCGAACCATTCGTCCACCGTTTCGTTGATACCAAACATATGCTGATACCATGAATGTGCCACTTCGTGGAATATCACGTTTACTAAGCTTTTCAGATTACGACCACCGGTAACCAACGTCATCGTTCCGTATTCCATACCGCCATCACCACCTTGTACGATCGTGTAAGTAGGCCAAGGGTATTCGCCAAAACGTGTTGATGTGAAATCAAAAAACTCTTTCGAAAAGCCTAAAGCTTGCGTCCAATTCGAAATAACGTCTTTATTACTTGGAATATATACTGCGTATATCTTAACACCTCCTGCCGAAGCTGTAGAATCAACCACAAATTTAGGGTCCGCACCCCAAGCAAAGTCGTGAATCTTCTCCGCCTTGAAACGCCATGATGCCTTGTTATTTTTAGTCTTAATCTTTGCTTTATTTACGTAGCCTTTTACCTCATTTGGATTTTGTAATACACCTGATGCACCCACCACATAATCTTTATGCAAATGAATAGTCACATCAAAATCTCCGAAAGGTGCAATAAATTCACGGCCTACATATTCATCCAAATGCCATCCAAATTCATCAAAATGTGCCATCTTCGGGTACCATTGCGCCATTGAAAATGCTACACCCTCTTTGGAATTACGACCACTACGACGTATTTGTTCGGGTACTTGTGCTTTCCATTCCAACTCAAAAGTAGTTTTAGAACCATCTGCTAATGCAGTAGGCAATGTCACTTCTAAGATTGTACCATCAACTTTGAAGTTCGCGACAGAGCCATTCACTTTGATCGAAGAAATCTTTTGGTAACCAATCTGCTCCGGAGTCAGTTGCGAGATACGACTTTGGTAAACTGGCTTTTCCTTCGTGCCCAAATTTTTTACCATACGTGCGTCTGGATCTGCAATAGATACCAATCGATTGTCCATCATACTTCCCGGTTGAAAGGCATTGAAGTACAAATGAAAATAAACTTTTGAAAGAGACTGTCCGGAATTATTGCCATATACCAATGTCATTTTACCATCGTATTTGTAATCCTTTTCATTGACATCAATATCCATCTTGTATTGAACATCTTGCTGCCAATACCCCTTTCGCTGCGCAAAAGTTGATGCTGATAAAAGGACACACAGGAGAAGTGCAAAGTATTTCATAAATCAAAGTAGTAGTTTAAAAAATAAAATTAGGGATTTATCGCTTGGAGCGACAAATCCCTTTTATATTGTTACAAAATAAACGAATAATACGCGTATTAAGCTTCTTTTTTCCTCAAAAAGTATTTTTCTTGAAATTTGAATTGTGGTGTCAGCCAATACATCAGCACAATTCTCGAATAACGGTAATTAAAAGGCGCAAGTAGAATAGCCACGGCAACCGCAACAGATAAATACAACCATGGAGATTCCAAATTTCCTGTCAAAACATAGGTTCCTACACATGATGCTACCAATTGAGCTACTATAAAAGCATAACTCACGTACATCGCTACATAGAAGTAGCCCGGCTCTTTCTCAAATTTTAAATCACAATGTGGGCACTGCTCGTACATCTTCTTCGATTTGAAACTCAATAATGGCGCTCTAAACATGTTGCCCTTTCTACAACGAGGGCATTTTCCATCTATGGCACTCTTAATTTCACTAGGTATTGTATATTCTGTAGACATAGTATATGTATTTCTTAATGTTATATGTGTTTTCTAAATTCTTCTGGAGTCACGCCCACTGCTTTCTTAAAAAACTTTGTAAAATACGAATTATCGTTAAAATTCAGCTCATAAGCTATTTCAGCAACGGAGTAGTCTTTTATTACCAGGAGACGCTTTGCTTCCAAAATTACGCGGTCGCGAATCAGCTCGCCGGCGGATTGACCCAACAGCTCTTTGCAAAGTGCGTTTAAGTGATTGGGAGTAATGTACAATAATGCTGCATATTCTTTGGGAAGACGTAATGACGTGAAATTTGATTCTATCAGATTCAAAAAATTACGCAACAAGGTATGATTATACGCATTTGTATCTTGAGTCACAGATGGCACACGTCGGGAATTCAACAGATTAAATAGGTAATACAATGAGCTTGATACAAATTCCTTCTGCATGCTATCCTTAGCAAGACGTTCTAGAATTTGTAAAACTAAAGATCTGTCCTCTTCATTCACGACAAATACTTCATCTCTGACCAATCCAGAGAAAAACGATAATGTCGTCAGATAATCGGAACGCAACAATACATTTTTAAATAAATCCTTATGAAAATTCACTACATAGCCCTGCATATCCCCTTCGAATTCCCAGGTATGAATCTGTCCCGGCGACATAAAATAGATTTGCCAAGGCTCTATCACGAACTTTTCAAAATCTATCGTATGTGATCCTTGTCCTGCTATGAATAACACAAAATGGTAAAAATTATGGCGATGTGGAAATACAAGATTCGAATTTCGTTCCAAATAATCCGCTAGGCTCTCAATCATAATATCTTGATTAAGCCCATCAGACACTACACATTGCGCTATAACAGGAACTTTTGCCATTGTACACAAAGATACTTTGAATACACCATTAATTATGGTAGTATTAATGTAATTAATGGTACTTTTTATGGATAAGTAAATAATGCCACAGTTTGTATGGCTGTTTCATTAAATACTCAGGATTAAAAAAAGTTTATGCACATTCCACACAGGTACGAACAATGTCGCCTTAGTGGATTGGCAATAGCAAGAAGGGTGTGACTTTGTGATAATCCGGTAAAGCGACGAGGTTTTGGTTAATTTTTTCGATAAAAAAAGTAACTGCCTGCCCGGCAAGAGGGCTTATCAATAAACCTAAGAAATTCAACATTTCTTACTAACTTTAACCCAATGTCGCTACACAAAGACCCCGAACTCAAAGCAGCTGTTCTTAGCCTTCCTCCGAAGGAGAAAGATAAATTGTTGGTGCGCTTAATCAGCAAAGACAAAATGCTGATCAAACAACTGCACTTCCAATTACTGGAAGATAAATTTGATTTGGAAGAACGCATTAATGCCTTACGTGAACGACTTAATGAGTTATTAGCACCCAATCGTTCGGGTATAAAGAATGTCGCGATGTATTCCCATTACCGCGCGTTGACCGTGTTGCTACGACAAGCCAGCGGTATGATCAATGAGCACGAGAAGGTGACGAAAGATAAATTTAGCGAAGCTGAATTTCGCTTGTTGATTCTAGAACGTGCTTTCGAACATTATCCTGCCTTATTTCACAAAGCCTATGTCGCTGCTGCTGACAAATTGCAGCGCTATGTAGCCGCACGCCTTAAAACGACTTTCAACAAATACGATAAACTTCACGAAGACCTTCAATTTGATCTAAAAGAGTCATACGAAAAGGTTCTTGCTTTTGCAGAAGAGCAAGGCTTAATGATAAGCTAAAATCATTTTAGTCTTAAGCTCTGTCTCTGTGCACTGTTCTTATAGAACATCTGTTCGGAATAAAAAAGTCAATAATACTATTTCTTACAATCAAATTATTGCACTATTCTTTGTTGTGCATTAAATGTCGCCTTAGCGAGTTGCCATTTGTAAGGATGGTATAGCGATGTGGCAACTCGGTACAGCGACGAGCTTTGCCTACTTTTGCGATAAAAAGTAGGATGCCTGCCCGGCATAGAGGGCTATGAAAACATAATCATTTAACCGAATCTCTTTCCCTCCTTCTAAATATTTTTACCGATTTCTATTCCATTTTCACCGAAAATCTGCCTCTACTGGTCGAAACAGCATTTCGTAGCCCACGTAACTGCTATACCTTTGTCATAACAAAACACCAGAAATTAAAATATAAAAGTTATGAAAAGAAATATAAAAACAATCGCAGTAGCAGTTATCACATTAGTATCAACTGTTTTTTACGCTCACGCTGATAGCAAACCTTATAAAGAATTGAACAGCAAAGAAGTTGTCATGAACTATGTAGGCGCATCTTTGTTGGGGAGTTCAGAATACACTAAAGAAATGTTTGCTGACAACTTTGAATACAGCAATAGTGCTAACAACGAGAAATTTGGCAAGAAAGAATACGTAAACTATTTGAAATCTGTCAAAGACTTAAAATATAACTCCACACAAACTATTGAAATCGTAGATCAGGTAGGTAGCACGTCGATCAGCAAAGTGACTATGGATTTCGGTACGTTCAAAAGAGTAGACTACATTACACTGATCCAATCTGCAGAAGGCTGGAAAATTAATAAAGTCGTAACGACTTATCCATAGGTACTGGGTAATTTTTGTTTAGTATGAAAGTCTGCAGGAGTGCAGACTTTTTTTATTTGTAGCATTCTTCCCAGATTTTGTTACAAAAGATGTGCAATACCAGTCCAAAAACACAAATGGACAACATTTGCCTAAATTGTCTCAAAATGATACACATTTGGCAAGGTTTGGCACAGATTGTACTTTGTTGACAAACCTAACTTTTCAGGGGTTTGTTCGGATCTCCTTCGGGTCGGCTTCGGGTCGGCTTCGGAAAAATGGCATTTTTTCCGAACAACTTCCGAACAAAGCCCAAATAGAGCCCTAAGAAGATGTGAATTTGAGGCGACTTAGCTGCGATGCGAAATTTTGAAATTTGGAAGATTTATACTTATTTTCAAGAGATTGAGGAATACTATCTTTGTGTGTATATATATTAAGATTGTATGTTCTTGTTCTACAAATTCTTTTTGTGAATATCCATGTTGATAACAATATCCTCCGCCTAACAAACACCTTTGACAAGGAGCAACTTTTTAAGAGAATCTACTATTGTACAATTGTCTTGTCGAACGAAATAAAGTGAAATGAGAATTTCACACTGTCATATTGAACCTAGTGAAATAACTAAAATCATTATTACAGTAAATCAGAATCATTATGATACATAACTATTTTGTATATATCCTTACCAATGCAAATCGATCAGTTTTGTACATTGGTGTTACTAATGACATACAAACAAGATTGTATGAACATTATATTGATTCTCAAACTACTAAACGCCATTTCACAGGAAAATACAATGTATACTACTTAATTTATTGGGAAAGATATCACAATATAAATGATGCAATAGATAGAGAAAAAGAATTAAAAGGTTGGCGCAGAAGTAAAAAAGAAGAATTAATAAATGTCTTTAATCCATCATGGATATTTCTTAATGATGAGGTCTGATTTATAGATTTCTCCTATCGTCGAAATGACAATTTCAAACTGTCATATTGAACAAAGTGAAATATCTAGAAATTATAACAATTTGAACTAATTACATACAATGCACGTAGAGGTTGACACAGAAGAAAAAAAATTACCGATGCTGATAGCAATAGCCATCTCCAACAACACGTCTTTGGCATGAGCCACCTTTTTTAGTTCTTGCACCACAAATAGAGGAAGTTGTTGATCTAACGGAAGTTCTACTTTTAGTACCAGTAGTCGTAATTTTACTCGTTTTTGTAGTAGAAGATTGAACAGGTTTAGAATTTAATGAGACACTTTTCTTACTGACAGTTTTGTCAGAATTATCACTTTTAACAATATTATAAACATCATAAGTAGATTTTGTAGTTATGTCCCAAGTACTGTCAGAATAAAGAATATAATATTTTCCCCCATCATTTTTAATAACATCTACACAAACTTTATGTTGTGAGTGACTAGTATTATAGGACAAGATTAATACTAATGTGAACAGTATTAACTTCATAGGTCATTGGTTTGTTCACTAATATAATGAAACTATAAATTATAATCGCATAAGATTGGACTAATCCCCACTCCCATATTTTTACTAACTTTGGTGAAAACATTGGGACTTAAGTGAATATTCAGGAAATCTTAGCACATTACGGGAAAACAACACAAGTCACTACACTTGTAAAGGCAATTCAAAGTAAAAATCCTAAAATCCAACTCAAAGGACTTATTGGGTCATCGGATGCGATGGTCGCGGCTTCGGCTTATCATCTGCACGAGCGTCCGTATGTCTTTATTCTGCCGACGCATGAGGAGGCATCCTACTTTTTGAGTGATTTGGAGAGTTTGTTTGACAAGCAGATTTTGTTTTTTCCCGCCTCTTACCGTAAGGCTTTTGATTTCATGCAACTGGATAGTGCACATGTATTGCAACGTGCCGAAACGCTGAGTTCGCTCAACCATACTTCCGAACTGCCAAAAATCGTGGTTACCTACCCCGAAGCCATTGCAGAGAAGGTGATCAATCGTCAAGATTTAGAGAAAAATACCTTACCGATCACACAGAATACCAAGTTGAGTATTGATTTTATCAATGAGTTCTTGTACGAATACGATTTCGAACGGGTAGATTTTGTGTACGAGCCAGGGCAGTTTGCCATTCGTGGAGGTATAGTCGACATTTTCTCTTTTTCGAATGATTTGCCGTATCGTGTGGAGTTTTTTGGCGATGAGATCGAGAGCATCCGTACTTTTGATATCGAAAGTCAGCTTTCGGTGAGTAAGATACACACCGTAACGATTGTTCCCAATGTACAAGCAAAGTTTTTAGCCAATAACCATATTTCCCTCCTCGAATACATCGATAGGGATTCGGTGATTTGGATTAAAGATGTGCAATTCACTTTTGATATTATCCAAGAAGGCTACAAAAAAGCTTCCCAATTGTGGAAAGCCTTGTCCGAAGCCGATCTCAAAAACAATCCAGACTTAGTAGATCCGCGTTTTACGTTTACGGATGACAAGAACTTCGGTTCGATGTTGTTTGATTTTCCGAATGTAGAGTTTGGTAAGCAGTTCTTCTTTAAGGCAGATGAGGTTATCAACTTTGATACCCATCCGCAGCCATCCTTCAACAAGGATTTCAACTTGTTGATTCATAATTTCAAAGAAAACGAAAGCAAGAAGATAAAAAATCTGATATTTTCGGACTCGACAAAACAGGTTGAGCGTATCTATGCTATTTTGGATGACATCGATAAGTCGGTGACTTTTACGCCAATCTATAAAGCTTTGCGTGAAGGTTATCGTGATGACACGATACAATTGGCTTGCTATACAGATCACCAGATTTTTGATCGCTACTATAAATACAAGCGCATCAAAGCGTATGAGCGTTCGCAGGCGATTACGTTGAAAGAATTGCGTGACCTAAAGCCAGGTGATTACATCACCCATATAGATCACGGTGTAGGTAAATATGCGGGTTTGGAAAAGGTCGATGTGAATGGCAAGACGCAAGAGATGATTCGTCTGATCTATGCAGACAATGACCTCTTGTATGTCAATATCAACTCCTTAAACCGTATTTCGAAATATTCGGGCAAGGAAGGTACAGTTCCTAAAATGAATAAGTTGGGAACGGATGCCTGGGACAAACTGAAGAAAACAACCAAGAAAAAGGTTAAAGATATCGCGCGTGACCTGATTAAATTGTATGCCGTGCGTAAAGCTCAGACAGGTAATGCATTTAGTCCAGATACGTATTTGCAAAAAGAATTAGAAGCGTCCTTTATCTATGAGGACACGCCAGATCAAGAAAAAGCGACCAACGATGTGAAGCGTGACATGGAGTCCCCACATCCGATGGACAGATTGGTGTGTGGTGATGTCGGTTTTGGGAAAACTGAAGTGGCTATTCGTGCAGCGTTCAAGGCCGTAGCAGACAGCAAGCAAGTTGCGGTTTTGGTACCGACAACGATTCTGGCATTGCAACATTTCCGTACATTTTCCGAGCGTCTAAAAGGTCTTCCTGCGAATATTGACTATATCAATCGCTTTAAGTCTACGAAACAAATCAAAGAAACTCTTAAAAAACTCGAAGAGGGTAAAATAGATATTATCATCGGTACACATCGCTTGGTGAGCAAGGATGTAAAATTCAAAGACCTCGGTCTGATGATTATCGATGAGGAACAAAAGTTTGGTGTATCAGTCAAAGAGAAATTAAAAGTAATGCGCGCCAATGTGGATTCGATGACATTGACCGCAACACCTATTCCACGTACATTGCATTTCTCATTAATGGGCGCGCGTGACTTGAGTATTATCTCGACACCTCCACCAAACAGACAACCTGTGCAGACAGAATTGCATGTTTTTGGTGAAGCCTTGATTCAAGAAGCTGTGGCTTACGAGTTGGATCGTGGGGGACAGGTATTCTTTATTCATAACCGCGTTGCTGATTTGAAGCAACTAGGCGCAATGATTCAAAAGCTTGTCCCAGGAGCTCGCGTGGGCGTAGCACACGGACAGTTGGAAGGTGATGACTTGGAAGATGTGATGTTGAAGTTTATCAACCACGACTTTGATGTGTTAGTGGCCACGACGATTATTGAAGCTGGTTTGGACATCCCGAATGCCAATACCATTATCATCAACCATGCACATATGTTTGGGTTAAGTGATTTGCACCAAATGCGTGGTCGTGTAGGTCGTTCGAACAAGAAGGCTTTTTGTTATTTGTTGAGTCCACCGATGTCAACTTTGACACCAGAAGCGTACAAACGACTTTCGGCTATTGAGGAGTTCTCCGAATTAGGTTCAGGTTTCAATGTGGCGATGCGCGATTTGGATATTCGTGGTTCGGGTAACTTGTTGGGTGCGGAGCAATCGGGCTTTATTGCGGAGATTGGTTTTGAGATGTACAATAAGATTTTGGATGAAGCCGTTCAAGAATTGAAAGATGATGAGTTTGGTGAATTGTTTGCGGACGAACAAAACAGAAAATACGTATCGTTCACGCAAATAGATACCGACTTGGAAGTGATGATTCCAGACGAATATGTAACTAATATTGGCGAGCGTTACAATTTGTATAATGATATTGCGAAGCTCGAAAATGAACAACAGCTCACGGCTTTTGAGAAGGAATTAGAAGACCGTTTTGGTCCTATTCCTGCACCTGTATTTGAACTGTTTAATACACTGCGTTTGCAATGGCTAGGCAAAGAAATTGGTTTTGAGAAGATCTCATACAAGAAGCAAACATTGAAAGGTTTCTTTATCAGCAATGCGAAATCCAGCTATTTCGAATCGGATCAGTTTGGAAAAGTATTGGCTTTCGTAGGAGCAAATCCTTCTATTAGTAATCTAAAAGAAGTAAAAGGACAATTGCGCTTAGCTTTAAGTAATATCACAACAATAGATTATGCTCTGCATTTGCTGAAGAAGATGGTGTAGAAAACTCATTTCAAGATGATTCGATTCGTGTGAATGCAATAAATGTAGCTGAATTATTAGCGAAAAAAAGTTTAATCTAAAAGAATAAGCTCTTAGGAGGATTGTCAAAAGCTGTAAGATTTCTTACAGTTTTTCTTGTTTTATAATTCTTTAGTAGGTGTCTGATTTTTAAGGCTATTGTGTATATTTAGATGCTATAGGCAATTGTTTATCAAATCTGCATAAAATAGAACTAATGAAAAATTTGTTAATCGAAATTTCTCAGAAAGCAATCAAATATGAAGATTTCAATTTTACTGTTGAACAAATAAAAAATGAATGGCTTGGTGAAGTTCCATCAACCGAAAGGGAAGTAGCAGAAGTTGAAGGCAAGCTTGGTGTGAAACTACCAGAGGATTACAAAGAGTTTTTGAGAATAACAAATGGTTTTTCATCCCCGAATGATATAGAGCCAAGTTTTGAAAGGATTACGGAAATTGATTATCTGAAAAACTTTGCTCCAGAAATAATTGATGCGTACGATGTTCTGCCGGAATTGGATAATGCGATAATTGTAGGTGGAAAATTAGAAGAGCAACAATTTTTATTATTGCCTCCAAAATCAGAAAATGAAGATTGGAGATATTGGAAATTTGCGAACTGGTATCCGGGAGAACATGAGTTTGAAAACCTAAAAGAATATTTTAAAAATGTTCTTAGTTTTATAGTTGAACAGCATGAAAATTAAAAACTACTCGTAATAGTAACCTAAACCGAGTCATTTCGTCGTCAGGAGAAATCTTTTAATTGATTTCTCACTACATTGTGTTTCTTTCGAAATGACGAAATAGTAAAAAAAATTCAATAACTACTACCTCAATAACTCCTTCAAATCATCTTGCGAAAGCGATTTTACAAAACTGTCTTCTGTAGTGATAAGTGATGTAGCGATTGACATTTTGCGGTTTTGTAGAGCCACTATTTTCTCTTCTACGGTATCCTTACTGATAAATTTATAGATGAATACATTGCGGGTTTGTCCGATGCGGTGTGATCTATCAATAGCTTGTTGCTCGACCGCAGGATTCCACCATGGGTCTAAGATAAATACATAATCCGCTTCTGTTAAGTTTAGACCAACACCACCAGCCTTGATGGAGATTAAGAAAACCTTGACAGCATCATTTTCCTTAAACTCTTGTACCGCTTGCGCTCTATCTTTCGTTGCACCGTCCAAATACGCAAAAGGAATATTTTTTTGTTTGAAGTATGATTTGAATATATCCAGATGCTTTACAAATTGAGAGAAGATCAGCACTTTGTTTCCTTCTGTAGAGATAGATTCCAACATGTTGATGACAGCCTCGAATTTCCCCGAATCTTCGGTGTAATCGGCGTCAACCATTTTGGGGTGATTCGCCAGTTGGCGCAACTTGGTTAAACCTTGTAATAAAGCGATTTGATTTCCTTTCGCATTATCATTCACTGTTCCTTCAAGCAATGCATTGCGGTATTCGGATTTTGTCGATTCGTAGAGCTCGGCTTGCGATTCATTCATCTCGCAATACACGATTTGTTCGGTTTTAGGAGGCAACTCTGTCGCTACCTGACTTTTGGTGCGTCGCAGTACAAACGGCTTTATAATCGCTTGCAAACGCTTTGCTGTACTTTCATCTTTCTTTTTCTCAATTGGAATCACAAATTCTTTTTGAAAGAAAGAATAACTTCCCAATAATCCAGGATTCGAAAAGTGCATTTGAGACCAAATATCCGAAACAGAATTTTCTATAGGTGTTCCGCTCAACGCTAGTTTGTGTCTGCTTTTAAGTGATTTGATAGATTTAAAAGACTTGGAAGTTGGGTTTTTAATATTTTGACTTTCGTCCAAAATAATATAGTTGAAGAAGAACTTACTAAAAAGCTCTTCATCACTACGCACTATACCATAGGTCGTAATCACTAAATCAAAATGGGTAAATGCATACGCATCTTTGAATCTATTCGATCCTACATGCATTAGAATACGCAGCTTAGGGGCGAATTTGTCTGCTTCTTTTTGCCAGTTATAAACGAGTGATGTCGGAAGCACCAGTAAAGAAGTTTTCGCATGATCGGTGCTCTTCAACTCTTCTTTTTGCTTTTGCAATAAGGCTAAAGTTTGTACCGTTTTCCCCAGACCCATATCATCAGCTAAGACACCGCCGAATTTGAATTCTTGTAAGAAATGAAACCAATTGTAACCAGCCTCTTGGTACGGACGCAAACTGCCATTGAAGTCAACAGGTGGTTCTGCTTTAGTGATCTCTTCAAAATTGCTTAGGTTTTGTAATTTACGACTCATCGTCAAAGCAGTATGTTCGGATATTTCATGTAAAATCCCGATGTGAGCTTTATTGAGCTGAAGCCCATTCTTCTTTATCGCAAATTGAAACAAATGCTCGTACTGCGCAAACCATTCCTCTGGGATAATGGCTATTTCACCATTGGGAAGGGTAAATTCCTGAATTCTATTCAGAATATGATCACGTAGTTGTATGAAAGGAATTTTATAAGGTCCAAAATTCGCGAATGCGCGTACATCAAACCAATCGTTATCCTCGACAATCTCGATATCTAGGGTTGTCTTCCCAATAAAGAAATGCTTATCACCTGTTTCTTGTTTGATGATATAGCCCTTGGCAACTAATTCTTCTTGCTTGTGACTCAGCCATTCAAATACATTTGGGAACTCGATTTTATTGGTGGTATAGCATCCAAATAAGGCATCTTGCCTTTTTAGACCCAATTCTTCAAGCAGATTATGTTGATTATTTTCCCAAATTACCGAACGCTTTATGCGCGTAAAGCTGTACAAATCATTTTCCTCGTCATAAGACATGCGGACAGATACCTTTTGATCTGAGGTAGGAGAGAAGGTGTAATCACCGTATTGAAAATTGAGTTGAATATGCGATTCACCGTTCTGTACATAATTGAGTGTCAAAATAGGTGTAGCCTCTTCTTTGAGTGTTTTAATATCAAATCCTTCAGCGTAGACCGCATATTTTTCAATCAAAGGCGAAATAAAGGTTTCATAGTATTTGCGCTCTGTAGCTCGTGAAACACTGATGTATCTTTTATTTAGAAAAGGCGTTAGCTTTTTGCCTTCTAAGGGTTGGTCAAAATGATAAAGAACATTGTCCAACAAAAGCCAAGCCTGTGCATTGATGACTACTTCCGCATTTTTGAACATAAATTCCATGCGGTGGCCATCATATTTCAATGTGGGGAAATAGCGTGTTTCTTCTTCATTTCTTCTGAAGTGAAAAAGAATAGATGTGGTCTGTTCTGCTATTCGTAGCTGTTGTTCTGCAGGATAACCATCTTTTTTACTCATCAAATAGATTGGCTTATCACCAATCATATCCATGACCTTCAGCAGTTTCTTTTCTAATTTTGGACGAATATAGTTGCGAACTTTATCGTCAAATATTTTGCTGAAGTAGTCGATCGGTCGAACAGGCTTTTTGTGATATTTCTTGATTACGTTACTTTGTTCGATTTCATCAAGCAGTTTGATGATTTTGTAATCCGTTTCATCCAATGCGTCCGCAAATTCATCTACCGTATTAGTGAATACTCTTTTGGAGGAAAGCGAAAGACTACCGTTTGGATTGAGCTGTACGATATGTGGTTCGATAAGGTAACCCAAATAAGGGTGCTCACCAAAAGAATATATTAATTTGTACGAATGTGAAGTATCTATCTGTTGCATCAATCTGTAGTATGTCCCTCAAAAAAGACAACTAATATACCTTGAAAATGTAGGAAGATGAAATAATACGTTAATAATACTTGAAATAATTAATCAATTTCGATTTCGCCTTTAAATACAAAGTTCGCTGGACCTTTTAAATACACATTTGTGAATGTAGTTCCAGATTTATGAAATGAAATATAAAGCTGTCCACCCAATACACGAATAGGTAAAGTAATGTCGCCCTCTAAGTTTTGATCTATTGCCATTGCCATGGCTGCTGCAGTAGCACCTGTTCCGCAGGCAAAAGTTTCGTCTTCAACACCACGCTCAAAAGTGCGTACAAAATATCCATTTCCTTCTGCCTCAATGAAATTAACATTAATACCTTTTTCGCCATAGATTTCATTATTGCGAATCGCAAAACCTTCTTTGAATACATCGAGATTTTCTAAATCTTGGACTTTCAGAATATAGTGAGGTGAACCCGTATTTAAGACGAATGCATCATTATCACGCTCAACAATGTTTACATCGATCATGCCTAAATTGACTTGGTCGGCAGTAATTTCTGCCGCGTGTGGACCGTCAACTGCCACAAAGTCAGTTTTGTCTGAAATAATTTCCAGATCTCTTGCGAATGCAACTATACAGCGTCCACCATTACCACACATGGTGCCTTCGCCACCATCTGCATTGTAATAAACCATCTCAAAATCAAAATTTTCATTATATTGAAGCAACATCAAGCCATCCCCACCAATACCAAATCGGCGATCACATAACTTTTTAACCAAATCTTTGTTATTTCTATCGAAAAGGTTATTTCTGTTATCTATCAATACAAAATCGTTTCCTGCGCCTTGGTATTTAGAAAATTGGATTTTTCTGCTCATATATTTGAAAATTTAGCTCAAATTTAATATTCTTGTTACAAAACTAAAGCCAATTTGTTAAAACTTGTTAAATAGCTTGTCTACACGTGATTTGTTAACAAAATTTAACTGACAAAGGATATGTCATCTGCTAATATGGTATTAGATTTGAATGCCACAAGGTAAGAATAGAAATACAATAATTTAGAATTTTAAAACAGCAATAAATAATATGAGAAAAATAGGAATAAGTTTATTGACAGCTGTCTTAGGTGGAGCAATAGCTGTAGGTGGATACAAATTGTTTGAAGACAAACAGTTTGGAAACATGACATTAGAAGAACAGCAAAAAGTATATTATGCAAATAATCCTTCGGCAGAAATTATGTCGTCGACAGGAAATCCAGATTTCACGCAGGCAGCAGCAGCGGTATCTCCTGGAGTAGTACATATAAAAGTGACAATGACTGCGCGCGGATCGCAACGCGGTGGTGGCGGAAGTTCTCCATTCGATATGTTTGAGGAATTTTTCGGTGCACCACAACGCCGTCAGCAAGCACAACCTCGTCAACAGCAAGCTTCTGGGTCTGGTGTGATTTTGACTCCTGATGGTTACATCGTGACAAACAATCACGTTGTTGAAAATGCAGATAAAATCGAAGTACAACTGACAGATAAACGCACTTTCGAAGCTAAAGTCATTGGTAAAGATGCCAACACGGATTTAGCTTTATTAAAAGTGAGTGCTACAAATTTGCCAATGGTAAAAATGGGTGATTCGGATAATGTACAAATTGGTGAGTGGGTATTAGCTGTAGGTTATCCATTGAGTTTACAATCTACGGTTACAGCGGGTATCGTTAGTGCAAAAGGTCGTCAAATTGGTATTTTGGGAGATTCACAGCAACAACAGCCTCGTGGCTTCGGTGATCAAGATCAACAAATTATCAATACAGCGATTGAGTCATTTATTCAAACAGATGCGGTAATTAACAAAGGTAATAGTGGGGGTGCGTTGGTGAATGCGCGTGGTGAATTAATTGGTATCAACTCAGCGATTGCTTCCCCAACAGGTGTATATGCAGGATATGGATTTGCTATCCCAATTAACTTGGCTAAAAAGATTTTGGATGACTTTAAAGAATTCGGTAGTGTAAAACGCGGTTTCATTGGCGTAACGTTCACTGAAATGAATGAAGCTTTGCGTAAAGAAAAAGGTATTGATGACGTTAATGGTCTTTATGTACAAAATGTTGTAAAAGGTGGTGCTGCAGAAAGTGCTGGTATCAAAGGCGGTGACATTATTACTAAAATCGAAGGCAGAACCATTTACTCATCTTCAGATTTACAAGAGCGTGTAGCTAGACTTCGTCCAGGTGATAAAGTAAAAATCACATACAAGCGTGAGGGCAAAGAGAAAGATGTAAACTTAACGCTAAAAGCTGAAGAAGATACAAAAGGTAAAGGTGGTGAAGATGGACCAAGTGCAAGCGCAACCGAAATCTTCAATAAATTAGGTGCTAGTTTCATTCCTGCAACGGATGCACGTAAGAAAGAATTGGGTGTGTCGTCTGGGGTTATCGTGACTCAAGTACACAGAGGTGGTGTTTTCGAATACTTCGGTGTAGAAAAAGGTTTAGTAATCACTGAAGTAAATGGAAAAGCGGTGAACAGTGTGGATGATGTAGAATCAGCATTGTCATCAACAAGACGTAACATTGTACGTATCAAAGGTGTGCCTCAACGCGGTAGCACAGTTGAACTAAATGTTCCTATTGAATACTAATAGCAATACTTAATTGATATAAAATGGCTTTCTTCGGGAAGCCATTTTTGTTTTTACAGAATAAAAAGACATTTTTGTGCTATGAAGATTTTAATGGTTTGTTTAGGAAATATTTGTCGATCGCCATTGGCACACGGCATTTTACAACAAATAGCAGATAGCAAAAATTTAGGCTGGGAAATAGATTCTGCAGGAACAGGTGATTGGCATGTCGGTCAGTGTCCAGATAGACGCAGTATTGCAGTAGCTAAAAAATACGGAGTGGATATTTCTACGCAGAAAGCACAACATTTTACAACGGCGTTATTCGATAAATACGATCGTATTTTAGTTATGGATAGACAGAATTATAAGGATGTAATTCGACTTGCGCAAAATGATGCTCAAAAGGCGAAAGTGTCGCTGTTTTTGGACGACGATATTGTGCCAGATCCGTATTACGATGACGCGATGTTTGAGCCAGTATATGCGATGGTGGAGAAAAGATGTCAAGATCTCATCTTGAAATTGTCGAAATAACGTAACGATTAAATCAGGTTGTGCCAAAACCAAATTATAAATAGTATTTTGGCGCAATAGCTAGTATATGAAAGCAACAGAAGTAAATCAAAAGTGGAATGTTCTTCGGGAAGCCATTGCGCAAAGTTTTGACATGGAATTACCGGATCTGAAAGTCATGCTATTTTTGATCGGTGTACAGGAATTGGGAAAAGGACCAAAACAATTTTCGAAACGAGAAAAAGAAGAACTGATGCATATTGCGACATGCAGGTTGTTTTCTTCGATGGGTTTTTATGAGTTGGAAGGTTCAGATGAGGATGGTTGGCCGCATTGGAAATTGGTAAAACCCGTTCCTAATTATACATTATTAGAGCAAGAGTTGATCATGAAATCGTTGATTATTGACTACTTCCAAGATTTAGATTTTATATAAAATAATATAAATGAAAAGAATAGTTTTAAGTCTCGTTTTGACTTTTTTCGTAATGCAAAGTTTTGCACAAAAGCCACAACATTACTATGTAGAAATCAAAACTAACAAAGGTGTAATGCTGGCGCAATTGTATAACCAAACACCCAAGCATCGTGACAACTTCAAGAAGTTAGTGAGTGAAAGATATTACGATGGTATTCTATTTCACCGTGTGATTAAAAATTTCATGATTCAAGGTGGTGACCCTGAATCTAAGGAGCCTACAACCACAAGTCTAACTGTACTGGGTAATGGTGGACCAGATTATAAAATCAATTCCGAGATTCAAGAAGGATTATTTCACAAAAAAGGTGTACTAGGTGCAGCAAGAGACAATAATCCTGCAAAGTCATCATCGGGTTCGCAATTTTACATTGTGCAAGGACGTAAATTCTCAGATGCTGGTTTAGATTCCTTGGTAACTATGCGTATGCAAGGAAAGCAATTCTCAGAACAACAGCGTGAAGCCTACAAAACCATTGGTGGTACGCCGCATTTGGATGGTAACTATACAGTCTTTGGCGAGGTTTTAAAAGGAATTGAGGCTGTCGATCAAATCGCTGCTGTATCCACAAATAATGTGGATAGACCGATTACAGATGAGCCAATGCATATTCGTTTGTTGACACGTCGCGAAGCAATAAATACTGAAAGAGAAATGAATGGGTTAAAACCTAAAAATGGTTTTTTTACTAAGTTATTTGACGGATTCAAGTCCAAGAACTACAAACTCTAGTCTATGAAAATAATCACATACAACGTTAATGGACTACGAGCGGCACTAAAAAAAGATTGGTTAGGATGGTTGACGGAGGTTAATCCAGATGTCGTTTGTTTACAGGAAATAAAAGCTACGCCAGATCAAGTACCAGAAATTCTATTTTTGGAACAAATGGGTTATGAGCACTATTGGTATCCCGCGCAGAAAAAGGGCTATAGCGGTACAGCAATCTTAACTAAAATTACACCAAAACATGTAGAATACGGTTGCGGTCACGAAGATTATGATTTCGAAGGGAGAATAATTCGTGCGGATTTTGATGATGTGTCGGTCATGAGTACCTATTTTCCGTCAGGAACAACGGGTGATGTACGTCAAGATTTTAAATATAGATTCTTGGATGATTTTCACCATTATGCGCATAAGTTACTCGTGGAACATCCTAATTTAGTTATTAGTGGCGATTATAATATTTGTCACCGTGCTATCGATATTCACAATCCAAAATCAAATGCGAATACTTCAGGATTTTTGCCTGCTGAGCGGGAGTGGATGGAGAATTTTATTAATTCTGGATTTATAGATACATTTCGGTCACTGAATCCTGATCCCTATCATTATACGTGGTGGAGCTATAGAGCCGGATCAAGAGGCAAAAACTTAGGTTGGCGTATTGATTACAATATGGCTTCGCAAGCTTTGCAAGATAGAATTGTTGGGGCTAAAATATTACCAGATGCGGTGCATTCAGATCACTGTCCTGTGCTATTAGAGTTAGCTTAAAAAAATAGGGAGAAACATTGTTTCTCCTTTCTTGACTTTGGCTAGTTTCTCATATATATGAAAGAAGAAACAGCATTATTCATGATTTTACCTTGTTTCGCTAATTTATTTTCAATGTTCACGAAGTCGG